>PNML01000044.1 GCA_013823635.1 Polaromonas sp. | reverse complement strand
GTTCTTCCATTTCTGAGCTGCCTATGCGGCAGTCCGGCGCTTGCAGGGTCTTCACCCCGCGCTTGTAGCTTTCTGAGCTGCCTATGCGGCAGTCCGGTTTGCGAGTGGTCGCGCCGGTCAGTGGACAACTTTCTGAGCTGCCTATGCGGCAGTCCGGCGAGGCCACGTTCGACACCGCTGCCTACGCCTTTTCTGAGCTGCCTATGCGGCAGTCCGGTTCCTGCGGGAACATCGCCACTTCACTGACAATTTCTGAGCTGCCTATGCGGCAGTCCGGCCAGCAGACCGCCGATGACAAAGACCTGACCATTTCTGAGCTGCCTATGCGGCAGTCCGGGACTCGCCATCGTTTCCAACGCTGTGCGGGCATTTCTGAGCTGCCTATGCGGCAGTCCGGTTTGCCGTTTGATGTTCGCCGCAGCATCGAAATTTCTGAGCTGCCTATGCGGCAGTCCGGGCTTCACACTTGACAGGCTCGGGGTTGACCTGTTTCTGAGCTGCCTATGCGGCAGTCCGGGCCGCCGATGGTGGCTGCGAATCGTCCACCGATTTCTGAGCTGCCTATGCGGCAGTCCGGAAGCGGATCGCGTCTTTCACGGGGCCGGTCGATTTCTGAGCTGCCTATGCGGCAGTCCGGGTGAGCGCCACGCCCGACAGCGTACAAGCGCTTTTCTGAGCTGCCTATGCGGCAGTCCGGGTAGGGTCGACGGGAACACTGATGCCGAGCAATTTCTGAGCTGCCTATGCGGCAGTCCGGCGTTGCACCTCGTCATAACAGATGACGTCACCTTTCTGAGCTGCCTATGCGGCAGTCCGGCGACCGTGACGACCGTGTGTTGATGTTCACTGTTTCTGAGCTGCCTATGCGGCAGTCCGGACCTTGTCACCACCGCCATGGTGAACGCCGTCTTTCTGAGCTGCCTATGCGGCAGTCCGGCCCTCCCAGTTGCTCCAGTTGGCCGGGCTTGCTTTCTGAGCTGCCTATGCGGCAGTCCGGGGCAAAGCCGAGGCATGGGGCAAGCACCTGCATTTCTGAGCTGCCTATGCGGCAGTCCGGTCACAGGGTTGTCTGCCCTGCTGGCAATTCCCTTTCTGAGCTGCCTATGCGGCAGTCCGGTGTGAGCCTGGGCAGGGTCAGGACGACGGATATTTCTGAGCTGCCTATGCGGCAGTCCGGCCCAGGTAGCCTGCGCCACCCGGCCCCCAGTCTTTCTGAGCTGCCTATGCGGCAGTCCGGTCAGGACAGCGAGTATCCCTTGTTTGACCTCCTTTCTGAGCTGCCTATGCGGCAGTCCGGGGCCACGCCCACGAAAACGGCGCAGGGCACATTTTCTGAGCTGCCTATGCGGCAGTCCGGGATGCAGCCCTGATGGCCTGATTGGAGCCGATTTTCTGAGCTGCCTATGCGGCAGTCCGGGAAGCAATCAGCCGCTCACGGTGATCTGGCTGTTTCTGAGCTGCCTATGCGGCAGTCCGGATCCAGAACGACAACAACCAGCGATTCATTCATTTCTGAGCTGCCTATGCGGCAGTCCGGTCCAACCCATTGCAGCAAACCACCGCAGCCATTTTCTGAGCTGCCTATGCGGCAGTCCGGGCATTCGAGGTGCCCGAAGGCCACGCGCTGATTTTCTGAGCTGCCTATGCGGCAGTCCGGATCAAGTGCCCATCAGACGACGTGAACCGAGTTTTCTGAGCTGCCTATGCGGCAGTCCGGTGCACGGAAAAGAGTGTATTGCCCCGTTCATTTTTCTGAGCTGCCTATGCGGCAGTCCGGGGCCTGTGCAACCCGGTCGCCGGGCTTGATGCTTTCTGAGCTGCCTATGCGGCAGTCCGGTGATGGTGTTCAGCGTGTTGGAGATCGAATCATTTCTGAGCTGCCTATGCGGCAGTCCGGGTGTAGTGCCCGAGGTGTCCGGCGTGGACGTTTTTCTGAGCTGCCTATGCGGCAGTCCGGGGGTCGGAAGGATTCGTTGCCTTGCAGATGGGTTTCTGAGCTGCCTATGCGGCAGTCCGGCTGAAATGCTGGCCGAGTTCTTTGTTCACGATTTTCTGAGCTGCCTATGCGGCAGTCCGGTAGAGAAATTTTCTCTCAAGTGCTTGTTGGCAAATGAATTTAGGGTGAATCAGGGGTTGATACCCTTTTTTTCACCCGCGCCG
This sequence comes from Polaromonas sp., assembly GCA_013823635.1. GTDB lineage: Bacteria > Pseudomonadota > Gammaproteobacteria > Burkholderiales > Burkholderiaceae_C > UBA2334. Next base: position 24,007 of record PNML01000044.1, on the reverse strand, counting down.
TAAGCCGTTGATTTTTAAAGAACTTCTCTGCCTCTATCCGACAAGGGTAACAAAGGGTCAGAACCAAGGAACCGATGCCCCTTGGCTCAGCCCGTAGGTGTTGAACGGACTGGGTGCACCTGACGTGGGCGCTCCACTCAGCGGCCCGTGCCGGATGAACAGCCGAAACGCCTGGCCGGTGCTGCTGCTGCGCACCCACACCGATGGCAAGTCGGCCAGCCTGGCAGCGGCATCGGGTATGCGCTGAGAGGCCTCTGTCTCGCTCAGGTTCTCGCGTGCCATCAAGCGTTTGATGAGGCGGCGGCGCAGGCGCTCGGGGCTGCTTTTGGTTTGCACCCTTGTCACCTGGCGGTGCTGGGCATGGGCGGGCACTGGGGCGATGGCGGTCTGGTCCAGGTGGTCACGCATGCCCTTGAGCCAGTCTTGCGCCATGAGCGTGGCCAGCGCCTGGGCGCTGCCGTGCAGCCGCAGGCGGTTGCCCAGCCACCGGGCACTGTGGTCGGGAAAGCTCACGCCAATGTCACCCGCGCCGTGGGCCACCAGCGCCCGGTGCAGCCGGGTGACCAGCGCGCCCATGAGTTGGCTGGCCGGAAAGTCTTCGTCCGGCCTCACGCACATGTCGATGTAGTGGTTCATGGCCTGCGCGCTCACTCTTTGCCTGCGTCGCCGAACACGCCGCCCCGAATCAGCGTGGCGATGACAAAGTGCTGCTGCTCCAGCGCGGGGACTTGGCCCTTGGTGATCCAGTGGTCGAACAGGGTGTAGAAGTCTTCTTTGGCTTTGGGCTGACGGTAGGCCTTGCCCTGGGTGGTGACGGAGCCGTAGGGCTCCACGGCAATGGGACCGTTGTCGGCGGCGCCGGTGTACCAGGTGTCGATGGTGCGGATGGCGTTGCCCAGCTTTTGCGAGTGCATACCTGCCACGCCGTTGACGCTGTACAGGGTTTTGCTTTTACCAGCCTTGTCTTTGTCCAGGATCAGCTCTTGCGAGGGGTACACCTCCTGGCCCGCGCCCATGCGCACAAAGGCCGTCACGTGCAGCAGCACATGGCTTTTGCCTGCCAGTCCCTGCGCCAGCAAGGCAGCCACGGCATTCAAACTGGCATTTTCGGATTCAGGAGCATCAAAGCCACGAAGAGAAAGCGATAGCGCGTCAAAAGACCATGAATCTTTGGCCTGACCGTCCACCAAGCTGGCCACTTGCACTTCAATTGAAGTAAGGCACGGTTTTTCCGGTCTGTCCCATTCCATAAGCACTGAAGCAACCCAGGGCTTGTTCCTTGGCAGGCTGCTGTCGAATGAAGAACCGCACACATTGGCCTGTACTGGAGCTTGGTATGTCTACATGGGGTAGGTTCAGCGGCTCCACAGCTGTATTGGGAATGCGCTGTATGGCTTGTTCAAGGGTTAGTCCATGTCGGCGCATGGCTCGCTGGCGCATATTGTTGGCTGACTTGCGTTGCACGCGTGCAACGCTGCAATGCTGGGCATGCGACGGTACGGGTTGCACCGGCGTTTGACTGATCCACAGCAGTAGGGTTCTGCGCCAGTCGCCCATTGCAAATATCAGCAGATCGTTTTGGGTTCCATGTACCCGCAGCACCGTGCCCAGTGCTTTATCAGCCTCTGGGAAGCTCAGGCCAATGCGCCCCTGGGCATGCCTGGCCAGCCAGACATGCACTTTGTAAAACAGGGTGGCCATCAGCTCTTTGACGCTCATGTCTGCGTTGGTATGCAGACGGATGTCGATGTAGTGGTCCATCGGTGTGGCTCCCTTCAGTCCGATTTGCTATCGCCAAACACACCGCCGCGTATGAAGACAGCCAGCGCGAACATAGCTTCGGGAGATGGCTGTGCGCCGCTTGCCTGGGTGTGTAGCTGCTGTGTCAGTGTCTTGATGCGTGGGAGCAGATCGAAAAAGCTTTTGCCAGACTTGACATCCCGATAAAACACATTGGCCGACAGGCTGGCCCCATTGGGTTCGACGGCAATGGGAGGCACGTTGCCATCTGCATACCAAGTGTCGATGGTGCGAATGGCGTTGCCAATCTTCTGGTCACGGATGGCCGCTTGTCCCATGACAAGACTGTCCATGAATGCTTGCACGTCTTGGTCATTGCGCTGGCGCATCAACTCACTCGGAGAAATGGGGTTGAGCTTGTACAAAGGACGTGCAAAGCCAGATGGTTTGTTGCTGACATACACCTGGGACGGATAGACCTCGAAAGCCCCGGTATTGGCAAACCTCACTTGCGCGGTAATTTCAATGCCTGCACCAATGCTGGCTTCAGTCACAAATGAGCGTTGCAGCCACTGCGCCAGGGTCAGCTCTGCTTCGATGTAGTCGGTAAACCCTCGCTCCGCCAGTGCGAATGCTTGCTCACCCTCCACTTTGACAGTCCTGTTTTCGCAAGTTGCTTCGATGTTCAGGTTTTGGGCCAGCGTGAGGTTGCGCCACAAAAACGAGCCACTGAAGATGCGACGCGCATAGCGACGGCAAAGCTCCATCAGCTCTTCGCTGTTCTCTGCTGTTTGCAAAAACTGGTCGATATTTGTGCGGACTTCGGGTTGATCGCAAGCCGTGACCAGTTTGCGCAGTGGGGTTGTCTGTAGCGAAAACCGGACGTGCAGCCCCAGGGCATCCGGGGATGTCTTGGCGGTCTCGGTGATTTGAATGTTGCTGACTTCGCCAGACTTGTTCTTGGATAGGTTCTGTGTGCCGCGAATGCCGTGCCGCATCACGGCAATGGGTTGGAGGTTGCCACGCTCCAGGATGCTGCTCATGGGGGCATCAGACACGTTGATGCCGCGCATTCCCGACACGACAGTGCCCTTTTTTTCGTCGGTGGTGGCTGATTTTTTGGTTGCCATGGTGGTTGCTCCTTAATGCTGTTGAATCAGAAAACTGGTGCCGCTGTTGGTCCAGCCGTGCTGCCAGAAAATGGATTTGTCCGGTGCCGATTGGGTATGTGGCTCGGGGGGGGCTTCTGGCCTGTCAGGTGGTGGTTCTGGGTCGTCCAACTCCAGGGAGTCCCAGTTCAGTGGCTCGCTGGTGTCTTCGGTTTGTCCTTCTTCATCCACGTCGGAATCCGCAAGCAATGCCGGGTATTTGAGGCGGTTGACATGGCGAAATTCGATCAGGCCCAGGATGGACTCGGCAAATGCGTGGCCCTCAACGTCTATGCCTGGTGTTTTGCGTATTCCCTTGCGCTGGTCTGAAATGGCCGTGAGCAGGTGGTATCCCACCACGGCGGGCACGACATATCCGTTGGCATGCTTGTGCAAAAACACATGCGCGGGCTCCTGCCCTTGCTCCAGAGCCTGCGCTGCGCGTGCCGATGCATCCATGACCAGATAGCCTGAGCGGATTTGCTGAAGCACTTCGGGCTCGGTTTGGGCCATCAGAATGCGCGGTGTGTTTTGCAGCGTGCCGCCAGCAAAACGCATGGTGCGCAACTGGGGCAGCACCTCCTCTTGGGTGACATGGGCATCGCCAAAATCCAATACCAACGAGAAGCAGCCGTTGGCTGTGGCATGCATTTGATAAGACATGGCCGCAGGTGTTTGCGAGGTACTGGCATAGCCGCCACCATTTGGCTTGTCCACATAAAAAGCGGTGGCTCCGCGTTTGTTGGCCAGCAGGCGCTCCCCTCCTCCACCCGCCTTGGGCAACCACTCTTCCTCAATGCGGGCATCGTGCAGCACCAAGGCCACGCCGCCCACAGGTTTGCCCAGGCGCTCGCCCAGCGCATGCCCCAGCATGACGGCAGCATGGATGGGCACCGGCATGAGAATGTCTTTGCATTGCTGCGCGTTGTAATGCGCAGCCTTTAACCGAGAGATCAATACGAACAAGGGTGTCTCTCCTCAGTGTTGGCTGAATGTGTGTGCAATGGCTTGAGGTGCCCACCGCATGAAGCGCTGGCGGTCGATGACTGACAAACCCAGGGTTTTGCCGTTACCGTCTTTGAGCTGTTCCACTTGCCTGAACAGCAGGCTTGCCATGCGTGTGCTCAAGCGGCGCAAGGGCACGCCTTGTTCAGATTCACCAGCGATTCCGGCCAGCAAGAATTGCTCGGCAGTAGTCTGGCTTGCAGCGTCAGCCAGGATGGCGGTACGGGCGGCTTCGTCCAGCTCTTCGAGTGCATCGATGCATTGGGAACGCTGATGGAGCAGATCGGCCCACATGAAGCGCAGAAGCGGGCGGTACATCTGTTGTTCTGTGTGAACGGCTCGCACGGTGTCCACGTGCAGAATGGCGTAATGGCGCACGTACCCGGCGAACAGGCGTTCCTGCAGTGGTTTGGGTAAATGCAGGTGGTAGCCCCGGTGCCGTATGCGTGTCAGCACGGCATGGGCCTCGTCCAGACGCGGCACCTCGAACAGCCATGCCCGGTTGGGCAGGCTGCCCACGGTCTTGTCCGGTTCGGCAGCGTGTTGCACCCTGCGGATGGCCGTGAAGTTGTTCATGGCCGTTGTGGAAAACCCATGAAAAACCAGCTTGCCGAAGGACTGCGAAGCGCCCTGTTCGCCAGGCTGCCTAGACTGCCAGTGGCTGTGCAGGTAAGCAGACAGCCCCATGGATGTGAGCGGCGTGATGGCCCGGTAACGACCCACATCTGTCGCGGGCAGCAGAATCTGACGCAAACGTGGATCAATGGTGTGCGTGCCATGTTCGTACCCGTTGGCAAACAGCTCTGTGGCCACCTGGCGCACCAGGGCGGAGGTAGCGGCATCGGCCTGAGTGCTGTTGCCGTTGAGCACATCCAAGCAAAAGCTGGTTTTGCCTGTGTTGTCGTTGACCGCTTGGTCCAGCATGAGCGGGCGCTCATGTTCCTGTAGCATGCCTGCCGTCAGGTAGGGACCAATGCTGCGTGCTTTGGGGTCGATCACGATACCCAGTGCCTGGGCCGATGTGTGTGTGGGCTTGGACGTGAAATGCCCGAGCGAGCGCAAGGCTGCCGCAATGGTCTGCCGTCGCGCGGCCTGAGTTTCGGGGTTGGAGGCAGCCAGTGTCAAGGTACGCAAGACGGCCTGAACATCAAACGCATTGGCTTCTTGCAGTGCATTCGATTGCAGAAATGCTTTCTTGTGACTGGCCCCAGAGCGAACAAGTGCTTTGGTCTGCTCGTGTTCCCAAAGCATTTGCAGAAACGCCTGGTGGCAATGTTCATGCAAAGCAGCATCCAGCTCGTGAAAAGCCAGGTTGGCCGGGAGCCATGTGGCCACTTGATCGGTAAAGGTCTGGGTTGCAGTTTTGGTTTGCAACGAGCTGCATTTCCACACGGCATGCAAAGTCAACAACCACTGTTTGGCCGACTCCGCCAAAACAGCTTTCAAGGGATCTGCCTGCCCTTGGTCGACAGGGCTCAATGTGTGCCACGCCTGCTGTTCGCGCTCATACAGTGCTTGGAGCCTCTCTCTTTCGGCTGGCACCAGAGGGTCCCACCACATCTCCAACGCTTGTTTAGGTGCTGTATCCACTTGGTCTGAATTCATTGCCTCTCCTGAATGCTTGTGCGTATCATGCAATCTGTCACCACACAATTCAACCAATAAGTTCGATGTCTTGTGTTGAAAAATCAACAAATTTGAATAAACCGCTGATGATTAGCGCAAATGTTGGAAATTCTGAAGAGCGCAAGCTGTTTGTCTTGCGACGTGCCTGTTTGCTGGGCCGTGTGACCCGTGCTCAGGTGATGCACGCGTTTGGTGTGGCTGGTGACTCAGCCAGAAGAGATTTGCAGGCTGCCGCAGAGCAATGGCCTGACTATTTGGCGTATATCCCTTCTCTGGGTGTGCATGTCCAGCCGTTTGCAGCTCCCCCAGAAGCTGCCAGCAGCACAGTTTTTCTGAATCTGATGCAAAACGGCGCGCCAGCGCACGCATTGGGATTGACGCGGTTTGAGCCGACATTCAGCAGTCATGTGCCCCGGTTTGTCTATCAAGGCCCAGAAAATCAGCAACTGATCGTGGCTTTGTTCAAAGCCTGTCTGGCCCGTACCCCCATGGATATTGAATACGTGAGCCTTAGGCTGGGCGAAACCCGCAAAACCCGCACTGTGCTGCCGCTGGAGCTGGAGTTGCTGGGGCAGCAATGGCGCTTGGTAGCGCATGACATTGAGGTGCGCAACAAACAAGTAGGATCCGAGCAAAAAACCTTTGTGTTGGCTCGCATCCTGAATGCTCAGTTGCATCAACCACTGCTTGGCAAGCGCCTCAAGTCCGCTGGTGGTGTGCGGTTGGAACCCAAGCAATTGCAGGTAGAGCGGACAGAGCGTGACTACCAAGTCACGCTCAATCGTCGGCTCACACGCGACCAGATCGAAGCCGTGGTGCGTGAGTTTGCGTTGACCCCAAAAGGCGATGTTTACGTCATCCGCATGGCCGAAAGGAATCTGGTGGAGTTCAAACGCGACCACTGTGCGCGGCCAGTTCTGCCTGACGACAACAACGAGCTGAAGGACTACGTTCTGCCTTTGTTCGAGAACATCCGCCCCTATGCAGCACACTAATTTCTCTGATCTGGCTCTGGCCTCAACCCGCTGGCTGGCTGGGTTCAGTGGCTTGTTCCACGATGTGGGTAAGCTGACAAGGCACTTCCAGGGCAAGCTCAAGCGAGCGGCTCCAGAGCGCGATGCGATCAGCCACGAATGGATTTCAACCTGGATACTGGCCCACATGCTGAGGCGACATGCTTTGGATTGGGATGGTTTTCTGGCCGCCTGGCACGACTGGGAGCATGGGCCAGAAGGCATTGACGCACTGGCTCGTCACGACCACAGCTGGCGACCATTTGAGACGCTGGACGGTTTCCAATCCACAGCACTGATGGTGGTAGCCACACATCACCGGTTGTTTTCAGTCGATGACCGGCGGGGCGAAGGTTTCAAGAACATCACACCACCGAGCACTGGTGTGTTGTCACCTCACCGCAATCACGTCGGGGTGTTCCCTCTGACGATGGAAAAAACGGTCTGGCAGTGCCCTGAAAAATGGAGCCATGCCAAGGCTGAGACGGCACGCTGGGGTGCCTTGTTGCAGCAAGGCCGTGTTCTCTTGGAGAAGTTGGAACCCAAGTCCCCAATCGCCAACCCTGTTCCATACTGGCACAAAGCAGGCCTGATTGCACGTGCCGCCATGGTGCTGGCAGATCACCATGTATCGGGCCGCGATTTTTTGCAGGAACCCGCAGCATCGGGCTACAAGTCCGTTCAGGCCTACGCCAACTCGGTTGCCAAAGGCAAGCTGAACCAGCCACTGACCTGGCATTTGGAGCAAGTGGGTGGCAGCGCCGCTACCTATGTGGATTTCTTTGGTCCACAGCCTTTGCCCTGCCTCAGCAAAGAAATCAGAGAAGTCATTCATGGCAATGGCACGCCTGCTCCCACGCGCTTTGCCTGGCAAGACAGCGCCAGTGATTTCATTCGGCAAACACGGTTGGCGCACGCCGGCACCAGTGCTTTTTTGATCTTCAACGTTGCCAGCACGGGTGCGGGCAAAACACGCGCCAACGTCCGGGTGCTGGAAGCGTGCCGCACGCCGGACGACCCATTGCGTGTGACCGCCGGTTTCAACCTCAAAACCCTGACGTTGCAAACGGCCAGTGCCTACCGCAAGGAACTTGGCCTGACGCAAGATGATTGCGCCTGTGTGATTGGCGATCCGCTGGCAAGGGCACTCCACTTGCACCAGCAACAGGATGAAGATGATGGGCCTGCGCTCGACACATTCAACAGCAGCGGATGCGACAGCGATGCCTTCCTGAAGAGCTTGCCTGACTGGGTGCGTGCATTGGACAAACCAGATGCAGGTCATGCCAATGCCACCCTGGTTGCCGCCCCGGTTCTGGTTGCGACGATGGACTATCTTGTGGCAGCCGGGGACCCCACCCAGCAAGCACACCACACACAGGCACTGCTGCGCATTGCACATTCAGATTTACTGATTGATGAAGCCGACTCTTACGACCCCAACGGGTTGGTGGCCGTGCTGCGGGTTGTGCAAATGGCGGGCATGTTTGGTCGGAATGTGGTGGTGTCAACAGCCACGCTGTCACCCGTGCTGGCAGAGCAGATCGAACGGGCATGGCAACGCGGCATTGCCATGCACATTGCAGACGGAACCATGCCTCTGAAAACGCACACCGTGCTGGTTTCCAACCTGGGCAGTGCCACTGGAAGCCAAGTGCTGCACAAGCCGGACTCAGGGCAGTTTGGCCAGTGGTATCGGGCAGGGATGGGAGATTTGTACAGACTCGCGGCCAGTGCGCCAACGCACCGTCTGTGCGAGATCATCTGTGCCCCGAAACCCCCAGAAACTCTTGCACAACAAATCGTCAATATCTGTTGGGATGCACATGCCAGCCATGCCTGGTCAGCCCAGGCCCGAGGCCGAACAGTTCAAGTGTCGATAGGTATCGTCCGTTTTGCCAACGTCGATCCTTTGCTGGCAAAAGCCACGCAATTGACGCAACAGAAGTGGCCTGAAAAAAACACCGTGGTCAAAATCTGTACGTACCACGCCCGAGACATCGCCATGCGGCGTTATTTGAAGGAACAGGCGCTGGACCAATTGCTCAAGCGCCACAACGACCCCGACATGGGGCAACACCCGCTGATCGCCAAGGAGCTGGTCCAACTGCCCGAGCAAACCAAGCATTTGATCTTGATCGTGCTGGCATCCCCTGTGGAAGAAATCGGTCGTGATCACGACTTTGACTGGGCGGTGATTGAGCCCAGCAGCATGCACGCCATCATCCAACTGGTCGGCCGGGTCAATCGCCATCGACTGGTGCCTGTGTTCAAGCCAAATGTCTTTGTCCTGGAAAAAAACATCAAACAGCTCGAAAACGAAAACAAGTCAGAGCCGCCTCGCCCCTGTTTTGTCAGACCCGGCCTGCAGCAAGTGGATAGCCAGGGCAAACCCAGTACACACCGTCAGCCCAGCTCTTTCTCATTGCTACATCCCGTGAAAAGCAACAGTGACATGACGCAACCATTTGCGCTGGATGCCGGGCTTGTCTTTGATCCACAGCGCCGATGCCACTTTGCAGAAGAAGACGACAAAGCAATCACACAGCTCCTGCGCGATGCTGATGTGTTCTTCGATTCCCAGCCCGCACAGTGGGCCTGTGACTGGTTCTATGTGAAACACCCATTGCGCGATAGGCAGCGCAATGACACGTGGCGTATCGAGCCCCTCATCAACGACAAACTGAAGCTTGAAAAATACGAGCGCAACCAGGGTTATTCGCCGTGGGTAGAGAAATGTGCGAATGCCACTGAATACCGCACTGAACCGGAATACGGGCAATGGCTATGTCCCACCGCCCATGAAGCAGACCGACAACTGCGCACCCAACTCGAATCGATACATGGTGCAGGGAGCCCACCTGTGTTGAGCTTCCTGCAAATAGGAAGGCAGTTTTCACTGAAAAATGCTGCCGAACACCCTCCATCCGTCCAGTGGAGTGGCATTGTCGTAAATAGATGAACAGGGTTTCGCAACTCAGTGTGTATAGCCACCGAACACCCCAGGGTGCGCATGCTCGGCCATAACCGGCTGGTGCCTGCGTGCACAGATTCAAACCTCACTGAGTTGCAAAAACAGCATTGTCATGATGAAATTGCAACATGAAAAAAGCCCTCTCCTCCACTTCAGCCAGGGCCATCGGCAGCCCCGTCAGTCCCCTGTTGATGCTGGGGCTGCGCAGCTTCCATGATGTACCGGCCAAGGGGCATCAGCTGATCCGGCAAGGTCTGTCCAGCCGGGTCATTGAGCCGGTGAGCCAGTACCTGGGGCTGGGCAAGGGTGTTCTGGCGCAGTACATGGACCTGGACCGGGGGACGGCCACCAGGCTGTCTTCAAAGGGGCAGGATTTGCCGCCCCATGCGGCAGAAACGCTGTTGCGCCTCGTGGAAATTCATGACATGGCTGCCGACGTTTTTGCGACAGAAGCCGGGGCTTCGACGTGGCTGCGAACGCCCCACCTGTTGCTGGACCACGAGACACCCCTGGAGGCCATCAAGACCGCCTACGGGGCGCAGCTCGTCAAGAATTTGCTGATGTCCACCAAGTACGGCGGTGCGGCTTGAGCAAGGTCAGCGTTTGGCGCATTGGGTACTGTCCCGCGCCATTGCCTGATGAGGTTGGCATCCTCATGAGTCAGGGCCTGGGCTCCACCTTCTTCGATGGCCGCTGGCACAGCAAAACGGGCAGGCAAATGGTTTACACCAGTGCCAGCCGTGCGCTGTGCCAGCTCGAAAAGCGGGTGCACACAGGCGGTGTGGCGGTCAAGGATCAAATCCTCATGCGCCTGGATTTGCCAAAGCACGCCATGCTGGCCGATGTGGTGGACATGGGGTTGCCCGCACATTGGGCCAACGATGTCTCACTGACTCGGTCCCTGGGCGATGAGTGGCTGCTGCACGGGTCCAGTCTGGGGCTGTGGGTGCCGTCTTTTGTCGAGCCGCTGGAGCGCAATTTGCTGCTCAACCCCATGCATCCGCAATACCCGCAGATCAGGTTGGTGGTCGAGCGAAATCCGTTCGAATTTGATCCTCGGATGCTGTGAGGCCGCTGCGGCGGTCACCTCCCCGGCTTGCTGTGCGCTGGAAATGGCTCCCACAGGTCACCACTCGCCCGCTGAAGCCCATTGCCTGCCCACTGCGACCAGTCTAATTTCTGGTCTGCGCCACCCACAAGGAGTCCATTGTGAACATCAAAGTCGGGTCATTCGAAGCCAAAATGAAGCTGCCAGAGCTGCTGCGTGGCATACAAGCGGGCAGCCGCTACACCATCACGTTGCGGGGCGAGGCGGTGGCCGACTTGGTGCCAGCACAAGGCAACAAACAAGCCGAGGCCACCACCGCAGTGGACGAAATGCACGCCTTCATGCTGGCCCGCAAGCAGGTAAGCGTCATTGACCTCAAGGCCCTCATGGATGAGGGCAGGGAATGAGGTTTGTGCTGGATGCCTCCGTGGCATTGCTGTGGTTGGTGCCTGGCACCAACCCGGCGGGTGTAGATGGCGCGGAGGCCAAGGTGAAAGCCAAAGCCATCGTGACGGAGGTGGACTCTCAGCGGTACGTGGCCCTTGGTCAGCTTGACATCGTGACCGATGCGGCCACGGGCGCACGCGCCCTGTGTGACACCTTGAACCTGGCCCGGCGCTACCGGTTGTCCGCCTACGATGCGGCGTACTTGGAACTGGCGTTGCGCACAGGCTTGCCGCTGGCCACCCTGGATGCCGGTCTGCTCAGGGCCACCACCTCTGCAGGTGCTCAGATTCTGGGCACCCACTGAAGCGACACAGCCGCTTACCTCAAGTCGTCGGCTTGCGGATGACCGACACCACCAGCGTGATGACCGTCAGCGGCACCACAAAGCCCAGCATCACGTTGCTGAACAGGGGCAGCGCGTCGTGCGCTTGGGCGGCCAGGATGAGGTAGCCCACGTAGGCGATGTAGTAGCCCACAAACACCGCCCCCTCCCAGCGGGCGATTTCGCGGCCGGTGATGAACACCGGCAGGCAGGCCAGGGCCACGGCCAGCATGACCCACAGGTCAAACGCCAGCACCGACGGGGCCACCACCAGGCCACCGCTGCCCGCCACCAGGCCGGACAGGCCCAGGCACCCCAGGATGTTGAAGGTGTTGCTGCCCACCACGTTGCCCACGGCCATGTCGCGCTGGCCCTTGAGCGCGGCGGTGATGGAGGTGGCCACCTCGGGCATGGAGGTGCCGGCCGACACGATGGTGAGCGCAATGACCACATCGCTCACGCCCAGCGCCTGGGCAAAGGCCACGGCGGCGGTCACCAGCCAGTCGGAGCCCAGCACCAGCAGGGCCAGGCCGCCCACCATCAGCGCCAGTTGGGCGGGCAACTTGGCGTCCCAATCGGTGGGGGCGGGGGGCGTCAGCTCATCGTCGGGCGGTGTTTCGGCCGACGCGTCCAGCGCCGCCTCACGGCTTTCGCGGCGCGACTGGACGATGAGGAACACCGTGTACCCCGCCATGATGGCCAGCAGCAGCCCGCCTTCCCAGGCCTGGATGCGCCCGTCCAGCGCCAGCCAGCCCATGAGCAAGGACACCCCGAACATGATGGGCACTTCCTGGCGGATGAGCTGGCGGTTGACCACCAGCGGCACGATGAGCGCGCTCAAGCCCAGGATGAACAGCACGTTGAAGATGTTGCTGCCCACCACGTTGCCCACCGCCATGTCGGCCTTGCCGCCCAGCACCGCCGCCACCGACACCGCCACCTCGGGCGCGCTGGTGCCAAAGGCCACGATGGTCAGGCCGACCACCAGGGGCGATATGCCAAACGACAGCGCCAGCTTGCCCGCGCCGCGCACCAACAGGTTGGCCCCCACCACCAAACCGGCCAAACCGGCGACAAACAACATCAGGTTGAACATGGACACCCCGCCACCACACCACCAAACACCGCCCTGACCGGGCACAACCGCCTGGCACCGGGCCCATGGGCCAAATTAAGCCATGCCCGCGAGCGGCAGTGGCGGCACACGCCCAATCCCGCACGGCCCCTGCGGCCACCCGCACCGGTTCAGGCGGGGGCTTGGCCTGCAGCGTGGCCCAGGGCAAAGGCCTCTTCCAGCACCGAGTACCCGGCCCAGTCGCTGTGGGCAAAGCGCAGCCTTGAATTTATTGAGAGCAAACTGTTCTTTAAAAACGTGCGCTGACGGTTGATTTCGCCCAAAACACCGGGTGTGGGCACCGCCATGGCGTGGCCAAACCGGGCCACGCTGGCGTGGGTGATGCGCTGGGGCAGTTCGGGGTGGGCGGGCAGCAGCTCGGCCACCGTCTGTTGCAGCCAGTGCGACCAGCCCTGGGCCAGCAGGTCGGCCCGCGCGGCCGGGCCTGCGCCCAGCGCCCGGTAGTGGGTGAGCACCACGGGTTGCTGGGGGTGGGCATGCAGTGCCTGGTGGCCGGCGTTGACGTAGCCCAGCCCCGCGCTGCCGTACAGCACGTTGTCCCACGCGGGGGCGGCCCCGCCGCGGTCGGCCAGCGGCTGGCGCAGGTGCAGGTTGGTCACCACCCAGGCTGCGTGCGGCGTACGGTGCGCGGCGGCGCGCAGCGCATCGGGCGGGTTGACGACCACGCGCACGGCCACATGCAAAGGCAACGCCACCACACACTGGCGGGCCAGCCAGCGCCGTGACTGGCCGCTGCGGGTGTCCAGCGCATCGACCTGCACACCGTGTTTGCCCACCTCCACGCGCTGCACCACGCAACCGGTGTGCAAGCGCTCGCCCAGGGGCTGGGCCAGGCGGCGGGTGAGCCAGGCGTTGCCCTCGGGCCAGGTGAGCACGGCTTCGCGCTCGGCCTCGTCCCTGCCGGTGTCCGCGCCGGGCGCGGCAAACCCGTGGCGCGCGGCGAAGTAGTGCAGGCCCGCCCAGGCGGACACGGTGGTGGTACCGGCGCCGTAGTCGTCGCGGCAGCAGTAGTCGAGGTACCAGTGCAGGTGGGGGTCGTTGAGCCCGTTTTTCTGCAAATGGTCGCTCAAAGTGAGAGCATCGACACCATTCAAAACATGCGCTGAGGCACTTTTCGGCACCGATAAAACATGCGGAATTTGATAGCGCTCGGTTTGCTGCGCCTGCGCCACCAGCGCGGCAAAGCGGCGGTACTGGGCCAGGGTGTCTGGCCCCACGCCCTCGGTGGGCAGCAGGCCGGCTTGCCAATGGCCCTGGAAAAACAGCCGCTCCTGCGGGCTGTGGCACAGGTGGCGCTCGTCGTACACCCAGCGCCCGGCTTCGCGGCGGCGCAGGCCCAGCTCTTCCAACAGGTGTTGCAGCTCGGGGTTGTGGTCGCCGGGCACGGGCAGGTAGTGCGCGCCCATGGGGCAGGGCAGGCCGCCCAGGGTGGTGGCACGGGCGTTGCCCCCGACCTCGTCCTCCAGCTCCAGCAGGGCGAAGTCGTCCTGCCCGCGCAGGCGCAGGGCGCGGGCTGCGGCCAGCCCCGCCACACCGCCACCGGCGATGACGGTGTGCACGCGCCGCACCACGGCGGGGGCGGGCGCCGCGCCGGTTGGGCTGAGCGCTGCCGTGGCCCCGCGCAGCGCGTGGCCCCTGGCAAGGTCTTGGCCCACAAAACCGCCACCCACATGGGCCAGGCGCTGGGCCAGATCCTGGGGCACGGGCTGGCAGCCCGCCAGGGGCAACGCGCCCAGGGCCGCGCCCAACCCACCGCCCAGCCCGGCACCCAACAACTGGCGGCGCTTCATGCGGCGCGGCGGCTCACTTGATGCGCCCCCACTCGGTTTCGTAGGTGTGCACCAGCACCTGGTTGCTCAGGCGGTTGACGGGGGCGGCCACCCGGTCCATGTCGGGCGGGAAGTCGAACAGCAGCGGCAGGCTGGTGGGGTTCAAAAAGCGCAGGCCAGCGGGCCAAGGTGCCTCTGCCCCCACCACCCGAAACGGGCGGCGGCTGGCGATGATGTAGCCCCACTCCCCAAAGCTGGGCACATGGGCGTGGTAGGGCGCGGTGAGCAGCCCGGCCGACTCGATGGTGGCCACCACGGTCCAGAAGCTGTGCCGCGCCACCAGCGGCGAGGTGGACTGCACCACCGCGTAGCCACTGGCGCTCAGCCGCTGGTCCAGCAGGCCATAAAAGGTGTGGCTGTAGAGCTTGCCCACGGCGAAGTTGGTGGGGTCGGGGAAGTCCACCACGATGACGTCGAACACCTCGGGCGTGGTTTGCAGCCAGGTGAAGGCATCGGCGTTGACGGTGGTCAGCCTGGGGTTGTGCAGGGCCTGGGCGTTGAGGGCGGACAGCGCCGGGGTGTCGCGAAACAGGGCGATCATGGCCGGGTCCAGCTCCACCAGGGTGACCTGTTCCACGCTGGGGTATTTGAGGATTTCGCGCACGGCCATGCCGTCGCCGCCGCCCAGCACCGCCACACGCTTGGGCGCACCGTGGGCCAGCATGGCGGGGTGCACCAGGGCCTCGTGGTAGCGGTACTCGTCGCGTTCGGCAAACTGCAGGTTGCCGTTCAAAAACAGGCGGTGGCCGGTGCGCCCTTCGCCCGGGCTGTGGGTGACCACCATGCGCTGGTAGGGCGAGGTGGCGGCGTACACCACCTTGTCGGCATAAAACCGGTCTTCGGCGTGGGTGGTGATGCGGTCCGCCCCGGCAAAGGCGGCCACCAGCACAGCCAGGGTGCCCACGCAGGCCAGCACATGGGCACGCAGGTGGCGCAACTCATGCCGGAACAGCCACAGCGCCCACAGGGCCACCGCCGCGTTCATGACGCCAAACAGCAGGCCCGTGCGCACCAGCCCCAGGTGGGGCACCAGCACCAGCGGAAACGCCACCGACACGGCCAGCGCGCCCAGGTAGTCAAAGGTCAACACCTGCGAGACCAGGTCTTTCAGCGCCACGTTGCGCTTCAGAATGCGCATGACCAGCGGGATTTCCAGCCCCACCAGCAGGCCCACCAGCAGCACCATGGCGTACAGCACCAGGCGAAACGCCCCGGGCAGGTAGCCGTGGGCCAGGAACAGCAACCCAGGCAGCAAGCCGCCGGCCAGGGCCACCAGCAGCTCAATGCGCAAAAAATGCGCGGGCAACTGCCGCTCGAAAAAGCGCGACAGGTACGAGCCCACGCCCATGGCGAACAGGTAGGCACCGATGACGGTGGAAAACTGCAGCACCGAGTCGCCCAGCACGTAGCTGGCCAGCGCCCCGGCGGCGAGCTCGTACAGCAGGCCGCAGGCCGCGATGACAAACACGCTGGCCAGCAGCGCCACTTCAACTGGCGGGGGCTGGCGTTGGACGGGGTTCATGCGGGGAAGGGGGCACGCTGGCGGCCGCCACGGGCCCAGGCGGGGCCGGTGGGGTCAGGCCAGGCCCGGTGAACGGGCGGCGTGCGCGGGTTCAGGCGGTTTGCAGGGCGGCGCTGAAGTTGCGCCAGTAGGTGCTGATGCGGTAGAGGCTTTGCACCATGCGTTGCAGGGCGTCGGGGTCGTCGTCCAGCGCGTAGTCGGGACGGGCGGCGTCGTAGCCCTGGAAGTACAGCAGCACCGGCGCCACCAGGGACCAGTGGGCCTCGTCTTCGAGCAGGTGCTTCCAGGTTTCGTCGCGCTGGATGGCGCTGAAAAACCCCACCGCCCAGTCGCGGCCCAGCCATTCGCCCATGCGGCGTTCTTCTTCGTCGAACCGCACGGGGTGCACCACCTCTTGCGGGTCCACATGCCCGATCAGGGGGGTGAACATGGGCAGGTCGCCGGTGTTCATCACCCGCTCGACCACCTCGGGGGTGAAGGCGTGCTGGATGTCGCGCCAGCGGCGCAGCACCAGGGACAGCAGGCGGTCTTTGGCCTGGGGGTTGTCGCAGGCCGGCATGCTGGCCTGGCCAAACACGTCTTCCAGCCAATCGGCCATCTCGATGGTGTGGGGGCTGAGGGCGCACCCGGTCAGGTAGCCATCGGCCATTTCGGCGGTCATGCAGTTGTCGGGCAACTCGGGCTGGTTGAGGGCGTCGAACAGCTCGTCCTGCTCGACCTCGCTCAGGGCCTGGTGGTCGGCCAGCACGGCCGGGTGGTGGGCAATGTAGTCAACAAAGGGTTTCATGGCCCACACCTTACCCGTGAATGGCCGCCGCCACAATGAGCGAGATGCCCAGACTCATGGCCGCCACCACCAGGCCCAGGGCCATGTTCTGTTTCTCGACCAGTTCCTCCCACAGGTTGTAGGGCGTGAGCTTGTCGATGACGATGAAGGACAACCAGAACACGATGACGCCCAGCAGGGCAAACACCACCGAGCCGATGAACGCGGCGGGCCTGAACCATTCAAGTTCCATGGGATTCTCCTTCTGAAAAACGGTGCTTCACTTGTGCGACCCCCCGCTGGAGTAGCCCCCCCAGGAGCCACCCGAACTGCGCGTGCCGCTGGCGGCGGCGCAGTTTTGCAACGAGGGGTCGCAATCGTCGGTGCTGTCCAGCCAGGCCAGCAACACGATGATGAGGAAGATGGTCACGACGATCACCATCTGTGACGGCCCCTTGGCCAGTGAGGTGGGGGCGGCGTCGTGCCGCGCCATGCTGGCCAGCTGGTCCTGCAGGCCAAAGGCGTCGGCCACCACCTTGGCGTGCAGGCGGCTGCCACTGGACCAGGTGATTTCCCGGGGCGTCTGCTCCTGCGACAGCAGGCTTTGGCCTGCGGCAAAGTCCCGGTTGAACGACTTTTGCCCACGCTCCACCGGCCAGTAAAACTCGCCGGCCACGTAGGTGGTTTCGGCGTTGTAGGCGTACTGCAGCGCGTACTGGGTGCCCAGGTAGGTGGCACTTTTGCCGCCAAACCCCAGCACAGGCACACCGGTGGTGGGTTTGACCAGGCTCCAGCCGTCCTCGGCGTCGACCAGGAACTGAAAACCCATTTTGGCGTTGTAGAGCAGGTACTCGTTCCAGCCAAAGTGTTCGTGCGGGTCGTCGGGCTCACTGCCCATGCGGTGCTGAAAACCCACCACCTGCCAGGGGCGGCCCTGCACACGCCCCGTGCTGCCCAGGGCAATGAGGGGCTCCACCGGCTCGCGCTGGCGGGCCTGCAGCAGCTCGGCGCCCACGCCCTGGGTGAGGTCGATCAGGCTGTGGCACGAGGCACAGGTCAGCCGTTTGGTGCTGCCCAGCTCCACCGTGACGGGCGCGCCGCAGGCGGGGCAGTTGAACTGGCGCCCTTTTTCTTCACGTTCGGCCTGGGGCTTGAGGCCGGTCATGGCCAGCGCGTCCAGCTGCACCTCGTGGCCCAGGCTGGCGACGGGGGGCTGACCGAGCAGGGTGGGGCTGTAGTCCAGCGACAGCACCGCGCCCTGGCTGCCTTTGCCGCCGGGGTCGCCCTGGCTGCGCAGCTCCACCAGGGCAAAGGGGCGACCCAACTCGGGCAAATGGGCCAGTTCACCCTCGGCGGCACGCAGTTGCACCTCGGCGACGCTGGTCACGGTGTAGCTGCGCCCGTCGATGGCGGTGGTGGCCCCGAGGCGGAAATGCGCGGCATCGGGCAGCGCACGGCCCAACTCGCGGGGCCTGGCGTACACGTAGCTGCCGTTGTCTTCACTCAGGGTGGCGCTTTGCCCGTCATCCTGCAGCACGGCCCATTCGGTCCACACGCCCTGGGCCGACTGGTATTGCAAGCGCCCCACCACCACAAAACCCTGGGTGACGGCGGTGGCACCCCGGGTGGCTGCGATGCGACCCGTGGCCCCGAGCTGCAGGGGCGAGTGGTCGTCAAACAGCTCGGCCATCTTGCCGATGCGCGACAGCACCTCCCCCCGGCGCACCACCGTGCTGTGGCAGTAGCCGCACACCGCGTGGGTGGATTGGGCACTGCGGAACGACACCGGCGCACCACACCCCGGGCAGGCGGCCCGGTAGGCACGCTGGGGGTGGGTGTCGCTCATGGTCGTTATTTAAAAATATAGCTGAAAACGCTTGATTATCAAGCGTCAGTGGCCTTTTTTGTTTAATAAAACATCACACCAGCTTTTTCAGCAGCTCGGCCTTTTTGGCGCTGAACTCCTCTTCGGTCAGGATGCCTTTGGTTTTGAGTTCCCCCAGCTTTTCCAGCATGGCCATGACCTCGTCGGGCTTCATGGGCTGGACGGTGGCCGGGGCACTCTGGCCTGCGGCATTGGCCGCGGCCGCGCTGATGGCCGCGTGGGGCGACGTGGCGGTGGCCCCCTGCAGGCCCTGCGCCAGGCTCTGGGCCAGCACCTGGCCCATGGCCACCCCGGCACCCAGGCCCATGGCGTCCCCCACCACGCTGCCACCGCCGCCGCCACCACCGATGCCCTCGGCCATCTTGGGGATGGCCTGTGCCGTCTGGTACTGCATGAACTTGCCCATGTCGTTGCCGACCATGCCCATGCCAATTTTTTGGTCCAGCACCTTTTGCAGGTCTTCGGGCAATGACAGGTTTTGCACCGTCATGCCCTCCAGCTTCAGGCCGTACTTGTCGAACTCGGGCCCGAGCTGCTGGGCCAGCACCTCGGCAAACTTGAGCTGGTTGGCCGCCAGGTCCAGAAACGGAATGCCGCTGGCGGCAATGGCCGCGCTGATGTTTTGCAGCACCAGGCCGCGCAGCTGGCCATCCACGTCACCCACGGTGTAGCGCTCGCGCGTGCCCGACACCTGGGTGTGGAACAGCTTGGGATCGGCCACGCGGTAGGCATAGTTGCCAAAGGCACGCAGGCGCACCGCGCCAAAGTCGGCGTCGCGGATGGTGATGGGCTGGGGGGTGCCCCATTTCTGGTCCAGCTGCTGGCGGGTGCTGAAAAAATACACATCGCTCTTGAACGGCGACTCGAACAGCTTGTCCCAGTTCTTGAGGTAGGTGAGGACGGGAATGGTCTGCGTGGTCAGCTTGTACATGCCGGGGCCGAACACGTCGGCCACCTGGCCTTCGTTGACGAACACCGCCATTTGTGACTCGCGCACCGTGAGCGAGGCACCGTACTGGATTTCCATGCCCGCCATGGGGAAGCGCCAGGCCAGCGTGCCGTCGGTGTCTTCGGTCCACTGGATGACGTCAATGAACTGCTTCTTGATGAAATCCATGAGTGCCATGACCGCTCCCTTCGATGAACAACGTGGTGGTGACTGGACCAAGCCCACGCGAATGGCAAGGACTGTCCATGGCCCGCCGTGGGCGATTCATGATACCGCTGCACACTGCGCCGGTGCACAAGGCTTGGGAGGCATTTGCTGCCGCCTGCCGACCGAATGCCCCGGCGGTCCGACCGCCCGCGACACCTTCGGCGCAGTCCTTTCACGAAGGGATACGTAATTTCACATAGAGAAAATACGATCCGCATCGTACAATTTCACGCCCCAAATTGGCCCTCTCACTGGGGCCCCACAGGAACAGGAGACACGCCATGTCATTGAGCCCAGAAGCCAAGCGAGCCGAGTTGCGCAACGCCGCTCTCGAGTACCACGAGTTTCCCGTGCCCGGCAAAATCGCCATTGCCGCGACCAAACAGCTCACCAACCAGCGCGACCTGGCACTGGCCTACTCCCCCGGCGTGGCCGCCCCCTGTGAGGAAATTGTCAAAGACCCCAACGCGGCCTTTCGCTACACCGCGCGGGGCAACCTGGTGGGGGTGGTCACCAACGGCACAGCGGTGCTGGGCCTGGGCGACATTGGCCCGCTGGCGGGCAAGCCCGTCATGGAGGGCAAGGGCGTGCTGTTCAAGAAGTTCGCCGGCATCGATGTGTTTGACATCGAAATCGACGAAAAGGACCCCGACAAGCTGGTGGACATCATCGCCTCGCTGGAGCCCACCTTTGGCGGCATCAACCTGGAAGACATCAAAGCGCCCGACTGCTTCTACGTGGAGCGCAAGCTGCGCGAGCGCATGAAAATTCCGGTCTTCCACGATGACCAGCACGGCACCGCCATCGTGGTGGGTGCGGCCATCCTGAATGGCCTGAAGGTGGTCAACAAAGACCCCACACAGGTCAAGCTCGTCACGTCCGGCGCAGGTGCCGCCGCGCTGGCCTGCCTGGGCCTGCTGGTCAAGCTGGGCATTCCGCGCGAAAACATTTACGTCACCGATCTGGCCGGTGTGGTGTACGAGGGCCGCACCGAGCTGATGGACGAAGACAAAATCCAGTTCGCCCAGAAAACCGATGCGCGCACGCTGGGCGACATCATCGGCGGGGCCGACATTTTCCTGGGCCTGTCCGCCGGAGGCGTGCTCAAGCCGGACATGGTGGCGCGCATGGCGGCCAAACCCTTGATCCTGGCGCTGGCCAACCCCACACCGGAAATTTCACCGGAGCTGGTGAAGGAGGTGCGCGACGACGCCATCATGGCGACCGGCCGCACCGACTACCCCAACCAGGTCAACAACGTCCTGTGCTTTCCCTACATCTTCCGGGGTGCGCTGGATGCGGGCGCCTCCACCATCACCATCGAGATGGAAATTGCGGCGGTGCACGCCATTGCCGAGCTGGCCCAGGCCGAGCAGAGCGACGTGGTGGCCGCGGCCTACGTCGGTGAAAAGCTGGCCTTCGGCCCCGAGTACCTCATCCCCAAGCCGTTTGACCCGCGCCTGATGATGAAAATTGCGCCCGCCGTGGCCCAGGCCGCCGCCGACAGCGGCGTGGCGCTGCGCCCCATCACCGACATGGAGGCCTACCGCCAGCGGCTCCAGAGTTTTGTGTATGCCTCCGGCACGGTGATGAAGCCCATCTACGCGGCGGCCAAGCTGGCCAAGACCAAGCGCGTGGCCTACGCCGAGGGCGAAGAAGAACGCGTGCTGCGCGCCTGCCAGATCGTGGTGGACGAAGGCCTGGCTCGCCCCACCCTCATTGGCCGCCCCGCCGTGATTGCCCAACGCATCGAAAAGTTCGGTCTGCGCCTGCGCGAGGAGCTGGACTACGACGTGGTGAACGTGGAACAAGACCACCGTTACCGCGATTTTTGGCAGACCTACCTGCAGATGATGGAGCGCAAAGGCCTGACCATGCAGTTGGCCAAGATCGAAATGCGCCGCCGCCTGACCCTCATCGGCTCCATGCTGCTGCACAAGGGCGAGGTGGACGGGATGATCTGCGGCACCTGGGGCGGCACGGCCAACCACCTGGAGTACATCGACCAGGTCATTGGCAAGCGCGTGGGCGGCAGCCCCAGCACCCCACAGGACGTGCGCACCTACGCCTGCATGAACGGGCTGATGCTGCCCGGGCGCCAGGTGTTCCTGGTGGACACGCACGTCAACTACGACCCCACGGCCGAGGAGTTGACCGAAATCACCGTCATGGCCGCCGAGGAGATGCTGCGCTTTGGCCTCAAACCCAAGGCCGCCCTGCTGTCGCACTCCAACTTCGGGTCATCCAACCAGCCCAGCGCCATCAAGATGCGCCGCACACTGGAACTGTTGCAAAAAGAAGCCCCGTGGCTGGAAGTGGACGGTGAAATGCACGGCGACATCGCGCTGGACGCTGAGGCCCGCCTGCAACGCATGCCCAACACCTTGCTGCGTGGCGAGGCCAACCTGCTGGTGCTGCCCAACATCGACGCCGCCAACATCGCCTACAACCTGCTCAAGACGGCGGCGGGCGGCAACATCGCCATCGGCCCGGTGCTGCTGGGTGCCGCCAAGCCTGTGCACATCCTGACCGCCAGCACCACGGTGCGCCGCATCGTCAACATGACGGCGCTCACCGTGGCCGACGCCAACGCCCATCGCTGAAACACACCAGCCCAGCATCCCGACCCCGGCACTCGCCCCGTCAGCCCACCCCGGCTGGCGGGGCGTTTTCTTTCCGGCCGGGGAAGGGGTCATCTGCTGGAATTCCTTGCCTTTTTGGGGCGTTTCAGGCACACTCCCGGGTTCATTTTTCAGGGTTTACCCGTGGTTTTGCGGTGACTCGGATGGGGATGGTCGCGTCTGGCGCCGAGTGGTCCAGCGCGGTGTGGTTCATGACGGGCGAGGAAGTAATGTCACAGGGATGGTGCGCTGCAGCAGCGGGCAAGTGGGTCAGCCTCTGGCCCCAACCTGGCAAAAGCTGGCGGTCACGTGTGTGTGCAGCCGGTGCCACCGGCGTGCTGGCGTGGGCAACGGCACTGGCGACGCTCGC
This sequence comes from Polaromonas sp., assembly GCA_013823635.1. Taxonomy (GTDB): domain Bacteria; phylum Pseudomonadota; class Gammaproteobacteria; order Burkholderiales; family Burkholderiaceae_C; genus UBA2334. Next base: position 1,400 of record PNML01000044.1, on the reverse strand, counting down.
GGGCGCACCCCAGGCGTTGGCTTTTTCGCCCGCTCCGCTGGGCATGCCCACCATCTCCCGGACCGAGCTGCCGCCGCAAGGCCGCACCGTTTTGGCCAAAATCGAAAACGGGGATTCATTCCGCCATGACAAAGATGGCTCTGTGTTTGGCAACCGGGAACGTTTGTTGCCCAGGCAGACACGGGGCTATTACCGCGAATACACCGTGCCCACACCCGGCCTCAAACACCGGGGTGCCAGGCGGATTGTCTGCGGCGGCGAAGTGGTCCAGCGCCCTGAAGCCTGCTATTACACCGAAGACCACTACGCCAGCTTCAAGCTGATCGTGCAGTGACTCCGGACATGTTGTTTGTTTTTTTGACCATTGAATAAAGGAACGGAGATGGACATGCCACTTCGTCAAGTGCGGCCCAACATTGTGCAATCCATTCGCGCCCACCGGGTGGAGGACCTGCAGGCAGCTGCAGAGCAATTGCAGCACCACTTTCTGTACGCCAACCTGGCACAAGCCCAGAGCAAGCAGGACGTGCTGGACCTGATCGCCGCGCAATACACCTTCCCTGCCCATTTTGGCAAGAACTTCGACGCCCTCTACGACTGCCTGACGGACACCGTGCACAAAGCCGGCCCACAGACCGGTTTCATTGTGGTGCTGGAGCACATCCCGGCGCACGCCAAGTTTGACAAGGAAGCCCGGGAACAGCTGTTGGACATCTTCCGCGACGCGGCCGACTACTGGGCCGACCGGAAAATCGCGTTCCGCTGCTTCTATTCCTTTTCGGTGGCCCGCGCCTCCAAGGGAGAAGCACCGCCAGTGGACACCACCACGACCGAAGCCATGCCCACCGACAAGCTGCTGGACGTGAGCCCCATGGCCCTGCGCATGAGCAGCCCGTTCAACGCGGGTTACTGGACCGCTGCGGCCTGAGCGGCTGCCTCAGCAGCCACGGCCTGCACCAAGGCCGTGTACTCCGCCACGGGCACTTCCTCGGCGCGGCGCTGCAGGTCAAAATGGCCCTGAAACGCACGCTCCTGCAGCCATTTCCCCAATGAGTGGCGCAGGAGCTTGCGGCGCTGGCTGAAGGCCACCTTCACCACGTCGCTCAACAAGCCCACATCCAGCGCAGCCGGCTGCGCCAACGGCACCATGCGCACCACGGCACTGTCCACCTTGGGGGGTGGGTCAAACGCCTCGGGTGGCACAAACAGCACGTTGTCCATGGCATACCGCCACTGCAGCATGACCGACAGGCGGCCATAGTCCGAGGTGGAGGGCTTGGCCACCATGCGGTCTATCACCTCTTTTTGCAGCATGAAGTGCTGGTCCAGAACCACGTCCACATGGTCCAGCAGGTGAAACAGGATGGGCGTGGAGATGTTGTACGGCAGGTTGCCCACCA
>PNML01000043.1 GCA_013823635.1 Polaromonas sp. | reverse complement strand
TGCACCCGCCCCACCTGCGGCACATGTTGTGATCAGCCAGTTGCGGCGGCTGTTGTCTACGCTTGCTTCGCTCATGTAGATCTTTCTTGGGCTTGGTTCGGAAAGGGACGACCTTGGGGGTCAACCTGTCGATTGTAGTAAACCCTGAGAGCCCATGCGCACGAACCAGACTGGCCTGCTTGACTTTGCACAACCAGACCCCATCTGTCGGCCGCCTGGCTGCAGACACAGGCCTGTCGCCACAGCCCGATAACATAGAAGCCTCTTGGGCAACCGCACCCTGCGGCGGCTGACCCAGAAACCCGATTTTTAAAACCCTTCGTCACCAGGAGTCTGTTCATGAGCACATCCCACATTCAAACCATCGGCATCGTCGGCGCAGGCACCATGGGCAACGGCATCGCACAGGCCTGCGCCACCAAAGGCCTCAAGGTGGTCATGGTCGACATCAGCGACGCAGCCGTCGCCAAGGGCATGGCCACCGTCTCGGCCAGCCTGGACCGCTTGATCAAGAAAGACAAAATCACCACCGAGGACAAAGCCACGGCGCTGGGGCTGATCACCGGGAGCACGCGCTATGAAGACCTGACGTCGGCCCAGCTGGTGATCGAGGCGGCAACGGAAAATGAGGCCCTGAAGGTGAAGATCCTGCAGCAGCTCGACGGCTTGCTGGCACCCGAGGTGATCCTGGCCACCAACACCTCCAGCATCTCCATCACCAAGCTGGCCGCCGTGACCCAACGCGCAGACCGTTTCATCGGCATGCACTTCTTCAACCCCGTGCCCATGATGGCCCTGGTGGAAATCATCCGCGGCCTGCAGACCAGCGACGCCACCCACGACGCCGTCAAGGCCATGGCAGAGCACCTGGGCAAGTCCCCCATCACGGTCAAGAATGCGCCGGGCTTCGTGGTCAACCGCATCCTGGTGCCCATGATCAACGAGGCGTTTTTTGTGCTGGCCGAAGGTTTGGCCTCCGCCGAGGACATCGACGCTGGCATGAAACTGGGCTGCAACCACCCCATTGGCCCGCTGGCACTGGCCGACATGATTGGCCTGGACGTGTGCCTGGCCGTGATGAACGTCTATGTGGAAGAGTACAACGACAGCAAATACCGCCCCTGCCCTCTGCTGAAGGAGATGGTTGCCGCCGGCTACCTGGGCCGCAAAACCGGACGCGGCGTCTACCGCTACTGACGCACCCGCCTGCTGCCCACCCCAGCATTGAAGGGGTCGGGCGGCCAATGCACTGCTTCTTGCCCTACATCAAACGGGGACGGACAGTGGCTTTTTAGGATGGCCACCCACACCCAACTTGTCGGAGGTCATCATGGGAAAAGCCAGCCCAGCCAGCGATTCCAGTTCATTGTTCGAGTTCCTGGACCACACGCACCGTGAGATCCAACAGCAGTTGCAAGGACTGCGCGAACTCATGGACACCATGGATGACCAAGGACTCACCCCAGCCACCCGCGCACTGGCCACCCAGGCTTTGGACTACTTCAACGGGGCCGCCCGGCAACACCACTTGGATGAGGAAAAACATGTTTTTCCGGCCTTGTTGGGCAGCCAGAACCCGCAGGTGATACAGGTCACCGAACAGCTCGTCCAAGACCACGGTTGGCTGGAGGAAAACTGGCTGGAAATTGAACCCTCCATTTCTGCCGTGGCCAGCGGCAACCTGTGGTTTGAGCCCGCCGCCCTGCGCCAGGCGCTGACGGTGTTTGAGGCCCTGTACCTCGACCACATGCAACTCGAAGAGTCGGTGGCTTACCCGGAAGCCCAGAGGAGGCTGCTGCCCTCGGATGCGGCGGGCGCCGGTCGGGAGATGGCCAAGCGGCGCAGTCAGGCCACGAAGCATCCTTAGCCTGGGTTGCATCCATGCACAAAATAAATAGCTGAATCATCAATATTCACAAGCGACAAAACCCATTTATCTCATTATTTTGGTTTTCGCTTCAGCCGTCCCACCCACAAGGTCAACCTGGGCTGCGATGATGGTGGCCTGACTCACCGGATTCATACCCATGACGACTTATGACTTTGACCTGTTTGTGATCGGTGGCGGCAGCGGCGGTGTCCGCGCTGCCCGCATGGCCGCCCAGCGTGGCGCGCGCGTGGCCCTGGCCGAGGTGCTGGGCACCGAAGGCCTGGGGGGCACCTGCGTGAACGTGGGCTGCATCCCCAAAAAGCTCTACAGCTATGCCGCCCATTACGCCGAGGCGGCCGAGGAAGCCCATGGTTTTGGCTGGGAAGGCACGGCACCCACCCTCAACTGGGACACACTCAAAACCAACCGTGCCAAGGAAATCAGCCGACTCAACGGCGTCTACAGCCACCTGTTGCACGGCTCTGGCGTGGTGGTGATGAACGGCTTTGCCCGCCTGACCAGCGAACACACCCTGACCGTGGCCACCCTGAACGCCGATGGCTCAGCCGGCCACCAAGAAGTCAGTGCCCAACACATCCTGGTGGCCACGGGTGGCACACCCCACGTCCCGCATTTTTCAGGGCGGGAACACGTCATCACCTCCGACGACGTGTTTGACCTGCCCACCTTCCCCCAGCGGCTGGTGGTGGTGGGCGGCGGCTACATCGCCTGTGAGTTCGCCTCCATCTTCAACGGACTGGGCTCGCGCGTGACCCAGCTGTACCGGGGTGAGCAGGTGCTGCGCGGGTTCGACGATGAAATTCGCCACTTCCTGGCCGCCGAAATGGCCAAGGCAGGGGTTGACCTGCGGCTGAACGCCGGTGTGGTGTCCGTTCGCCAGCAAGGCGATGGCTTGCACGTGCTGCTCGAAGATGGCAACACCCTGCAAGCCGATGCCGTGCTCTACGCCACGGGGCGCGTACCCAACGTGGCCGGCCTGGGCCTGGATGCCGTGGGCGTGGCCCAAGGCGCCCAGGGCGCGGTGCTGGTCAACGCCCAGTACCAAACCAATGTGCCCCACATCTACGCCGTGGGCGATGTGACGGCGCGCGTGCAGCTCACCCCGGTGGCGCTGGGCGAAGCCATGGTGGTGGTGGACCAGCTGTTTGGTCCCGCTGCGGGCAAACCCGCGCGCACCATGGGCTATGACTGCATCCCCACCGCCATCTTCACCCACCCCAACGTGGGCACGGTGGGCCTGAGCGAAGCGCAGGCACGCGAGCAGTTCGGCCACATCACCCTGTACCGGTCCGAGTTCCGCGCCCTCAAACACACGCTCAGCGGCAGCACCGAACGCACCCTGATGAAACTGGTGGTGGACACCGCCACCGACCGCGTGGTGGGCCTGCACATGGTGGGCGCCGAGGCCGGTGAAATCGTTCAGGGCTTCGCGGTCGCCATGAAAGCGGGGGCCACCAAAGCCGTGTTCGACAGCACCTTGGGCATACACCCCACGGCGGCCGAGGAGTTTGTGACCATGCGAGACCCAGTCAAAGCGGGCTGATGCCGCCCAAGCCCCCAGCGCCCCTGCCCCACACAGCCCCGACACACCCGGCGTATGCACCAACTCCCCCCCTTCACCGCCCCCACCCTGCACACCGAGGCCAGCAGTGCCCTGGCCCAGGTGCAAGCCATTTACAACGCCGCCGTGGCCCACCTGCGCGCCGCCATGCACAGCTATGTGCGCGGCGACCTGGGTGCCGACCAGCGGGTGCGCGCCCACTACCCGCTGGTGCGCCTGAACACCGCCAACAACCTCAACCGCGACACCTCTGGTCACGCCAGGCTGAGCTACGGTTTTGTGGCCGGACCCGGCCGGTTTGAAACCACCCTTACCCGCCCGGATCTCTACGCCGACTACTACCTCAAGCAGTTCCAGTTGCTGCTGCACAACCACGGCGGCCAGCTGGAAGTGGGCACCAGCAACCAGCCCATTCCCATCCACTTCTCGTTTGCCGAGCACGACCATGTGGAAGGCAGCCTGAGCGCCGAACGCCGCGCGCTGATGCGCGACGTGTTTGACCTGCCCGACCTCACCGTGATGGACGACGGCATTGCCAACGGCACCCACGAGCCTGCCCCGGGCGAGGCCATGCCCCTGGCCCTGTTCACCGCCCCCCGGGTGGACTACTCGCTGCAGCGCCTGCGCCACTACAGCGGCACCGCGCCCGAGTGGTTCCAGAACTTTGTGTTGTTCACCAACTACCAGTTTTACATCGACGAGTTCATCAAACTGGGGCACGCCGAAATGGCCAAGCCTGACAGTGAATACGTGGCCTTCGTGGAGCCCGGCAACCTGGTGACGCGCCGCACCGGGCTGCCCCCCCAAAGCGGTGATGAACTGGGTCAGGCGCCGCCCCGCCTGCCGCAAATGCCCGCCTACCACCTGCTGCGTGCCGACCGCAGCGGCATCACCATGGTCAACATCGGCGTGGGGCCCAGCAACGCCAAAACCATCACCGACCACATTGCCGTGCTGCGCCCCCACGCCTGGCTGATGCTGGGCCACTGCGCCGGGCTGCGCAACAGCCAGCAGCTGGGTGACTACGTGCTGGCCCACGCCTATGTACGCGAAGACCATGTGCTGGACGAAGAACTGCCGCTGTGGGTGCCCATCCCGGCGCTGGCCGAGGTGCAACTGGCCCTGGAGGCCGCCGTGGCCGACGTCAGCGGCGTGCCCCGCCACGAGCTGAAAAGCATCATGCGCACCGGCACCGTCGCCAGCACCGACAACCGCAACTGGGAGCTGCTGCCCGCCCGCAACGCCCCCACCACCCCGCAGCGCCGCCTCAGCCAGAGCCGCGCGGTGGGGCTGGACATGGAGAGCGCCACCATCGCTGCCAATGGGTTTCGCTTCCGCGTGCCCTATGGCACCTTGCTGTGTGTGAGCGACAAGCCGCTGCACGGCGAAATCAAGCTGCCCGGCATGGCCAACCATTTCTACCGCGAGCGGGTGGACCAGCACCTGCGCATCGGCATCCGGGCGGCCGAGTTGCTGCGCCAACAGGGGTTCGAGCAGTTGCACAGCCGCAAACTGCGCAGCTTTGCCGAGGTGGCTTTCCAATGAGCGCGCCCTGAACACCCGCCGCCCATGACCCTGGACATCACCACCATCCTCACGCTCACGGCGTTGAACCTGTTCGTGGTGTCGGCCGCCCTGCCCCTGGTGATGGGCGAAGTCGTGAGCCGCTCGGCTCGGCTGCTGCAGCTCAGTTTGCTGTCCCAGGCCACGGCGTGGGCTTGCATGGTGTCGGCCGAGTCACTGTGGGACATGCCGCTCTCCGTGTTGGCCATCGCCATGGGGTCTGTGGCCAACTACCTCCTTTACCTGGCCCTGCAGGGTTGGTTGGGGCCACGCCCCTGGCGGCGCTTGCTGCAGGTGGCTTGTGTGCTGATGCCCGTGGGCTATGCCCTCAGCTTTCACCACTACCCCACGCGGGTCGGGTGGGCCAACGGGTGGCTGGCCCTGCAGTTTGCACTGGTGGCCAGGGCAGCGCTGTGGCCCGTCACGCCCTGGGGGCGGCGCTGGCGCCACCTGCTGGCGGGGTGCTACCTGGCGGTGGCGGTGGCCACCCTGGCCAGGGGGGTACTGGGCGCCTTCTTCACCGAGCTGTACCCCACCTTCACCACCCCCCACCCGGTCAACCTGTTGGCCCAGGTGTTGGTGAACATCGCCATGCCGCTGACCACCATTGCCTACCTGGTGGCGTGGCGCAGGGAGTCCGAAAACCTGCTGCTGCAACAGGCCCACACCGATGCGCTCACGCGCCTGCCCAACCGCCGTGGCCTGATGCACGTGGCACCCCAGTTGCTGGCACAGGCCCAGCGCCAGCAATGGCCCCTGGCCGTGCTGATGCTGGACCTGGACCATTTCAAACGGGTCAACGATGTGCACGGGCATGAAGCTGGCGACCGGGCCCTGGCCCTGTTTGCCGACGTGATCCGCAGCTGCCTGCGCGACAACGATGTGGCCGCCCGCATCGGCGGGGAAGAGTTTGTGCTGCTGTTGCCCCACACCGATGCACAGGGCGCCGCGCTGCTGGATGCACGCCTGCGCAGCCTGCTGCACACACAGTCAACCCGTGTGCTGGGCTGGCCACTGAACTACAGCGCCGGTCTGGTGCTGTGCACCGTCACCGGCGACAACCCGTTGGAAGCGGCCTTGCAGCAGGCCGACCAGGCGCTGTACCGGGCCAAGGCCAACGGGCGTGGCCAGCTGTGCCAGGCCCACGCACCCACCGACGTCGGCCAGGACTAAATTATCAATAAAAACAGCATCTATCGCTTATCAAGCAATCGATTCATGCTATTGTATTTTTAGCAGATCCACCGCCTCCAGTGCGGCCACACGGCCCTCATCGGTAGGCACCACCCACACCTCCACCGCGCTGTCAGCGGCGTGGATGGGGCACACGGCGTCGCCGGTGGCGGCCTGGTTGGCCGAGGCGTCCATGCGCACGCCCAGCCAACGCAGGCGTTCACACACGTCGGCGCGCAAGCGCACATCGTGCTCACCGATGCCACCACTGAAGGCCAGCACATCCAGGCCCTGCAGGCAGGCCACCATGGCCCCGGTCTCGCGCACCACGCGGTGGGTGAACATGTCCACGGCGAACCGGGCATCGGCACTGTCACTGGCCCGCAGGCGGCGCATGTCGGCCGACACACCCGAGACGCCCAGCAGGCCACTTTGTTTGTACAGCAGGGACTGCAGGCGGTCGTGGTCCCAGCCCTGCTCCAGCAGGTAGAGCAGCACACCCGCGTCCAGGCTGCCGCTGCGCGTGCCCATCATCAACCCATCCAGCGCGGAAAACCCCATGCTGGTGGACACACTGCGGCCCCCCTGTGCAGCGCACAGACTGGCCCCGTTGCCCAGGTGCGCCATCAGCACCCGGCCTTGGGCCCGGGGGCTGCTGGCCTGCAGCGCCCCCATGATGTACTGGTACGACAGCCCATGGAACCCGTAGCGGCGCACCCCCTGCGCCGTCAACGCCCGGGGCAGGGCAAAACCAGCGTCCAGGGTGGACAAGGTGGTGTGAAAAGCGGTGTCAAAACAGGCCACCTGGGGCAGGTCGGGGAAGGCCTGCTGAAACGCGCGTATGCCTTGCAGGTTGTGCGGCTGGTGCAGGGGTGCCAACGAGTTCAGCGTGGCCAGTTGGGTCAGCACCTCGTCGGTGACCTGCACACTGGCCGAATACAACTGCCCGCCGTGCACCACCCGGTGCGCCACCGCCGTCAAACGTGGCAGGCCGGGCAACTCCGCCAGCAGCACACCCAAACGGGCCAGGGCGGCGCCAAACGCATCGCCGGGCGCTGCGGCCAGGGGCAGTTGCTGGGTGTGGCCACCCTGCGTCCAGCCCAGGCGGGGCTGCCCACCGGGCTCCAATCCCTCGATGGTGCCCGACAGCACACTGGGCAACACCTGCCCCTGCGCGACCGGGTGCAACGAAAACTTCAGCGTGGACGACCCCGCGTTGACCGACAGCACCGCCATGGTTCAGGCTCCTGTGGGGGTGTGGGCGTCCCAGGCCTCGCGCGGGTGGTCACGGCGGGCGTTGTGCACAGCCAGCAAACCCAACAGGGCGGAGGCCACGCGCGCGGTGGGTCCATCAGCCCGACTGGTCAGGGCAATGGGCACGCGTGCACCCAGCACCAGGCCGGAGCCGGTGCCACCGGCGAGGTACTCCAACTGCTTGGCCAGCATGTTGCCCGACTCCAGATCGGGCACGGCCAGGATGTCGGCATCACCCGCCACCACCGACTGAATGCCCTTGACCTGGGCGGCGTGGGCAGAAATCGCGTTGTCAAAGGCCAATGGACCGTCCAGCAATCCGCCCTTGATTTGGCCCCGATCGGCCATCTTGCACAGGGCCGCCGCGTCCAGGGTGGACGGAATGGCCGGGTTCACCGTTTCCACCGCCGACAAAATGGCCACCTTGGGCGTTTCCACGCCCAGGATGCGGGAGAAGTCGATGGCGTTCTGGATGATGTCCATTTTTTCCGCCAGCGAGGGACGGATGTTCAAAGCCGCGTCGGTGATGAGTAGGGGTTTGGGGTACAGCGGCACATCAAAACGGAACACATGCGACATGCGCCGGCCCGTGCGCAGTGCGGGCTGCGCCAGCACGGCGTGGATCAACTCATCGGTGTGCAAGCTGCCCTTCATGATCATTTCGACCTCGCCCCTGGCCGCCATGTCGGCCGCCTGGTCGGCGGCGGCGTGGCTGTGCGGCACGGACACGATTTCCACGCCGGTCAGGTCAATGTCTGCCTCGGCGGCCAGACAGCGGATGCGGGTTTCCGGGCCGATCAGCACCGGCACAATCAACCCATGGTGCGCCGAATCCATGGCCCCCCTGAGGGACTCCATGTCGCAGGGGTGCACCACGGCACAGCGGGCAGCGGGGATGTCGTTGCCACGGGCAATCAGTTCCTTGAAGCGGGCCTCCGGGTCAAACAGCTTGATCTGCGGCAGGTTGGGTTTGGGCAGGCGCACCTTCTGGGTGGGCGCCAGCACCCGGGCCGTGCCATGCAGCACGCGCTCACCCTTTTGGTTGGTGACCTGGCAGTCCAGCTCCACCCGTTTTTTCGCGTCGTCCTTGGACACCACCGTGGCCATGACGGCCAGGGTGTCTCCGATGCGCACGGGCTTGGTGAAGTGCAGCACCTGCTCCAGGTAAATGGTGCCGGGGCCAGGAAACTGGGTGCCCAGCAGCGCGGAAATGAGGGCACCACCCCACATGCCATGGGCAATCACGCCATGGAACAGCGTGTCGTTGGCGTACTCGGCGTTCAGGTGGGCCGGGTTGGTGTCGCCCGAAACGGCGGCAAAGGCCTGGATGTCGGCCACCGTCAGGGTGCGGAGCAAGCGGGCGCTCTGGCCCACGGTGAGCTCGTCGTAGGTGATGTTTTCCAGCCATTCGGTTTCGTGGTGGGCATTCATGCGTGTTCTCCAATCAAATTCGGGGGTGTGGGCTGGTCGTTCAGGCCACGGCGTGGCAGCCGGCATCCACGTAGATGGTCTGGCCGGTCATGCCCGAGGAGGCGTCAGCACACAAAAAGGTGCTGAGCTGGGCAATTTCATCCAGGGTCACCAGACGGCGCAGCGGGGCTTTGGCCAGGGCGTGGGCCATCAGCTCATCAAACCCGCTGATGCCACGCGCCGCACGGGTGGGAATGGGCCCCGGCGACACCGCGTGCACCCGGATGCCCTGCGGCCCCAGTTCCAACGCCATGTAGCGCACCAGCGACTCGAGTGCGGCTTTCACCGGTCCCATCAGTCCGTAGTGGGGCACGGCTTCGTCGGCCCCCAGGTAGGTCATGGCCAGCATGCTGCCGCCCTGGGTCATGTGCGGGGCGCACAGTTTGGCGAGGGTGGCAAAGGAGTGGCAAGACACCTCCATGGCACGCGCAAACCCGGTGCTGCTGCTGTCGATCACCTGGCCGTGCAGGTCCTCCAGCGGCGCCCAGGCAATCGAATGGATCACGAAGTCCAGCTGGCCCAGCTTCTGGACCGCATGGGCCACCAGCCTGTCCAGTTCCCCCGGCTGCTCGACATTGCAGGGCTGCAGGTCCATGCCCAGGGGTTCGGTCAGTGGGCGCACAAAGCCCATGGCTTTTTCGTTCAGGCAGGAGACCACCAACTCGGCCCCCTGTTGTTGGGCCAGCCGGGCACAGCCCCAGGCAATGCTTTGCTCACTGGCCAGGCCCAGGATGAGGCCTTTTTTACCCGCCAAGGTGAATGATGTGGGAGTAGAAGTAGATGTCATGTGTGAACAGAAAAAAGCGCCCGCTGGCTGCCCTCAGCCACGGTGCGTGGTAGTGGTCACCCGTTGTGTGACCGGGTGATGTCAGTGGGTAGGGGTGGATGGGGTCAGTTGTCGTCCAGCAGGTGCTTCAGGTCCATGCCGTCCGCCCCTGGCCGAAACCCGCCCCGTGTCAGGTGCTGCTCGGCCGACACCATGATGTGGCGCGTGGCCGTCAGGCCCACCTGCTCGACGTAGGTTTTTTCCACCCCATAACGCAACACCAGCAGGCCACGCAGTTCTTCCCACTTGTAGGACAGGCGCCTGTCGGTGCCAGACCGGCGGTCCAGGCCGGAAAAGGGCAAGGCAGATTGGCGGCGGTCCGTGCGCCGCTCCACCGCCTGTGGGGGCAACGGGGCAGGTGGGGGTGGGGACTTGCGGGCCATCACGCGCTGCACGTCGTGCTCGGAGTCCAGCGAGACGCCCAGCGCAATGGCCAGACGGGCGATGCGGGCGTTCAGCTCCTCAATGGACGACTCCATGCGCTGCAGTCGCTCGGAAATCACGCTGTTGACAGAAGGGTTCTCAGTCGGCATATCGCACTTTCACATAGTCGCCCGGTGCGTCACACAGCACCTGGCCGGGGTCCATGACAGGAGGAGAAACGGGGGCAGAGGAATGGTCTTTGAGCCACTGTGCCATGGCCACCCACCATGAGCCCTGGTGGCTGTCGGCCTGCGCCAGCCAGTCGTCGGGGTCGGTCCAGCCGTGCCCCTTCGCGACCTGAGCCATCTGGTAACTGCGGCCAGGGTGACCTGGCTCCGACACGATGCCGGCGTTGTGCCCCCCGGCGGCCAGCACGAAGGTGGTGTCGGTGTCGGTGAGGAGGTGGATTTTGTACACCGACTTCCAGGGCGACACATGGTCGCGCACCGTGCCCACCACCAGCAGGGGCGCCTTGATGTCCATCAGCGCCACCCCCTCGCCACCCACACGGTAGTGGCCGGCGGCCAGCGCGTTGTTCAGGAACAGGGAGGACAGGTACTCGCTGTGCATGCGCTCGGGCAGGCGGGTGACATCGGCGTTCCAGCTCATCATGTCATTGCCGACTTCGTCCTGCCCCATCAGGTAGCGCCGCGTGTTGCGCGACCACACCAGGTCGCGCGAGTTCAGGAACTGGAAAGAACCCGCCATGGCCCGGCCCGACAGGTAGCCCGTCTTGGCCATGGATTCCCGCAGGGTCTTGAGCTGGTCGTCGTCAATGAACACACCCAGTTCGCCCGGCTCGCTGAAATCGGTCTGGGCAGCCAGCAGCGTCACGGTGGCCAGCTCTGGCAGCACGTCGGCACGCACGGCATCGTCGCGGCGCCGTTGGGGGGTCTGTGCGGCGTGTCGCTGCCCACGGGCCAGCGCCGCGGCCACGATGGACAAAAACGTGCCGCCCAGGCAATAGCCCATGGCGTGGATGCGCGGTGCACCGGTCTGCCGACCCACGGCCCCCATGGCATCCATCACACCCAGTTGCAGGTAGTCCTGCATGCCCAGCTCGCGGTCAGATGCGTCGGGGTTGCGCCACGAAATGATGAACACCGTGAACCCCTGGGCCACCAGGTAACGCACCATGGAGTTGTGGGGCGACAGGTCCAGGATGTAGTACTTCATGATGCACGAAGGCACGATGAGCAGGGGCTCGGGGTGCACGACATCGGTGGTGGGGGTGTACTGGATCAGCTCGATCAGGCGGTTGCGAAACACCACCTTGCCCGGTGTGATGGCCACGTCCTTGCCCACGGCATACGGCAGGGGTTTCAGACCTGCCGCATCGGACGGGGTCCGGTCCTGCTGCTCGCGCAAGTCTTCCATGAAGCGCCGATAGCCGTTCAACCAGGTTTGACCCCCGGAGTCCAGTGCCGACTTCAGCACCGTGGGGTTGGTCAGCGGCCAGTTGGAAGGGGACATCGCGTCCACCCCCTGGCGGGCAAAAAAGTTGACCATGTGGCTGTGGTGGCGCGACATGCCATCCACCCGGGCCGCCTCGCGCCACCAGGCATCGCTGGCTTTGAAACCCTCTCTCAACGCGCTGAAAGGCCACTGCCCCCAGGCGGCGTCGCCGAAACGGGCGTCGCTGGCAGGTGGTGGTTCGGTGGCGGCGGGCGACGCGGCCGCGACCCAAGCCTGCCAACCCAGTTCGCAGGCTTTTTGCGCCAGCAGCCATTGCTTGCCCGGTGAGGTGGCCAGGTGCAAAGCCCAGTCGGCCTGCGCCAGCGCCAGCGCAATGGGCGACAGCCCCATGCTGGCGTCGGCCAAACGGGCGTGCACCTGGTCATCCAGCGCCTGGAACACGTCGGCCGGCGTGGACTGGCCAGTGACCATCGCCGGTGGAAGTTTGCTCATGGGTTTTCCCTCGTTCAACGCACAGCCACCCCGATCGGGTCGCCTTGTCAAACAACTGTAAGGGTAAACACGGACTTCATCCACCCGCCGACGGTGACAGCCCGTCGCTTGTTGACCTATGTCAAGCGTCGCCCAGTGCGGGGGCTCAGGCCTGCGCCATCGCCTCGCCCAGTCGCACCGGCCGGGTGGCTGCCCAGTCGGGCTGAAAATGCAGGCCAGCCGTGCCGGGCCACAGCATGACCACCGTGGAGCCCAGCAGGAAACGCCCCATTTCGTCGCCCTGCTTCAGGCCGACCTCGCCTGCCGCGTACGACCAGGTGTGCACCTGGGGCCAGCGCGGTGGGTTGACCACCCCGTGCCAGACCGTGGCCATGCTGCCCACGATGGTGGCCCCCACCAGCACCAGCACCATGGGGCCGTGCGGTGTGTCAAACACGCACACCACCCGCTCGTTGCGGGCAAACAGGCCGGGCACCCCCCTGGCCGTGGCGGGGTTGACCGAAAACAGCTCACCCGGCACGTACACCATTTGGCGCAACACACCGTCGCACGGCATGTGGATGCGGTGGTAGTCGCGCGGGCTGAGGTAGATGGTGGCGAAGTGCCCCCCCTCAAACGCGCTGGCCAGCTGCGCATCCCCGCCCACCAGCGCCGTGGTGCTGTAGTGGTGGCCCTTGGCCTGAAACACCTGGTCACCCACGATGGCGCCCAGCTGGCTGATGGCACCGTCCACCGGCGACACCCAGGTGGCGGGGGCCAGCGGGCGGGCGTCACGCCGGAGCGGGCGGGTGAAAAAGTCGTTGAAGGTGGCGTACTCGGCCACATCGGGCTGGGCGGCCTCGGCCATGTTGACCTGGTAGCGCCTCACAAAGGCCCGGATGATGGCCGTGGTCAGCCCGCCCCACTGCGCGCCAGCCACCCAGCCGGCCAGACGGGTCAGCGCCTGTTTGGGCAACAGGTATTGCGGGGCCACGGCCCAAAAATCGGACAAATTGCACTCCTCGGTGAGTCTGGGGCCAGGCCCGACAGGGATACCAACAACGGCAGCGGGCGATTCTATGACCTGCCATGTATAACCACGGGCATGAGCACCACCGCCCCGTCCCAACCCGTTTTCCAAGCCACTGACCTGCACAAGCGCTACGGCAGCCAGGTCGTGGTCAACGGCGTGTCCTTCGGGCTGATGCCGGGCGAATGCCTGGGCGTGATCGGCCCCAACGGTGCGGGCAAAACCACCACCCTGCGCATGTGCCTGGGCCTGACCACGCCCGACCAGGGCCATGTGACCTTTCAGGACCCGACCGGCGGACCCGCGCTGCACATGCCCCAGGACGCGCTGGCCATCAAGGCGCGCCTGGGCGTGGTGAGCCAGTTCGACACGCTGGACCCCGACTTTTCCTGCGCCGAAAACCTGCGCGTGTACGGCCGCTACTTCGGGTTGAACGCGGCCGTGCTGAACGGGCGCATCCCCCAGCTGCTGGCGTTCGCCGCCCTCGGCCACAAGGCGCAGGCCAAGCCGGGCGAACTGTCGGGCGGCATGAAGCGCCGCCTGTCGCTGGCCCGCGCGCTGGTCAACGACCCCGCGCTGCTGCTGCTCGACGAGCCCACCACCGGCCTGGACCCCCAGGCCCGCCACCTCATGTGGGAGCGGCTGCAGCGCCTGCTGCAGCAGGGCACCTCCATTTTGCTGACCACCCACTTCATGGACGAGGCCGAGCGCCTGTGCCACCGCCTGCTGGTGCTGGACCATGGCCGCCCCATTGCGCAGGGCACACCGCGCGAGCTGATTGCCCAGCACCTGGAGCCCGACGTGGTGGAGGTGTACGGCCAGGGCGCATTGGCCCTGCAACACAGCCCGCTGGCGCAGCACGCCGCGCGGGTGGAGGTCAGCGGTGAAACCGTGTTCTTCTACACCGCCAACGCGGCGCCGCTGCTGCTGGCGCTGCAGGCCCACCCGGGGCTGCGCACCCTGCACCGCCCGGCCAACCTGGAAGACCTGTTCCTGAAGCTGACGGGGCGCCAGATCCGGGAAGACGGCTGATGCACCCCATTTTTCAAGTCAAAATACCATCCAGATCTTGTTGATATTAAACAGTTTGCTATTAATTTAAACTAATAGCAAACTTCTCATGTGCATCAAGCGTTGGAGGCATTTTTTATCAAAAATCAGGCGGCGCGCGGCCTGACCAGGCTGGCCGCCAGCTTGGCGTTGGTGCGCGCCGCATCGGTGTCGGCCGCGCGGGCCAGCGCCACGCCCATGCGGCGTTTGGCAAAACTCTCGGGCTTGCCGAACAAGCGCAGGTCGGTGCCAGGCACGCGCAAGGCTTCTTCCACCCCGTCAAAGACGATGCCCTCGGCCTCCACGCCCCCGTAAATCACGGCGCTGGCGCCCGGGTTGCGCAGCGAAGTGTCCACCGCCAAACCCAGAATGGCGCGGGCGTGCAGCTCAAACTCGCTCTGGTGCTGGGTGCACAGCGTCACCAGGCCGGTGTCGTGTGGACGGGGACTGACCTCGCTGAACCACACCCGATCGCCCTTCACAAACAGCTCCACACCAAACAGGCCCAGCCCGGCGGGCTGGCCATCCGGCCCCAGGCCCAGGTTGTCGGTCACGGTCTTGGCGATGTGGCGGGCGGCGGCCAGCGCGGCCGACGGCATGGGGTGCGGCTGCCAGCTCTCCACATAGTCGCCCGCCACCTGGACGTGGCCAATGGGGTCGCAAAAATGCGTCAGCACCCGGCCATCGGACTCCAGGGCACGCACCGTGAGCTGGGTGATTTCGTAGTCAAAGTCAATGAACCCCTCCACGATGACGCGGCCATGGCTCACCCGGCCACCGGCCATGGCATACGCCCAGGCCTTGGCCACGTCGGCCGGGCCGTTGATCTTGCTCTGGCCCTTGCCGCTGCTGCTCATCACCGGCTTGACGACGCAGGGGTAGCCAATGCCAGGTTGTCCGCCGGTGCCATCGATGGCGGCCTGCAACTCGGCCAGCGAGTCGCAGAACACATAGGGGCTGGTGGGCAGCTTCAGGGTTTCGGCAGCCAGGCGGCGAATGCCCTCGCGGTCCATGGTCAGGCGGGCGGCGCGGGCGGTGGGCACCACCTTCACCACCCCGGCGGCCTCCAGTTCTTCGAGCATGGGGGTGGCAATGGCCTCGATTTCGGGCACCACCAGGTGCGGGCGCTCGGCCTCGATCAGGCTTTTCAGCTGCGCCGGATCGCTCATGGTGATGGTGCGGCTGTGGTGCGCCACCTGGTGGCCGGGGGCGTGGTCGTAGCGGTCCACGGCGGTGGTTTCCACGCCCAGGCGTTGCAGGGCCATCAGCACCTCTTTGCCCAACTCACCCGAGCCGAGCAGCATCACTTTGGTGGCGTGGGGGGACAGGGGGGTGCCAAGGGTGGTCATGGTCGGCCTTTCGTGGGTTCAAGCAAATGGGTGTCACTGTAAATCAGCCCGAATTGCGCACAATGGGGCCATGACGCCAACGCCCCTGCCCCACGCCCACCCCGACGCTGCCACCCCTTCCGTGTGGCGTGCGCCACAGCTGTCCATGCGCTGGTGGCCGGTGTTTCAGCGCAACCTGCTGGTGTGGCGCAAGCTGGCCATTCCCAGCCTGGTGGGCAACATCGCCGAGCCACTGATGTGGCTGGTCGCCTTTGGCTACGGCCTGGGCGCGTTGGTGGGCCAGGTCAGTCTGGGGGAGGACAAGGTGCCCTACATCCTGTTCCTGGCCAGCGGCAGCATTTGCATGAGCGCCATGAACGCGGCCAGCTTTGAGGCGCTGTACTCGGCCTTTTCGCGCATGCACGTGCAAAAAACCTGGGACGGCATCCTGAATGCCCCCGTACGCCTGGACGACGTGGTGCTGGCCGAAATGCTGTGGGCCGCCTTCAAGGCGGTGTTCACCATTCTGGCCATCCTGGGGGTGATGCTGGCCCTGGGCATCAGCCACAGCCCCAAGCTGCTGCTGGCAGTACCCGTGCTGGCGCTGGTGGGGGTCACGTTTGCCAGCCTGGCGCTGGTCTTCAACGCGCTGGCCAAAGGTTACGACTTTTTCACCTACTACTTCACGCTGTTTCTCACGCCCACCATGTTTTTGAGTGGGGTGTTCTTCCCGCTGGACCAGTTGCCCGCAGCCGTGCAGGTGCTGTCGCAGGCCCTGCCGCTGACCCACGCGGTGGCCCTGGTGCGCCCGCTGTTTCTGGACCAGTGGCCCAGCACCCCGCTGTTGCACCTGGGGGTGCTGGTGGGGTATGCCGGGGTGGGGTTCTGGGTGGCGCTGGCGCTGACGCGCAAGCGCTTCGCGGGCTGAGCCTGGCCTTGCCCGGCCTCCCGCCGTCGCCGGGGGGCAGGTGATCAGTCGCGCAGCGCGTCCACCGCCGAGCGCACCACACCCTGCACGCTGCCAAATTCGGTGAAGCGTTCGCGCAGCCAGCTGGCGTCGTTGCCGCCGGTGCTGGCCACACGCTCGATGTCGTCCCCCGCGGGCAGCGACTCCAGCGCCACCATGTGGGGCTGCAACACGCGCAAGGTGGTCAACACGTCTTCGCGGATGCTGATTTGCTCACGGGTTTTGGGGTTGACCATCATGCCGTCCATGCCAAACCGGCAGGCCTGGAAGCGGTTGTAGTTGTAGACGAGGTAATCGTCCTCCTCGGGCATGGGCTCGCGGCGCTCCAGCAGGTGGCGGCACAGGGCCTGCAGGTAGCAGGCCAACGAGGCGGCGCGCTGCACCGTCAGGGGGGTGTCACACACCCGCAGCTCGATGGTGCCGTACTCGGGCTTGGGGCGGATGTCCCAGTAAAAGTCTTTCATGGACTTGACCACCCCGGTGGACTCCATCTTGGTGAAGTAGTTGCTGGCAAAGTCGTCCCAGCTCAGGGTAAACGGGGCGCGGCCACTGAGCGGGAAGGCAAACACAGAGTTCAGGCGCGATGAGTCAAACAGCGTGTCCACTCCCTGCAAGTACGGAGAGGACGCACTCAGCGCAATGAAATGGGGCACGTAGCGGTTGAGCGAGTGCAGCAAAAACAGGGCTTCGTCCGCGCTGGCGCACCCAATGTGCACGTGCTGCCCAAACACCGTGAACTGCTTGGCCAAGTAGCCGTACAGGCCAGACAGCTCCTTGAAGCGCTGCTTGGCAAAAATGCGCTGCTCAAACCAGCGCTGGAACGGGTGGGTGCCGCCACCGGCCAGGTCGATGTTGAGGCGGTCGCACGCGTCCACCACCGTGCGGCGAATGTCCAACAACTGCGCCAGCATGGGGCCGTGGTGGGTGTGGACCCCCGTGGCCACCTCGATCATGCTCTGGGTCATTTCGGGCGTCACCACCCCCGGAAAGATCTTGCGCCCCAGCAACTCCAGCAAATCGTCGGCGCTGCTGCACAGGTCAAAGTCGTAGGCGTTGACCAGCTGCCATTCCAGCTCCACGCCCATGGTGAGCGATTCGGAAGTTTTGAAGGTTTCCAAAGGCATGCGCGGTGCTTCCCCGTTCAGCTGTCTTGGGCCACGTGGGTTTCGCGGGCGGCCATCAGCGCGCGCTGGGTGATCACCGGGCCCAGCAGCTCCAGAAACAACACCATGCCAGCCATGGCCGCGAGGGTCTCACCGGCCAGGTCAAACCCCACCCATTCGGTCTGCCCAACCAGCAGCACCACAAACGAGGCCATGGGGCTGAGGGCCAGCCCCGTCATGACGCCCTTGCGCGTGGTGATGCCACTGACCCGGGCCAGCGCCATGTTCACCGCCACCTTGGCCAGACCACGCACCAGCACCAGCACCAGGCCCAGGAGCAACCCGCTGAGCACGTCCGACCACTCCAGCAACGCGGCGATGTACACAAACAGAAACACCCCCAGCAAGTCACCGGCGGTGCCAAAGTTGCGTTGGTTGTGCGTCAGGTGAACCCGCCGCTCACGCGCCACTATGCCGAAGGTGAGCGCGGCCAGCAGTGGCGACAGCCGCAGCCCGTGGGCTGCGGTGGTCAGCAAAATGACGGCCAGCACAAACACCACGGTGGCCCCGTCGGCCGACCCCGCCAACCGCCCTTTGAGCAGTTTGGGCAGCAAAAAACCCAACAGCACACCGGCGGCAATGGACGTGAACAGCACGTGGACGCTGCCAAACGCCGCCTGCGCCAGGTTACCCGAGAGGTTGAGCGCGTAAGCCCCCATCACCCCTTTGAGGGCCAACACCGACAACAGGCAGTTGATGGCGGTGAGGTGCATGACCCGCTCGGTCACCTGCCCCGCGCTGCGCAACTCGTGCACCACCCGCAGAATGCCTGCGGGCGAACTGGCCATGGCCAGCGAGGCAATCGCCAGGCGCACATGCAGGCCCAACTCCGGCCACCACCCTGTGGCGACAAACACCAGCCCAAAGGTCAGCCCCGACTCCAGCAACCCCGCCAGCAGCACCCAGGGGTTGGCCAGAAACCAGCGCAGGTTGATGCGGTAACCCAACTCAAACAGCACCAGCGACAGCGCCACCGTGGCCATAAATGGCAGGCCCGATATGTCGGTGGTCAGCCCCGGCAAATTCACGGCGCCAGCCAGCATGCCCACAGCCACGTAGCTCGTCACACGCGGCAGGTGCCAGCGCTGGTACAGCATGTCAGCCAGCAACCACGCCACCAGCAGCACCAGCGGCCAGGCGATGCTTTGCAACAAAAATGACAGGTCGGTGGTGGTCATGCGGTGTCAGATGCCAAAGCGCCGGGTCAGTTCTTCCAGGCCCAGCTCTTGCAGCACCTGGGCCAACCGCTCCTGCGCGCTGCGCTTGCCGCGGCCCACCTTGCTGGCCAGGATCAGCTCGTTTTTCATGGAGTGCTCCCAGCCCACCAGCTCGGTCACAGTGACGCTGTAGCCGTGCGCCTCCAGTTGCAGGCAGCGCAGCACGTTGGTGATCTGACTGCCGAATTCACGGGTGTGCAGCGGGTGGCGCCAGATTTCACTCAAGGGATTTTTGGCCAGATTGAGTGCCTTGTGTTTGCGCAACACACCCGCCACCTCGGCCTGACAACACGGCACCAGCACCAGGTGGCGTGCCTGTTTGGCCAGGCCAAAGGCAATGGCATCGTCGGTGGCGGTGTCGCAGGCATGCAAGGCAGTCACCACGTCGATGTGGGCAGGCAACGCGGCACTGGTCATGCTGGCTTGCACACTCAGCGGCAAAAAATGCATGCGCCCAAACCCCAAACGCTGCGCCAGTTGCTGGGACTTGGCCACCAGCTCGGTGCGGGTTTCGATGCCAAACACCTGGCCCACG
Source organism: Polaromonas sp. (assembly GCA_013823635.1). Taxonomy (GTDB): domain Bacteria; phylum Pseudomonadota; class Gammaproteobacteria; order Burkholderiales; family Burkholderiaceae_C; genus UBA2334. The sequence goes on along the minus strand of PNML01000043.1, from coordinate 6,912 downwards.
CTGCGCTGGCTGAAAAACCGGTCGTACAGCATGAAGCCCAGGTAGGACTTGCCCGCGCCGTGGTCGGCCAGCGTCACGTCGCCGCGTTCGTCCAGCACCTGCTGCAACAGCGGCTCGATGAACTGCAATAGGTGGTTGACCTGCTTCAACTTGCGGCGGCTGTCCTGGTTGAGCTTGCCCTCTCGGGTGAGGATGTGCAGCTCCTTGAGCAGCTCCACCGACTGGCCGGGGTGCAGCTCCAGCCCAGCCACTGGCTGCAAGCCCTGGCTGGCTGCAACGCCATGGCTGGAAGCCCGGCCAGGCTGGAGCTGGCGCGGTTGGCCTGCTTTGCCCGCACGCTGGGCCCCGGGGGACTTGGATGGGCGGGCGGCTTCAGGCGGGCGGGGCGCTTGGGGTAGGCGGGGGTCAGAGGTGGTCATGGGCTGCATGGGTTCGGTCCATCATAGGTCACGGGGGAGGTCGGTTTGGGGGGCCAGCGCCTCTCGCAACTCCTGGCGCAACAGGTGCAACTCATTGCGCAGCTGCATGATGTCGCGGCGCAAATCCCGCTCGATTTGCCGCTCCTCCTCCTCCACCTCACGCTCGATAAAAATGGCTGCGAGCGAGGCAGTTACCAGCGACAGCACCGCCAGCCCCAGCAGCACCACCACCACCGAAAAGCTGCGCGAAGCCAGCGTGGTGGGCACCAAATCGCCATACCCCACCGTGGCTGCGGTCGTAAACGCCAGCCACAAACCATCGCTCAGGCTGCGCACCTTGGGCTCCAGCCACCAAAAGCCAACGCCGCCCAGCCACAAAATGCACAGTGCCAGCGCCAGCGAGTACAGCAGCCCACGCCGAATGATGTGAAGCCGCCGCTTGGAAGAAGGTGCCTGAGTCATGAGGGCGATTTTCAGGCATGAGCCCACCCCGACGTCCACCCCGACAATGGGACCATGCAAACCGACACACCCACCCACGCCTTCCAAACCCTGACCCCCGAGTTCGTGCTTGATGCCCTGGACAGCGTCGGCCTGTGTGGCGACGGCCGCCTGATGGCGCTGAGCTCCTACGAAAACCGGGTGTACCAGGTCCACCTGGACGAAGCCGTACAGGGTCACCGCACGGTGGTGCTGAAGTTTTACCGGCCCGAGCGCTGGAGCACCGAGCAAATTGCCGAAGAACACGCCTTTGCCGCCGAGCTGGCCGCCGCCGACGTGCCCGTGGTCGCCCCTCTTGCGCTCAATGGGCTGACGCTGCACCACTTTGGCCCGTTCAGCTTCTCGGTCAGCCCCAGCAAAGGCGGCCGCCGCCCCGAGCTGGACGACTTTGAGGTGTTGGAATGGGTGGGCCGCTTCATTGCCCGCATCCACGCCGTGGGCGAGCAGCGGCCCTTCGTACACCGCCCTGCCTTGACCACCCAGACATTTGCCCTGGACTCGCGCGACTGGCTGCTGGGCCACCAGATGGTGCCGCTGGACATGCAGTCCCGCTGGGAAAAAGCCCTGGCACAGGCCCTGAACGTATTGAACACCGTGGCACCAGGCATAGCAAACTATCCATGCAAAACAAGCGAAAAAGCACAATTTGACTTAAAAAATGAGTGGGATACCTGCGACAGTGCCCAACCCAGCCCCCACCTGACCACCCTGCGCCTGCACGGCGACTGCCACCCCGGCAACATCCTCTGGACGCCCACCGAGCGGCCCGGCGGCGGCCCCCACTTTGTGGACCTGGACGACGCCCGCACCGGCCCCGCCGTGCAAGACCTGTGGATGCTGCTCAGCGGCGACCGGGCGCAACAGACCGTGGCCCTGAGTGCCCTGCTCGACGGCTACGAACAGTTCCGCCCGTTTGACCGGCGCGAGCTGGTGCTGATTGAGCCACTGCGCACGCTGCGGCAAATTCACTACAGCGCCTGGCTGGCCCGCCGCTGGGCAGACCCCACCTTTCCCATCAACTTCCCGTGGTTTGGCAGCAGCGACTACTGGGCCGGCCAGGTGCACCAGCTGGAAGAACAAACCGAGGCCATGCAGGAGCCGCCGTTGTTGGTGTGAGGGGCAGAGGGACGCGCTGGCAACCTGGCTGACACTGCGGACTCAGGACGTCGGTGAGCCATCGCTGGCGAGGTTCATGTCGGCTGCACTCGTTCAAATCTGGGCAGGTGTTGCCGTGTTCATCCGGCCATCACCACTTTGTGCATGGATGCCCTTGTGGGGGTGGCAAAGGCTTGTTCGGCCAGTTCGCGCTTACTTTGCAGCAGCAATTCGATTTCGGATGGTGTCAGCCGCCTCAGTTCGGGAGAGGTACCGAGCTTCTGATTCAGTAAGCGCGTCGAAGGAGTGAGCAAATCGCTCCACCCACCAGCGTTCAAGTTCTGCTCCATGTTTTTTCCTCAGTTCGTCAAGCCGCGTGGGCGAAAGTGCCAGTTTGGAAGAGTGGGGTTTTCCCGTCAAGCACACCGCTGCGAGCACCCGGCCTCCATTTGTCTCAATATAGCCCTTCAGGTTCGCAAGCGTGCCACCCATGCCGACAAAGTCATCAACCAGCACGTAGTCAACACCGGGCTGAACAACGCCGGTAAATTCGGCTTGCCGCGCCATGCGCGCGAAGCCGTCTGCACCGGTGTGGGCCACAACGTTCATTTGCGCCACGCCTACGTCGTGTGGCCAGTCCAAGGCTTTGCTGATTTCAACCGCAAAACTCTCGGGAATGGCATTAATGCCCTCCCGCTCATAGGCATGCGCGCTGACCAACACCGGGGTATGCCCTTGCAGCAAGTGCAGGAGAGCAAGGTTCATGGCATCACTCATTGTGGCGTTGACCAACGCTGTGGCAGCAGCGCCATTGCCGGACTTAGCGGCCCCATAAGCCGGGTGCTGTTTGACCGCCGACTCGCTGGCGTGGATCAGCACATCGGGAAAGTTGCCCCAAGGTGTACGCGGCGGTTGTGCGTGGCTGAACATCGTCCCTATTTTCCTACGCAAGGACGCCCCAGAAATCCAGCCGGGCCATCTGGTCTGGCCCGCCAATGCGTCATTGCTTCAAAAATCACGGTAGAAGTTTTCGTGTGGCCTCAACGCTTCCAGGTACACCAGGCGCACCGCGTCTTCGCGGGTGTGGTCCAGCAGTCAAGCTGGCCCTGGCTGCGAAATTTGTGCACCCAAATCTGGGCCTGGTCACCCTTTTTTTCTCGCCGACATCTGGGTTTTGCGCCACCGTGGCCACAGCAATGTCGGTCCAAGGCTCCGGGCATGGGGTGTGCGCCCCATGCCCATCACATTCACCCGCAGCGCAACCTCGGTTCAACGGTAGCGTTTGAACTCAATCTTGCGCGCCACGAACACGCCCTGCGCGTTCTGCGCACCTTTGACTTCCAGGTACGCGCCGTTGGCCAGGTTGGCGGGGGTGCCGTCTTCGAATCGGGCGGCCGAGGCATCCACGGCCATGCCGTTGACCTTGAAACTGGACACCGACACAAAGTCGCTCACAAAGCCGTAAGACTCGTACTCAAAGCCGGTGCTGCTGGAGCTGCTGGAGCTGCCGTTGGAGCTGTACCCCGACTTGAACTCCACCTTGTAGGCCTTGAACAGGTTGCCTTGCACCACGCCCTTGACCTCCAGCGGCACGCCAACCGCCAACTGGGCACGGGTGCCTTTGTCAAAGTACGCCGAGCTGATGTCCACCGTCACGCCGTTCATCACCACATAGCCCTCGGCGGTAAGGGCGCTGACTGCGCCATACAGCTCGTTGCTGTCTTTGTAGCCGTCGTTGTCGCGGTCATCGTTTTCCAGCTCCACCTTGCTGGCCAGCAACACGCTGCCATCCCATGCGCCTTTAATTTCCAGAAAATCGCCCGGACGGATGGTGCCCGCGTTTTTGTACACCGCCTGGGCCACATTCACCCGCGTGCCCGACACGGTCAGCACGCCGTTGACGGGTGCCGCCTCTGCCACGCCCTTGATCTTCAGGTACGAACCAGCCGCCACCGTGGTGCTGTAGCCCTTGCTGCCACCCACCCGCACCTCGCTCGCAGTCAGCACGCCGCCCGCCGGTGCCTGTGCAGCCTTGACGTTGACCAGCGCACCGTCAACCAGCACACCTGCCAGCGTTGCGCTACCGTAACTGACCTGCAGCGAGCCGACCTGGAAGGTCTTGGCCACTGTGTTCAATCCACTCAGGCGGCCCACCAGCCGATGGGTGCTGGCCGAATCTTCCTTGTCAATCAGCGTGGCCAACACCGTGTTGTCAGACTGCACGACGCCGTACACCTCCACCACGCTGCCCACGGTCAGCGACGCAAAACCAGCCACGTCTTTGTACGCCGTGGCCGGGGTGGCCTTGACCGTCATGCCCAGCACGGTGAGGGTCTGGCTCACGGCATCCAGGGCGGTGATGGGCCCGGTGGTACCGCGCAGCAGCGCCAGCGATTTGGCAGCGCCACGGGCAGTGGCGTCGTCGGCGGTGCCGTCCACACTGACCGTCATGCCCAGCGACAAATCTTGCAGGCGCACGGGTCGGCCATCGTCATCCGCCATCGTGGCTCCCACGGTGTCAAACCGCATGCCATTGACGATTACCGACCCGAAACCGCTGATGGGCCCCACGTAAGTGGCGGCCACGCCAGCAGGCTGCTGTGTGATGGGAGCCGGACCTGGGACGGGATCGGTCCCACCGCCGCCACACGCCGCCAGGGCAAGCGCCGCACCGGCGGAAAGCATGAATCGAACAGGAAACGGCGTCAGGATTTTCATAGGTACCTTGGTTTAAAAAATGGGGTAGCAGGGCATGCAGACTGTCCCTGCGGGTGGCAGCTTCAATGAACAAGCCACCTGTGCATGGTGTGCAACTTGCCCTTAACGGCACCTGAAGCGCACGTTCAGGTGCCGTTCAGATAGCCCGGCTGCAGCCGCTCGGTCGCCCCCACGGGGCTGGACATTTCACATGCCGCCTGCCCCATGGCCTTGCGGACACGGGTCAGCGCGCGGCATGCGGTTTCAGGAGCCAAATCCAGCAAATGGGCGATGGCCTTCAACGGTGGCAGGTCCATCGAAGGGCCAGCCCTCTCAGCCCCCACAGCCCCCACAGCACCAGGTTGGGACCGCACCATGAGGTGCAGAAAATGGCGGCACCGCTCGTCTGCCGAACCGGTGCGCAAGGCCAACAGTTCTGTGGCTCGCCGCTGGTGCTGGGACAGTGTGGCCTGCAAGCAACCAATGACAACGCTGGGGTACGCCGTTGGCCTGATGACGCGCCACGAGGCGCGTACAGCGGTGAACGCAGTCATGCTCAGTTGCGTGGGTGGCTGACCCAGCCATTCGGTACCCAGCCAGTCGCCAGCACCAACCAGCAACTGGTGCTCGCGCTGACCCTGCACGGTATGGCTGAGCAACAGCAACCCGGATGAAACGCGCCCGACCAATTCGCCACCAAGCAGCACGGCCCGGTGTTCCCCCTGCAACATCGACCAGTTGTGACGCCGCATGGGGTGTTGGCGGCCTGCCCAGGCCACACGGTCTGATCGGGCTTGGTGTGCCATGGCGTTCGGCCTCATTGGGCAGCCAAGGTTGGCGACGAGGCCGAATCAGGCTCCATGGGCTCAATGTGGGTGGTGAGGTCCACACCGGTTGCCGTCATCACGGCTTGCTCCAGTTGATCTGCCAGTGTGTGCGCCTGCAGCACCGTCCACTGGCCGGGCACGCGCAGCTTGACTGTGGCAAATGCCTGGCTGCCCGATGCACGAGTTTTCAGGCCGGTGCACTGGCAGCCTGCAGCGGCGGTGGTGGTTTGAAGGGTGTGTTGCAACTGCGCCTGCTTGTCAGGGCTGAGGGCTTGATCCAGCAGGCCGTGAATGGCACGTTGCACCAGACTCCCACCTTCGCGCAGGATGTTGAAGGCCACCAGGCACGCAATCAGCGGGTCAAGCCACAGCCAGCCGGTCAGGCTGGCGGCAGCCACGCCCAAAATGACACCGGCGGTGGTCCAGACATCGGTCATCAGGTGGCGGGCGTCGGCTTCCAATGCCATGGACGTGTGGCGGCGCGCCACCACAAACAGCACCTGGGCCACCAGCAGGTTGATCAGACTGGCCGCCACCGACAAACCAGTGCCCACACCCAAGGCACCCAGGGGCTGGGGGTTGAGCAAGCGCTCCCCTGCGGCCAGCAAAATGGCGAGTGATGCCAGAAAAATCAGCCCGCCCTCAAACGCCACCGAAAAGTATTCGGCTTTGCCGTGGCCGAACGGGTGCCGCTCATCCGCAGGCGACTGCGCAACCGACACCATCCAGAGTGCAAAGCTGGCACCCGCCAGGTTCACCAGCGACTCCAGCGCGTCAGACAGGTAGCCCACCGAGCCCGTCAGCCACCACGCGCCTGACTTCATGCCAATAGTCAGCAGCGCAGCGGCAACCGAAAGCAGCAAGGCCTGCCTGGGCGTGAACGCGGGCAAGCGACTCATGCCACTGGCCCCGTGCAGTGGAGCCACATGCCGAGCGAGCGGCTCACAGCTCCACCATCTCAAACTGGGCTTTGCCGACGTTGCACTCGGGGCACATCCAGTTGGCTGGCACATCGGCCCAGGGGGTACCGGGTGCAATGCCGTCTTCGGGGCGGCCTTCTGCCTCGTCGTAAATGAATCCACACACCACACACATCCAGGTTTTCATGGGGTTATCTCTTTAAACAATTCAGGTTTCAACTTCAGATTTGGCCACGCAGCACGCGGTCAGTTTTTGAACAGTGCCCACAGGCTGGGCCAGTCGATCAGGCCCTTGGGGGACTGGCTCCACTCCCAGGCAATGTAAGCCGCCACAGCCAACAGCAGCAGCACAGCCAGTGCGGTGTGGTTGTGTTTGGCCAGGTCAGGGCCACGGCCTTCGGTGCGCCCGGTGAGCATGGGCGTGGTCAGGTTTTTGCGGCGCCACAGGCTGAT
>PNML01000042.1 GCA_013823635.1 Polaromonas sp. | reverse complement strand
GTCGGGGTCCTGGCGCAGGATGGCGCGCAGGGCCTTGGCAAAGGTGAGGTCGATCTTGGCGTTCACCTGGGTCTGGCCCACCCCGGCCAGCTCATACTCGATGGGGTCTTCCACCGTCATGATGTTGTTCTGGCTGGCGTCCAGCTTTTGCAGGGCCGAGTACAGCGTGGTGGTTTTGCCCGAGCCGGTGGGGCCGGTCACCAGGATGATGCCGTGGGGCTGGGCAATCAGCTGGTGGAAGCGGGCCAGCACCTCGCCCTGCATGCCCACGGCCTCCAGGCTGAGCTTGCTCTCGGTTTTGTCCAGCAGGCGCAGCACCGCGCGCTCGCCGTGGGCGCTGGGCAGGGTGCTCACCCGCACGTCGATGGCGCGGGTGCCCAGGCGCAGGCTGATGCGGCCGTCCTGCGGCAGCCGCTTTTCCGAAATGTCCAGCTCGGCCATGATTTTCAGGCGGCTGATGAGGGCGGCGTGCAAGGCACGGTTGGGCTGCACCACGTCGCGCAGCGTGCCGTCCACCCGAAAGCGCACCGCCGAGTGGCGCTCGTAGGGTTCGATGTGGATGTCGCTGGCGCCGTCGCGTGCGGCCTGCGACAGCAGCGCGTTGAGCATGCGGATGATGGGGGCGTCGTCCGCCGCTTCCAGCAGGTCTTCCACGGCGGGCAGCTCTTGCATCATGCGGCTCAAGTCGGCGTCGCTTTGCACCTCGCTGACCACGGCGGCCGCACTGCCGCCACCGGTCTGTGACGAGTAGGCGGCGCTGATGCGCTGGGTCAGCACCTCGGCGGGGTGACTCAGCAATTGGCGGGGGGCGTGCTGGCGCATCACCTCGCTCAGTGCCGACAGGCGGGCCATGGCCAGCGTTTCCTCGGCCTCGGTGGCGGCGTCGTTGGGCCCGGCCCAGTGCAGGCACAGGTGGTCGCCGTCTTGCTCCAGCAGCAGCAGGTTCTCGCGGGCGAAGGCGTAGGGCAGGGGGTATTTCACGGCGGTGGCCTGCGGGTCACATGGCGTTGGCCGGGGGCAGGGCCACCGGCGTGGCAGGTGTGGCGGGCGTCACCGGGCTGGCCGTGGCGGGCGCCGCGCCGGGGCGCAGGCCCTGATCCATGCGCAGCGGCAGCACCGGCGCCTCGTCAATGCCCAGCAGGCGGCTGCCGAAGTCGGTGTTCTTGGGCTGCGCCTGTTGCTGGATGGTGCGCATCATGTCGTAGCGGTCTTGCGCCAGGGCCTCGGTCTGGCGGGCGTCGCGCACCACCACCGGGCGCAAAAACACCATCAGGTTGGTTTTTTTGCGGCCCCGGCTCTGGCTTTTGAACAGGTTGCCGACGATGGGGATGTCGCCCAGGCCGGGCACTTGGTCCACGTTGCCCGAGTACTCGTCTTGCAGCAGACCGCCCAGCACCACGATCTGGCCGTCCTGCACCAGCACGTTGGACTCGATGGCGCGCTTGTTGGTGATGAGGCCGGTGGTGGAGTTGACCGACGAGGCCAGCACGCTGGACACCTCCTGGAAGATGGCCAGCTTGACCGTGCCGTTTTCGCTGATCTGCGGCTTGACGCGCAGCGTCAGGCCCACGTCTTTGCGCTCGATGGTCTGGAACGGGTTGACCGTGCCCGTGCTCGCGCCGGTGTTGGTGAACTGGCCGGTCACAAAGGGCACGTTCTGGCCGATGATGATCTTGGCTTCCTCGTTGTCCAGCGTGAGCAGGTTGGGGGTGGACAGCACGTTGCCCTCGCCGCTTTGCTCCAGAAAGCGGGCCAGAAACCCCAGCACGTACACCCCGCCTTGTTGTTGCACCAGGCCGAAGTTCAGACCGTTGCCGGGGGCGACCGTCCCACTGGCTGCCCCAGTCGCCAGGCTGATGATGTTGTTGCCTTTGGTCCCAAAGTTGGTGCCCAGCAGGCCAATGACGCTGTCGCCCTTGTTGCCCAGCGGCCCCTGCCACTGGATGCCGATTTCGGCGGCCTTGTCGGCGTTGACCTCGGCAATCAGGCTCTCCACATACACCTGGGCACGCCGGGTGTCGAGCTTGTCGATCACGGCGCGCATCTGGCGCACCATGGGCTCGGGCGCGGTGATGATGAGCGAGTTGGTGGCCGGGTCCGCCTGGATTTGCCCGCCGGTGGACACCTGGTTGCTGCTGCCGCTGCCCTGCCCCAGGGTGGTGGACAGGCCACTGGTGCGCACCGAGGTGTTGCTGGCCGTGGGCGGCGTGGCCGCCGCGCTGGCGGTGTTGCCCAGGCTGCTGCCGGTGCCGCTGGCCGAACCGCTGCCATCGGCCGCCATGGCCGCCCGCAGGGTGGTGGCCAGTTGCACCGCGTCGGCATTCTTCAGGTAAACCACATGGATGTTGCCGCTGGCGTTGTCGGACGTGGGGCGGTCCAGCTTCTCGGCCAGGGCGCGCACCAGGGACAGCCGGGCCGGGTTGGCCGCGCGCACCACCAGCGAGTTGCTGCGGGGCTCGGCCAGGATGGTGGTTTTGTAGGCGTTGTCCGTCTGGCCCTGGCCCGCCGCCGCGGCGCTGTTGCCGCCTTCGGTCAGGCGCTGCACCAGCGCGGCCAGGTCGGCGGCCACGGCGTGTTTCAGCGGGATGATTTCCACGTCGGTGGCGTTGGACACGTCCAGCGCCGCGATGATGCGGCCCATGCGCTGCAGGTTGTCCGCGTAGTCGGTGATGACCAGCGAGTTGTTGCCCGGGTTGACGTTGATGGTGTTGTTGGGGCCAATCAGGGGGCGCAGCACGGGCACCAGGTTGTTGGCGTTTTCGTGGCGCAGGCTGAAGATTTGCGTCACGATCTGGTTGCCACCCACCGCTGCCCCGGGCAGGTTGCTGGTGGGCCCGGCGTTGACCGCGCCCACCTGCAGCTTGGCGTCGGCCTCGGGCACCACCTTGTACAGGCCGCCCGTTTCCACCAGGGCAAAGCCTTGCAGGCGCAGCGCGGCGGCAAACTGGTTCAGCGCCACCGCGGGCGCCACCGCCCGCTCGGTGGACAGGCTGATTTGCCCCTTCACCCGGGGGTCCACCACCACGTTGCGCCCGCTCAGGGTGGCCATGGCGCGGGCCACGGCCTCAATGTCGGCACCGACAAAGTTCAGCGTGATGGGCTCACCGGGGCGCACGCTGGGCGTGGCCGCTCCGGGCGCAGCGCCCAGTGGGGGTGCCGACGGCGTTTGGGCCATGGTTTGTGAACAAAAAAGGCATGCAGCGCTTGCCAATATTGATAAGTTTGCTATCAATGACAACTTTTTGGGCGTGCCAGCGGTGTGGGTCATGGGGTCATCCGATCTTGATCAGGGTGCGCGCGCCTTGGCGGCGCCCCAGTATGTTCATCAGGTTGGCCAGGGCTTCTTCGCGGCCCGGGCTGGCCTGGGCGTGGCCCTCAAAGCGCAGGCGGCTGGCCACCCACTGGCCGCTGCCCTGCAGTTGCAGCGCACCGCTCAGGGTGCTCAGGGTCAGTGCGGTGGTGTCGGCCTGCCAGTGCAGGCGGTAGCTGCCCATGGGCCGCAGGGTGGACAGGCGGCTGGCGGCATCCAGCGCGTCCAGTGTGAGGCCGCCCTGGCCTTGCAGCCCGCGGGGGCCCAGTTGCAGGGCCAGGCCGGGTGTGGCCAGTTGCAGGCGGGCCTGCAGTTGCAGGGTGTTCCAGGGTGCCCCCAGGCCAGCCAGCCAGGGCGTGGGCCATTCGCTCTGGTGGGGGGCCACGGCCACGGCCAGGCCCTGGCCGCCGGGTTGCAGCCACAGCTGCATGCCCTGGGGGGTGCAGCAGGGCATGTTCAGGGACAGTGCCAGCGCCGGGCCGCGCAGGCTGGCGGGCGCAGGGGTGTGGCCCTCGCCCAGCCAGGTGGGCCGCAGCCGCCAGGCCAGGCTGCCCGGCAGGGCGGCGCGGTCCTGGCTGTCGGGGCCGCCGGTCAGCAGCAGCTGGGCCTGCCCCTGCCACACCGTGCCCCGGGGGTTGAGCAGCTGCAACCGGCCGTCGGTGGCCGCCGCCAGGCCGTGGGCCAGCCAGCGCGCCGGGGCCATCAGCACCACGGTGAGCAACACCCCCACCAGGGCCGACACAGCGGCCACAGGGGCGGAATGCAGGGTCCAGCGGCGGGCCATGTCAGCCACCCAGTGAAAAACCCACACTGCCTTGCCAGGCTGCACCCACCCGGGTCAGCCGGGCTTCGGTGGCGGTGAGGCGGGCGTTCACCCGCAGGTCGCCCAGCCACAGCGCCAGGGCCTGGGGGGGGACCGCGTTCAGCGTGACCGTGACCTGTTCCCCCACCACCGCCAGTCGGCCTTGTGGGCCCAGGTGCTGGGTGGTGGCGGCCTCCAGGGCGCGCAGGCGCTCGTCGCGCCCCAGTGCGGGCTGGGCCTTGAGCTGGCGGGCCTGGTCGGCCAGTGCCTGCATGGTGGCCAGCTGGGCCTGCAGCTGGGCGTGCCGGGCGTCGGCCTGGCGCAGGGTGGTCAGGGCGGGTTGCAGGGCCACCCACCACAGCAGGGCAGCGGTCACCACGGCCAGCGCCAGCCCCACGGCACGGCGCTCGCGGGGTTGCCAGCCCTGCCACAGGGCAGCCAGCCGTGGTCCCCCTGGGGTGGCGCCCGTCATGGCTGTGCTCCGCGGGGCGATGGCTGCACGCTCAGCACCGGCGCCGTGTATTGGCTGCGCCAGCCCTGGCGCTGCAGGCCGTCGCGCAGGGCTTGCAGGGCGGGCGCGGGAATGTCGCTGGCGTTGGCCAGCGTCACTTGGAGGTTGGTGCTGGTGTATTCAATAGCAGACAATTCAATCTGGTCTTGCGATAGGGTTGAAAAAATCACTAAAAATGGCTCCAGCTCGTGTGGGCCGGGTTCGCCGGCGCTGCGCCGCAGCCTGTCCACCTCGCGCTGCATTTGCAGCGGCGCGTCCAGCACCAGCGTCACTTGGGGGAAGGTCTGGGTCAGCAGTTGCTGCACCTGCTGGCGCTGGGCCTGCTGCAGCTGGCGCTCCTGCCAGGCCAGGCCGTTGAGGCCCAGCAGGCCGCTCACCAGCAGCGCACCCAGGCCCCAGCGGGTGGCCCGCCACGCGGGGGCAAAGGCCATGGCCTGCAGCCACTGGCCCAGGCGCTGGCCACGGCGGGCACCGGCGGACAGGCGCAGGTCGAACTGCGCCAGGTTCCACCCCGTCTGGGTGGCCGCCAGCAGGCGCTGGGCCGTGGTTTGCAGCGCCACCGGGGCGTTCAGCGCGGCTTCGGCGGCGGCGGCGCAGGCCGGTTCGGCCAGCCGCTGGCCAGCCGCTGACGCAGCGGGGCTGGGCACGGCTGGGCTGCCATCGGCCCGGGGGAGCAGGGGCGTGGTCAGCAGGCCCTGCGGCCCGGCCACCACCAGCCAGGGCTGGTCGGCACACACCAGGGCCTGCGACCCGGCCTGGGGTTGGGGGCACAGCTCGGGCACGATGCGCGAGGCCGGGCGGCCCCCGTCCTGCAGCATGGCCAGCCAGTGGCGCAGCGGGGCGCGGGCGCTGGCGCACACCCAGCCGGGTTGGCCGGGTGACAGCCCGTGTTGCAGGGCCAGGTGCAGTTGGGCGGGGTCGGCCAGCAGGCGGTCTTCCAGCAGGCCGTCCAGGGCCTGGCGCAGGCGGGCCGCGTTGACCTTGGGCAAGGTCACCCGGTGCCAGGACGTGGTCAGCACCGGCAGCACCAGCACCACCTGGTCGTCGCCCGGGAGCAGGGCGGTCACGTCACACCCGTGGGCCAGCAGGGTTTGGCCGTCACGGCTTTGCGCCCATTGCCATTCCTGCGCACGTTCCGTGCCGGACGGACCGGTGGCGGCGCCCTCGGCGCCCAGCACGGGCAACACCATCAGCACGGCCGCACCTCCGCTGGGGCGGGCGTGACCGGGTGGGGCGTCAAGGGGCGAAGCGGGTGGCGTGGGGCAGACACGGTGGCCAGTGGGGCAAGCGGAAGGTGGGTCATTGTAGGGAGGCGTTTTGGCCGTCTGGCGACAGCGCCGCCGCGGTGGCGGCGGTGCGTTCGCGCCACAGGGTGCGCACGTCCAGCCCGTTGCGCACCACCAGCGACTGCTCTTGCAGCACACGTTCACCCAGGCGCAGGCGGCCCTGCACCACAAAGTAGCGGCTGGAGGTGGTGTGGCGCTGGTCGGTCAGTTCGTCGCCCGCTGCCCCCACCGACTGGCGGGCGTCGCCCAGGTTTTTGAAGGGTTGCAGGGCGCGCTGCTCCACCAGGCGGCGGGCGCGGGCCTTGTCCAGGTGGGGGATGGCGGCCACCAGCACCTCCACCGGTGCGGTGTTCAGGTTCACGGCGGTGCGCTCGGGCAGCACCGTGACAAACGGGGCCAGCCGCGCCACGCTGGTGCTGGACAGCCCCAACCAGGCCAGTTGCGACACCCGTTGGGGCAGCAGGGGTGTGCCGCCCGCGCCATTGACCGATGCGGTGGCGTTGGTTTGAAGCGCCTGGCTGGCCGCCACCCATTGGCGCGCCACCCCCAGGAGTTCGGCCTGGTTCAGCCCCAGCTGGTCGAACAGGCTGGCGAACATGCGCAGGTCGGGGTCTGAGAGCTTGCCGCCTTCGGCCAGGTTGGCAAAGTTCAGCCTGGCCTGCTGGTCTTCGATGTGGCCGGACAGGAACGCGTCCAGCGCGGGCGGCGGGTCGGTGTTTTTGTCGGCCGCCAGGAAGCTGGACAGCCTGGCCTCCTGCAGGCCGATGGCCCAGGGCTCGGCCAGGTGGTCGCCCGCGCCGGTGTTTTGGTTGGTGCGCGCGTCTTCGCGCAGGATGAGGCGGGCCCAGTCCAGTGCGCCGGTCAGTATCCAGCCAGCCTGCAGGCGGTCGCGCTCGGCCTCTTCCACCGCCACATGCCGCCACTGTTGCCACAGCGCGGCGCTGGCCAGCGTGGCCACCAGCGTGACGGTGAGCATGGCCAGCAGCAGGGCCGCACCGCGTTCGCGCCTCACGATTTGCCCCCGCCCAGGGTGGGCCTGGCCCAGTCCCGCACCACGTCGCCGACCAGGGTTTGGCCGGGTGACAGCGTCAGCACCAGCCGCACCCCGTCCGGCAGGCGGGCCAGCTGGCGGGCCGTGCCCAGGCCCGCGCCGCCAAAAGGGGACGGCACCCCGGCGGTGCCAGCCGCCGCACTGGCCAGGCTGGCCGCAGCGGCGTCGGAGGACAGGGGGTTGGTCCACGCATCGCCCCGGTAATAAAAGAGTTGCCAGCTGTCGGCACGGGCCACGTTCACCTGGTGCAGGGCATCTGCTTCCAGCGGGCGTTCGCCCCAGCGCTGGGCCTGGGCCCAGGCCTGGTTCAGGGCTTCGCGGGTGGTCAGGTGGGCGGTGTGCCAGCGCCGCCATTGCCCCTGTTGCAGGCCCCAGGCCACCACCTGCAGACCGGTGCTGGCCGTGGTGGTGCCGTTGGCGGCCAGCGCAGGGGCCAACGGGTCGCGCCGGGTCAGCCGCAGGGTGCGGCCATCGAAGTCCAGTGCCGGTACCTCGCCCGTCTCGTGCAGGGCTTGCAGGTCGGCCGCCCATTGGCCCAACCCGGCTTGCAGGGCCAGCAGGTCGTCGGCGCGCTGGCTGGTGAGGCGTTCGGTGCGCGACATGCCCTCCAGCCCCCGCCACGCCATGAACGACAGCAGCGCCATGACGGCCACGGCCACCAGCAGTTCGATGAGGGTGAAGCCGCGCGCCGGGCGGTGGATGGGCGTCATGCGCATGGTTCAGTACCGCCCGACCACGGTGGAGACCTGCAGCAGCGTGACCGCGGGCGCGCGGCTGGTGGCGTCGTCGCTGGCCAAGCTGGTGTTCACCCGCACGTCCACCCGGCGAAAGTGGGGGTTGGGGGTGGGCAGCACGTCCACCACCACCGCCAGGCGTTGCCCGGCCTGGGTGCACACGGACGCGCTGCTGCCCGCGCCGGGCAGTTGTCTGGACAGGCGCAGCTTGGCCAGTTCGTTGTCGGCACACAGTTGGGCCAGCAGTTGGTCACTTTGGCGTGCCGAGAGCCGGGTCAGCGCCCCGGTGGCCTGCAAGCCCGCCACCAGGGCCACGGACACCACCGTCAGCGCCACCAGGATTTCAATCAGCGTGAACCCACGGGCGTGCGGGGCGGGGTCCTGCCGGTGGGGTGGGCGTGGCGTCATGGCGCGGTGCTGACCGCGAAGGGGCGCAAGCCGTCGGTGCTCAGCCACAGGGTGCGGCCTTGCAGGGTGAGGGCCAGCCGTTGGGGCGCGATCAGGGGTTCAGGGCCCAAGGCCACGCGCCACGGACCGGCGCTGTCCAGGGCAGGGACCACCACCTGGGTGCCCTCGGTCAGCCAGGGGCGGAACTGGCCGTCCAGCTCGAAGCCCCTGGGCCTCGGTTGCCAGAACACGGCCACTCCCTGGGTGCGCGATTGGGCACGCGCCCCTTCCAGCAATGCCACCAGGCGTTGCGCCTCTTTTTCCAGCTGGGTGGCGCCGGAATCGCGCAGCGACAGGCTCACGCCCGCCGTCGCCAGCGCCACGATGGCCACCACCACCAACAGCTCCAGCAGGGTGAAACCCCGCTGCGCCGGTGCAGCGGCGGCCCTGTCAGGGTTGCCAGGAGCCAATGTCGGCATTGTTGCCTTCGCCGCCGGGCTGGCCGTCGGCACCCAGGGAGAGCACGTCCACCTCACCGTGCACGCCGGGGCTCAGGTATTGGTAGGGGCGGCCCCAGGGATCGGTGGGCAGTTTTTCCAGGTAGGGGCGCCAGTTGGGTGGCACGGGGGCGGTGCTGGGCTTGGTCAGCAGCGCGGCCAGGCCTTGTTCGCTGGTGGGGTAGCGCTGGTTGTCCAGGCGGTACAGCTTGAGCGCCTGCATCAGGTTGTTGACATCGGTTTTGGCGGCGGTGGTGCGCGCGTCGTCGGCCCGGTCCAGCACGTTGGGCACGATGAGCGCGGCCAACACACCAATGATGACCAGCACCACCATGAGCTCGATCAGGGTGAAGCCCCTGGACAGGCGCCGGCCAAGAAGGGCTCGCCCGAGCGGGCGGGCGGGTGGGGTGGCCGTGCAGGGGTGACGGGCCGTGGTGGTGTGGCTGGTTCTCAAGTGGTGCTCCCGGGAAGGCAATGGGATGCGGCGGTGGTGGCCTTGTCGGCACCCGGCGCGTGGTGGCCATTCGGCCCAGTGGCGTGAATGATAATGGCCGCATGAAGTCCCCGTTGTCCCTTTACAGCCCCTTCACACCGCGCACGGCCCCTGGCCCGTCGGCGGTGGAGGCGGGTGGTCGCTGGGCGCCGGGTGTGTCGGCCGTGCTGGTGTGGCTGGCGGTCGGTGCCTCGGTGGCCTACGGGGTCATGCACGGCCTGGGCCGTGGGGCTGCTGCGCCCGTGCCCGTGGCCGCACCGGCGGCCTTGGAGGTCGACAGCCAGGCCGTGGCCCGTGCGCTGGGTGCGCGTGCCACGGCACCCGCCGCCGCACCGGCGGCGGTGGATGTGGCGGGGCGCTACCGCCTGCTGGGTGTGGTGGCGCCCGACAAAGCGTCCGGCTCCGGTGTGGCCCTGCTGGCCGTGCAGGACCAGCGCCCCCTGCCATTTCGGGTGGGGGCGGTGGTGGACGGGCAGTGGGTGGTGCAGTCGGTGGGCAAGCGCTCGGTGCAGCTGGCCCCCCGGCAAGCGGGGGCGGGTGGCACGCTCACCCTGTCCTTGCCCGACACCCGCTGAATCAGCCCACGGGGTCCAGCACCGACCATTCCCCGTACGCAGGGGCGTGTACCGGCCAGTGCGTGGCCTGCAGCTGACTCACTTCCACCCGCCATTGCCGCTGGTGCAGCCAGTGCATGGCGCGGATCACCCCGGCGTGGGTGATCCACAGGTCGTCGGTTCGTGTGGGCCCGTGGGCGTGGCGGGCGGCTTGGGCCACCCGCTGCACAAACCCCAGCACGCTCTCGCCGCTGTGCCCCACACGGTGGTGGGCAAAGTCGGCGGCCCAGGCGTCGAGCGCGAGGCGGTCCACCTCGTCCCAGGCCAGCCCCTCCCACTGGCCAAAGTGCATTTCCGTGAGCCTGTCGTCAAAAATAACCGTCACATCGGGCTTCAACGCTGTCAAGGCATTGGCCAGTTGCTGGCAACGTTGCAGCGTTGAGCAACGCACGGTGGCGCCTGCGGGGTGGTGGGCCAGTGCGGCGGCCAGGTGTGTGGCGGCCTGTTGGGTGTGCGCGGCATCGGCGGGCCAGTCGGTGTGTCCGTAGCAATGGGCACTGGGCGGGCGTGGGGTGGCGCGGTGTGCGCTGTGGCCGGGTGCCAGCCCAGGCACAGGCATTGGCACAGACACCACAGGCAGGGCATGCCTGACCAGCCACAGGGGGGGGCGGGGCCTGGCAACCACGCGGGTGCACTCAGGCCAGCTGACCCAGCGCGGCCAGAGCCCCGAGCAGGGCGCAGACCTCGGTGACCTGCTGGGTGGCCCCCAGCCCGTCACCGGTGAAGCCACCCAGCCGCCGGTGCAACAACCGAGTCAGGTGCACCCAAGCCAGAGCCGAACCCAGCAGCATGCCCAGCAAAACAACCAAATGTGTAGCTGAAAATGCATACAAATAAAGCGATGAGGCGCCAAAAAGCCATAAAAAACCACCCCGCAAGGCGGGGTTGGAGATTTGGTCGGCCAAGGGTTTGGACTTGGAGCCTGCCGCGTCGCCCACATGGGGCAGCAGGCGGATGGTCAACAAAGGCCAGCTGCGCGACAGCACATGGGCCAGGCCCATGGCCCCCAGCGCAGCGCCCAGGTGCAGGCTGGCCAGCGCGGCCAGCAGGGCCACCTTGGTCAGCAGCACCGCCACCAAGGCCATGGCACCAAAGGCGCCCACGCGCGAGTCTTTCATGATCTCCAGCGCCCGGTCGCGCTGGTGGCTGCCACCCAGGCCATCGACCACATCGGCCAGGCCGTCTTCGTGAAACCCGCCGGTGAGCAGCAGCGTGGCCACGGTGCTCAGCGCTGCGGCCACCAGGGGCGTGTGGGCGGTGGCGGGCAAGGCGGCCATGGTGACGCCAAACACGCCGGCGGCCACCGCGCCCACCAGCAGACCCATGGCCGGAAAGTGGGCCACACTGGCGCGCAGCATGGCGGGGCTGTAGCCCACCCACCCGGCCAGTGCACCGGTGATGGGGATGCGCGTGAAAAACTGGACGGCCAGCAGCCAATGGCGCACCCCCTGGATGAACCAGGCCCTCATGGTGCGGGGCTCACGCCGAGGCGGGCAGGTCGTGTGCCGGCTGGGTGGCGCTGGCCTGACTCACCCCCGCAGACTCGAAGCTGGCCATCTCGTTGAGCAACAGGGCGGCCGATTGCACCAGTGGCCACGCCACCAGCGCGCCGGAGCCTTCGCCCAGGCGCATTTCCAGGTCCAGCAGGGGGCGCGCCTGCAGGTGGATGAGCATGAGCTTGTGCCCCACCTCGGCCGAGCGGTGGGTGAACACCATGTAGTCGGCGCAGTGGGAGCGCAGGCCCCGCGCCAGCAGCGCCGCCGCCCCGGCGATGAAGCCATCGACCAGGATGACCCGGCGCTCACTGGCCGCCTGCACCATGGCACCGGCCATCATGGCAATTTCAAAACCGCCCATGGCCGTGAGGGCCGCCAGGGGGGTTTTGGCATCGCGGTGCTTGCGGGTCACCTCAAACAGCACGCGCAGCTTGTGGTCCAGTTGTTCGTCGTTCAGGCCAGTGCCCCGGCCCACGGCGTCGTCCAGGGGCACGCCGCACAGCCTGGCCAGCAGCAGTGACGCGCTGGAGGTGTTGCCAATCCCCATTTCACCAAAGGCCACCACGTTGCCGGCCAGGTGGCTGACCACGTCCATGCCGGCGCTCAGCGCGGCCAGCGTCTGATGGCCGGTCATGGCCGGTCCACGCGCCATGTTGCGGGTGCCAAAGCCGATTTTGCGCAGCAGCAGCGTGGGCGCGTGGCTGGGCAGGGCAGGCGCATCGGGAATGGCCGAGGCCACGCCCGCATCCACCACCGTCATGCCAAAGCCGTGCTGGCGGGCCAGCACGTTCACCGCCGCGCCGCCTTGCAGCATGTTCAGCACCATTTGCACCGTCACCGCCTGGGGGTAGGCCGACACCCCTTCGTCGGTCAGCCCGTGGTCGGCGGCAAACACCACCACCTGGGGTTGCAGCAGCTCGATGGTGGTGCGTTGCTGGATCAGGCCCAGTTGCAGTGCCAGCTGCTCCAGCTTGCCCAGGGAGCCCAGGGGTTTGGTTTTGTGGTCCAGCTTGTGCCGCAGCGCGGCCTCCAGCCTGACGTTGGCGGTGGACGCCACCGGGGGCATTTTCAAGGCTTGGGTGTCTGAGGTCATGGCTGGTGCGCGGAGGGGCGCAAAAACAACTGGTACACGGGGTTGGTGGTTTCCTCCACGCAGGGGTACCCCAGCGTGGCCAGGAATTCGGCGAAGGCGGCATCGTCTGAGGGGGGAACCTGCAGGCCCACCAGGATGCGCCCATAGTCAGCCCCCTGGTTGCGGTAGTGGAACAGGCTGATGTTCCAGGTGGGCCGCATGAGGCTGAGGAATTTCATCAGCGCACCGGGCCGCTCCGGAAACACAAAGCGCAGCAGGCGTTCGTCCTGCGCCAGCGCCGAGGGCCCGCCCACCATGTGGCGCACGTGCTCCTTGGCGAGGTCGTCGTGCGTCAGGTCCAGTGCCTGGAAGCCGTGTTCGCCGAACACCCGCGCGATGTGGGTGCTTTCGCCCTTGGTGCGGGTGCTCAGGCCCACAAACACGTGGGCCTGTTGCTGGTCGCTGATGCGGTAGTTGAACTCGGTCACGTTGTGGGGACCGGCGCCGCCATCGGCGCTGGGCAGATCGCCAATCAGCTCACAGAACCGGCGGAAACTGCCGCGTTCTTCGGGCAGCGTGACGGCGAACAGGGCCTCGCGCTCCTCGCCCACTTCGGCCCGCTCGGCCACAAAGCGCAGCCGGTCAAAATTCATGTTGGCGCCACACAAAATGGCGGCGTAGGTCTCCCCTTGGGTACCACGCTCGGCCACGTATTGCTTGATGGCGGCCACCGCCAGCGCCCCAGCGGGCTCCACGATGCTGCGGGTGTCCACAAACACGTCTTTGATGGCGGCGCACACCGCGTCGGTGTCCACGGTCATGAATTCGTCCACCAGGCCATTGGCGATGCGGAAGGTTTCTTCACCCACCAGCTTCACGGCCGTGCCGTCGGAGAACAGGCCCACATCGGGCAGCGTGACGCGGTGGCCCGCGTTCACCGACTGGATCATGGCGTCGGAGTCGTTCATCTGCACGCCAATCACCTTGATGTCCGGCCGCACCGCCTTGATGTAATTGGCCACCCCCGAAATCAGGCCACCGCCGCCGATGGCCACAAACACCGCATCCAGCTTCTGCGTGCCCAGGCCTTGCAGCTGGCGCAAAATTTCCATGGCGATGGTGCCCTGGCCAGCGATGACGTCGGGGTCGTCAAAGGGGTGGACAAAGGTCAGGCCCTCAGCCTCCTGCAGGTGAACCGCGTGGCCGTAGGCATCGGTGTAACTGTCACCGTGCAGCACCACCTCGCCCCCCAGTGCCCTGACAGCGTCCACCTTCAGCTGCGGGGTGGTGGTGGGCATGACGATGACCGCCCGTGTGCCCAGCTTGGAGGCACTCATGGCCACGCCCTGGGCGTGGTTGCCAGCCGACGCACAAATGACGCCGCGCGCCAGTTGTGCCGCAGACAAATGGGCCATCTTGTTGTACGCGCCGCGCAGCTTGAAGCTGAACACCGGTTGCTGGTCTTCGCGCTTGAGCAGCACGGTGTTGTTCAGCCGCTGGCTCAGTGCGCGGGCGGGCTCCAGTGCGGACTCCACGGCGACGTCATAGACCCGGGCAGTGAGGATTTTTTTCAGGTAGTCCAGCGGACCGATGGGGGGGTGGCTTGCGTGCTCGCTCATGGTGATTCCTATGGGTCAATCATATTCGGCGGGCAAAAAAAAGCCCCGAGTCGTGAGACTCGGGGCTGAATCCACCAATATCGGAAAGGTGGAGGAGACAACTGGCGCTTCAGCCTGTGTCGCTGAAACTTACAATGAATGCTACAGCAGCCAATGCTGCAATGCAACATCCTTTGTTGCCAAGTGACAGCTGCGCGACAGCATTGGTGGCATCCCCCTAATTTTCAGCGAACAAAGGCACACATTTCATGGAATGCACCGTCAGTTGGACCGGCCACAGCGGAACCCGCTCCGCCATGGGCTTTGTGGCAGAAACCGGCAGCGGCCACGTGTTGACCATGGACGGCGCCCCCGACGCCGCCAAACCCGAAAACGGGGGGGCCAACCTGGCGCCCAGGCCCATGGAAACCGTGCTGGCCGGCACGGGAGGCTGCACGGCCTATGACGTGGTGCTCATCCTCAAACGGGGTCGCCACGACGTGCGGGGTTGCAGCGTCAAGCTCACCAGCGAGCGCGCCGAGACCGAGCCCAAGGTGTTCACCCGCATCCACATGCATTTCACCGTCACCGGCAAAGGCATTCCCCCTGCTGCAGTGGAGCGGGCCATTGCCATGAGCCACGAGAAATACTGCTCCGCCAGCATCATGCTCGCCAAGACGGCCGACATCACCACCAGCTTTGATGTGGTGGACGTGTCGGCCTGACCGCGCTTGTCGGGAGGCGGCGCGGCAGCGTGGTGTCAGATCCGGTGGGCCACCGTGGTCATGACCTTGGCGGCGGCTTTCATGGCCAGTTTGGCTGGGAGGGGGAGTTCGGCTGCCCCGGCTTGCAAGGCCTCGCGGGCGTGCCGGGCTTCGTCCTCACGCATGTGCGCCACCACCGCCAGCGACTCGGTGTCCCCCGCGGGCAGACGGTCCAGGTGGCTGGCCAAGTGCGCTTCCACCTGCCGCTCGGTTTCGACCACAAAACCCAAGCTGACCCGCTCCCCCATGCGGCTGGCCAGCAGACCCAAGGCGAACGCACCGGCATACCACACCGGGTTCAGCAGTGAGGGGCGTGTATTCAGTGCACGCAGTCGTTCGCGGGTCCAGGCCAGGTGGTCCGACTCTTCCAGCCCCGCCGCTTCCATGTGACGCGCCAGAGCGGCGTTATCCGTGAACACGCGTGCGCCCAAGGCCTGCGATGTGTACAGCGCCTGCGCGCACACCTCACCCACGTGGTTCACGCGCATCAAACCGGCGGCCATTGCCCTGTCGTCGGCAGACAGGGTCATCGCGGTGGGCGATGCCGCTCCCACGGTGGGGCATGGCCGTGAGGCACGGGCGGGCGAAAACAGGGTCCGCAAGGCGGCATCTGCCGCCACCAGAAAAGCGTCTTTCATCATCCCCCGATTGTCGGGTTCTTCCGCTCATTGCGCCGAACGCTCCTGAGTCACCGCTTTGCCTGTGGGTGCTGCACAGGGAGGTGTGGCGCCAACAAATGCACCAACTTGGTGCCATGTTGTGACCTTGCAACGAATCACGCCTCGGCAGGGCGAAAAATCCGTGGGTTTGCTGGCGAGGGGCGCAACCTTCTGGTGCAATAGGCACAACTTCCCAAACGGAGGTTGGCTTTAGGGCCACGCCCAACGCCTCGTTTTTCAACCTTGGAGAAACTCTCAATGAAAAAGACCCTGATTGCCCTGGCCGCTGTTGCGTTGTCCGGCGCCGCTTTCGCTCAATCTTCCGTGACCCTGTACGGCGTGGCCGACATGGCTGTTGGTAAATCCAACGCTGCAGGTCTGGGCCTGGCGAACGACAAGTTCCAAGCCATCACCTCCAACGTGCTGAACAACGGCACCAGCCGTTTCGGTTTCCGTGGCACTGAAGACCTCGGCGGCGGCCTGAAGGCTGGCTTCAACTTCGAAGCAGGCCTGTCCCTGGCGACTGGCGCTGGCAACCTGAGCGGTGGCCAAATGTTCTCCCGCGCTGCCAACATGTCCCTGATGGGCGGCTTCGGTGAAATCCGCGCCGGCCGTTCGTTGACCCCTTCTTTCTACAGCGTCGCTTCTTGGGAACTGACCGGTACCGCCAACTACTCCGCAGTGGCCAACCAGTTCAGCTTCGCTGGCGCTGGTCCACGTGACAGCGGCTTGGTCATGTACCGTTCCCCCAGCTTCGGCGGCCTGACCGTTGACCTGGGCACCGTGCTGGCCGGCAACAACGTGTACACCGGTGGCGTGCCTGCCACTGGCAAGTCCAAGGCTGACTTGGGCGTGACCTACGCCGCAGGCCCTGTGACCGCCTCTTTGGCTTACAACAAGGTCAGCAGCTTCGAAAAGAACGTTGCCCTGGGTGGTAAGTACAACTTCGGTTCATTCGCAGTTGCCGCTTCCTACCAGGATCCAGCTGGCGTGAAGAAAGGTTACACCTTGGGCGTGTCCGCTCCCATGGGCCCTGTCACTCTGACAGCTGACATCGCACGTGCCACCGACAAGGCCAACAAGAACACCGACTTCGTGTTGGAAGCCAAGTACGCCCTGTCCAAGCGCACATTCGCCTACGGCGTGTTCATGCGTGACGGCGCTCTGGCCGGCGGCAAGAACGTGAACGGCTACGCCGTTGGTCTGCGCCACAACTTCTGATCGAATGGCTGGGTAATCAGCCTTTGATTGAAAGTCAAAAAAGCCACCCGGTGAAAGCCGGGTGGCTTTTTGTTTTTGGGTCGGTGATTGGCTTGAGGCAGTGGGTGGTGGTGTCACCGTTGCCCGTGAGGTGGGTCGGGTGACGGGGATGGTGGGGGTGTACTTGCTCGCCGCATTGCGGCGCGAGAGACCTGTGACCGCTCTTTGACCGCCTTTGTTGCCCGACGGGATGGGAGCGCCTTCCAGTGGCGTTGTATCAGTCAGCGTGCAGACGAAAAAAAACCTGCCCACGCGAGTGGGCAGGTTTTTAACCTTGGAGACTGTGTTGTTCTGGATCAGAACTTGTGGTTGATGCCCACGGCGTACACGTCGCGGTCGGGCTGACCGTTGGAGGCCTTCACGCTCTCTGCACGGATACCAGCGTACACGGTGGTGCGCTTGGACAGGGAGTAAGCAGCAGCCACGCCGAAGGCGCTGTTGGTCTGGCCGCCGTTGGGCTTGGAGGCGGCGTAGCCCACAGACAGGGTCATGGCGCTGGACAGGGGAACGTCTGCACCGATCTGGTAGGAGTTGACTTTCACGCCTGCGCCGGTGGGCTTGGTGTTGTACACGCTGGCCAGCAGCTTGGCTTTGCCCAGGTCGTAGGAACCATTGACCATGGTGCCCTTCTGGCCGGTGCCCTTGTCATGCTCGTAACCCAGGCCAGCGTAGATGGGGCCGGCGGTGTAGGTGACATTGAAGGCGGAGACCTTGGTGGCGCCGTTGGCCGAGTTGCCGTTCAGCTGGGTGCTGACGGCGGCGTTGAAGCCGTTCAGGTCAGGCGTGGCGTAGTACAACTGGGCAGCAGCGGTGCCGGTGTAGCCGTTCAGCCACACGCCGTTGGCGGACAGAGCGGAGTCGAAGCCGCTGTTGGCAGCGCCGAACATGTCGTCCAGGGCGTTCCAGCTCTTGCCCAGCTTGACGGTGCCGAAGCCACCGGACACGCCCACGTTGGCCTGGCGGTCGAACAGGGTGCCCTTGACGGCGCCGTTGCCCAGGTCAATGCCGGACTCGAGGTTGAAGTTGGCCTTCAAGCCGCCGCCGAGGTCTTCAGCGCCTTTCACGCCCCAGCGGCTGGTGTTCACACCACCGGAGGCAGCCATGACTTTGCCGCCCTTGACTTTGCCCACCCAAATGTCGGCAATGCCGTACAGGGTCACGGAAGATTGTGCGGAGGCAGCGCTGACGGCGGCCAGGGCAGCCAGGGCGATGAGGGATTTTTTCATAGCAAGTCCTTGAGTAAAAAAATGGATTGGTGCAGCAGGTTCGGCCGGGTGTCGCCGGGCGAACCCAGCGCACATGCGTCCATGCAACAACAGTACCAATGTAATCAAACGGCGATGACCTTTGGGGCAAAAGGCCCAAAAAGGCGTTGCATTTTTGTGTCAAAACAACATTTTCCTAGCACTGGATGGCGATGCACCGTTTTGGGGAAAACCCTA
This sequence comes from Polaromonas sp., assembly GCA_013823635.1. Lineage (GTDB taxonomy): Bacteria > Pseudomonadota > Gammaproteobacteria > Burkholderiales > Burkholderiaceae_C > UBA2334. The sequence goes on along the minus strand of PNML01000042.1, from coordinate 8,307 downwards.
GGCCGGGTTGGGCCGTTTTGGGCCGGTGCGTGGCGCCCGATTTGGTGCCACCGGACCCGAAAACGGTGCGCTCCCGGTATGCGTAGAAACACCTGCAAGCCCTTGTATGGAGTGGTGCATACTGTCAGTTTTCATTCATGTTCATGAGGCCGTTACCATGAAATTCAAGCTCAGTCTGTTGTGTGTGGCGCTTGCCGCGTCGGTGATGGGTGTACAAGCCAAGCCGTTCAAGTGGTCCAGTGCCAGCGACATTCCCACCTGGGACATCCACTCCCAGAACAACGCGTTGGCCAATGGCATTCACGCCTCGGTGTATGAATCCTTGGTGTACTACAACAGCCGCACCTTCAAGATCGAACCCGTTTTGGCCACGGCCTGGAAGCAGGTCACGCCCACGCAATTGCGCCTGACCTTGCGCAAGGGCGTCAAGTTCCACGATGGAAGCGCCTTCACGGCGGATGACGCGGTGTTCTCGCTGGACCGCGCCATGGCGAAAACCTCCAACTTCGCGGTGTACACCCAGGGCATTGACAAAGTGGTGAAGGTGGATGCCAACACCATCGACATCCTGACCAAAGAGCCCAACCCCGTGTTGCTGAACCAGCTCACCGAGTTGCGCATGATGAGCAAGGCCTGGGCCGAGAAGAACAACTCGGTTGCGCCCAAAGACATCAAGACCAAGGACGAAAACTTCGCCCACCGCAATGCCATGGGCACCGGGCCATTTGTGCTGAAAGAGTGGCAACCGGACCAGAAAATGGTGCTCACACGCCACGCCGGCTGGTGGGGGCAGGCCGAAGGCAACGTGACCGAGGTGGTGTACACCCCGGTCAAGTCGGTGGCGACGCGCATGGCCGCCTTGCTGTCGGGTGAGGTGGACTTTGTGCTGGACCCCAGCCCGCAGGATTTGCCGCGCGTGCGCTCCGCGCCCAACCTGAAGGTGATCGACGGCATTGAAAACCGCACCATCTTCCTGGGCATGGACCAGTTCCGCGACGAGCTGCCAGGCAGCAACGTGAAGGGCAAAAACCCGCTCAAGGACCTGCGTGTGCGCAAGGCCTTGTACCAGGCCATTGACATCGAAGCCATCAACAAGGTCACCATGCGCGGCCTGGGCCAGCCCACTGGTGCCTTGGTGGCGCCCCAGGTGAATGGTTGGACCAAGGAAGTGGACAAGCGCTACCCCTACAACCTCGACGCCGCCAAAAAGCTGCTGGCCGATGCGGGCTATGCCGATGGTTTTGAGGTGGACTTTGCCTGCCCCAACAACCGCTACATCAACGACGAGTCCATCTGCCAGGCCGTCACGGCCATGTGGTCCAAGGTGGGTGTGAAGGCCAAACTGCGCACGCTGCCCCTGGCCACGTACTTCCCCATGATCCAGCGCTACGAAGCCAGCATTTACATGCTGGGCTGGGGTGTGCCCACGTTTGATGCGCTCTACAGCATCCAGTCGCTGGTGCGCAGTCCCGGTGCCGGTGGTGATGGCAACTACAACGTGGGCCGCTACAGCAACCCACAGATGGACGCCCTGGTCGAACGCACCAAGAAAGAAACCGACCTGAAGCTGCGCACCGAGCTGCTGACCAAGGCCTTGGCCCTGCAAAACGAGGACGTGGCCCACATCCCGCTGCACAACCAGATCATTCCCTGGGCCATGAAGCGCAACATCAATGTGGTGCACCGTGCCGACAACCGGCTGGACTGGCGTCTGATCAAGGTGGATTGATTGTTCGCTTTCATCATCCGACGTTTGCTGCAGGCCGCCATCGTGATGGTCACGGTGGCGCTCATCTCCTTCATGCTGTTTCAGTATGTGGGCGACCCGGTGGTGTTCCTGCTCGGGCAGGACGCCACGCCTGAACAGGTGGCCGAGTTGCGCGGGGCCCTGGGCCTGGACAAACCCTTCTTTGTGCAGTTCTGGCACTTCCTGGCCAATGCGGTGCAGGGGGAGTTTGGGCTCAGCCTGCGCCAGGGCGCCAAGGTGTCCAGCCTGATCGCCGAGCGCTTCCCCGCCACGCTGGAACTGGCGTTGGTGGCGGCGTTTCTGGCGTTGGCACTGGGCATTCCCATGGGGGTGTATGCGGCCCTCAAGCGGGGCAGTGTCCTGTCTCAGGTGTTCATGACGCTGTCGCTGCTGGGGGTGTCTTTGCCCACCTTCCTGATCGGCATTTTGCTGATCTTGCTGTTCGCGGTGAACCTGGGCTGGTTCCCCAGCTTTGGCCGGGGCGAGGTCACCCACCTGGGTGGCTGGACCACGGGCTTGTTGACGGCCAAGGGCTGGCACCACATCACGCTGCCGGCCATCACACTGGCCATTTTCCAGCTCACGCTGATCATGCGCCTGGTGCGGGCCGAGATGCTGGAGGTGCTGCGCACCGACTACATCAAGTTCGCCCGGGCCCGGGGTCTGACCGACCGTGCCGTGCACTTTGGACATGCGCTGAAGAACACACTGGTGCCGGTCATGACCATCACCGGCCTGCAGTTGGGTGGCTTGATTGCGTTTGCCATCATCACGGAAACCGTGTTCCAGTGGCCCGGCATGGGTCTGCTGTTCATCCAGGCCGTGACGTTTGCGGACATCCCGGTCATGGCCGCCTACCTGTGTCTGATTGCGCTGATTTTTGTGGTCATCAACCTGATGGTGGACTTGCTCTACTTCGCGGTGGACCCCCGGTTGCGCGCAGACAAAGCGGGAGGCCACTGACGTGAGCAGCAGCGCGGTGGGCGTGCCGCCCCGCATCCGTGCGCACGGCCGGGCCTTTGCCCACATTGCCAGCTTCCACCCCGAGCTGACGGCCTTGCGCCGTGACCTCCATGCCCACCCCGAATTGGGCTTTGAGGAGGTGTACACCAGCCAGCGCGTCATCGAGGCCTTGAAGGTGTGTGGGGTGGATGAAATCCACCCCCACATCGGCAAGACCGGTGTGGTGGCCGTCATCCATGGGCAGCGGCGCAGCAGCGGCCGCTTGCTGGGCTTGCGGGCCGACATGGATGCGTTGCCCATGACCGAGCACAACGAGTTCCCCTGGCGCTCGGGCAAGCCTGGGCTGATGCACGGGTGCGGCCACGACGGCCACACGGCGATGCTGGTGGGGGCCGCCCGTTACCTGGCCGAAACCCGGAATTTCGACGGGACGGCCGTGCTGGTGTTCCAGCCCGGCGAAGAGGGGTATGCGGGTGCCAAGGCCATGATCGACGACGGGCTGTTCGAGCGCTTCCCGGTGGAGTCCATCTACGCCATGCACAACTGGCCACAGATGCGCCCGGGGCAGGTGGGCATCAACCCCGGTCCCATGATGGCGGCGGCCGACCGGGTGACCATCCACATCACCGGCAAGGGGGGGCATGGCGCCCACGCCTACCTGGCGGTGGACCCGGTGCTGGTGGCGGCCCACATCATCACGGCGGTACAAAGCATCGTGTCGCGCAACGTGCGCCCGCTGGACAGCGCGGTCATCAGCCTGTGCGCCATGCAGGCGGGTGACGTCCATGCCTTCAGCGTGTTGCCGGGCGAGGCCACGCTGGTGGGCACGGTGCGCACCTTCAGCCCGGCCATCCAGGCCATGGTGGAGCGGCGGCTGAACGAGCTGTGCGCCGCGGTGGCCCTGGGCTTCGGGGCGACGGCGTCGGTGCACTACGAGCGCATCTACCCCGCCACCGTCAACACCGGGCCTGAGGCCGGGTTTGCGGCGGACGTGGCCGAGCGCCTGGTGGGTGCCGACCAGGTGGACCGGGACATGGACCCCAGCATGGGGGCCGAGGATTTCTCCTTCATGCTGCAGGCCAAACCCGGTGCCTACTTGCGCCTGGGCCAGGGCGCCGACAACGGCGTGGGCAGCTGCTTCCTGCACAACAGCCGCTACGACTTCAACGACGAGGTGCTGCCCCTGGGTGCTGCGCTGCACGCCGGGCTCATCGAGCAAGGGCTGCCGCTGTCGGGTTGAGCGGCCCCGCGAACAGATCATGTCAGTGTTCACCCAACAGGTTGGTCCGCGTCGGACCGGCCATGTGTTTTATCCACAGGAGATGACCATGATTTTTAAGAAAAAACCAGTTCCAGCGCTTGTCGCCATTGTGTTTTCTGCTGCGATTTCTGCGGTATCGGCGCAGACCATCCGCATTGGCAACCAGGGCGATGCCCTGTCCATGGACCCGCACTCCCTGAACGAATCGCTGCAGCTCAGCGTGACGGGCAACGTGTACGAGCCACTGGTGGCCCGCGACAGCAAGTTGCAGCTGACCCCAGGCCTGGCCACTGCCTGGAAGCAAACCAGCCCCCATGTGTGGCGCTTTGAACTGCGCCAGGGCGTGAAATTCCACGATGGCACCCCCTTCACCGCCGACGACGTGCTGTTCAGCTTCGCCCGCGCAGCGGGCGACGGCTCCGACATGCGCAGCTACACCAACGACATCAAGGAGGTGCGCAAGGTCGGTGATCACGCGGTGGAAATCGAGACCAAGGCACCGTTTCCCATCCTGCCGGACGTGATCTCGCTGGTCTACATCATGAGCAAGACCTGGTCCGAGGCCAACCAGGCCACCAAGCCGGTGGACAGGCGCAAGGGCATCGAGAACGTGGCCTCATTCAAGGCCAACGGCACGGGTCCGTTCCGGGTGCGCGAGCGCCAGCCCAGCGTCAAAACCACGTTCCAGCGCCACGCCGGCTACTGGGGCAAGGTGGAAGGCAATGTGCAGACCGTCGAGTACACCCCGATTGGCAACGACGCCACCCGGGTGGCGGCCCTGCTCAGCGGGCAGGTGGACGTGATCGAGCCCGTGCCGCTGCAGGACGTGGCGCGAGTCAACGCCAGTGGCCAGCACAAGGTGCTGCAGGGCCCCGAGTTGCGCACCATCTTCCTGGGCATGGACCAGAAGCGGGACGAACTGCTGTACTCCAACGTCAAGGGCAAGAACCCCTTCAAGGACAAACGCGTGCGCCAGGCCTTCTACCAGGCCATTGACGTGGCGGGCATCCAGAAGGTGGTCATGCGCGGGGCTTCCAACCCCACGGCGCTGATGGTGGGGCCAGGCATCAACGGGTTTGACCCCGCCATGAACACCCGCCTGCCATTTGACCCCGAGGCGGCCAAAAAACTCATGGCCGACGCGGGCTATGCCAGCGGTTTCGAGGTGGGCATGAACTGCCCGAATGACCGCTACGTCAACGATGGCGCCATCTGCCAGGCCGTGGCGGCCAACCTGGCGCGCATCGGCGTGAAGGTGAACCTGCAGGCGGAAACCAAGGGCACCTATTTCCCCAAGGTGCTGCGCCGCGACACCAGCTTTTACATGCTGGGCTGGACCCCTGGCACCTACGACTCACACAACGTGCTCAACAGCCTGATGCGCTGCGTGGATGACAAGGGTGCCGGTCAGTTCAACCTGGGCGCCTACTGCAACCCCAAGGTGGACGAGTTGGCCGCCAAGATCCAGTCGGAGACCGACAAGCCCAAGCGCGACGCCATGATCCGCGAGGCCTTCAAGATCCACACCGACGACATTGGCCACCTCCCCCTGCACCAGCAGGCCCTGGCCTGGGGCATGAACAACAAGGTGAGCCTGGTTCAGCTGGCTGACAACTTCATGCCGTTCCGATACATGTCCGTGAAATGAGGCAACTGTGTTCAATCGTTTGGTGAGTTGGTACCACGGTGACGTGGGCCACAGTTTTCGGTCATCGCCGGTGGCCATGGGGGCGGCGCTGCTGGCCCTCATTTGCGTGTTCTGTGCGGCGTTTGCCCCCTGGGTGGCGCCCCACAACCCGTTTGATCTGGCCACGCTGGAGTTGTCCAACGCCCGCCTGCCCCCAGCCTGGAAGGAGGGCGGCAACGCCAGCTTCCTGCTGGGCACGGACGACCAGGGGCGCGACATCCTGTCGGCCCTGATGTATGGCACCCGCATTTCGCTGGCCGTGGGCCTGGCGTCGGTGGTGCTGTCGGTGGTGGTGGGGGTGGGGCTGGGCTTGCTCGCTGGTTTCCTGGGCGGCTGGGTCGATGCGCTGCTCATGCGCCTGTGCGACGTGATGCTGTCGTTCCCCGCCATCCTGGTGGCCCTGCTGATTGCCGGTGTGGGGCGTGCGTTGTTCCCCAATGCGCACGACTCGCTGGCGTTTGGCGTGCTCATCATCTCCATTTCGCTCACCGGCTGGGTGCAGTACGCCCGCACCGTGCGCGGCTCCACGCTGGTGGAGCGGGGCAAGGAATATGTGCAGGCGGCCCGGGTGACCGGTGTCTCCAGCGCCCGCATCATGCGCCGCCATGTGCTGCCCAACGTGCTGGGGCCGGTGCTGGTGCTGGCCACCATCCAGGTGGCCACGGCCATCATCACCGAGGCCACGCTGAGCTTCCTGGGCGTGGGCGCACCGCCCACCTCGCCCTCGCTGGGCACGCTCATCCGCGTGGGCAATGACTACCTGTTCTCGGGTGAATGGTGGATCACCGTGTTCCCCGGTGCCATGCTGGTCATCATTGCGCTGTCGGTCAACCTGCTGGGTGACTGGTTGCGCGACGCCCTCAACCCCCGTCTTCGTTAACACCCCCAGCCGGTTCCCCACCACCGCGCGCCCCTGACCGGGGGGCGTGGCGGCGAGGGTGGGCAGGACCGGCTCACACAGACAGAACATGAGCCTTTTACAAGTGAAAGACCTGGTGGTGGAATTCACCAACCGCCATGGCACCCTGCGCGCGCTGGACCAGGTGTCCTTCGACATTGCGCCCGGCGAAATCCTGGGTGTGGTGGGCGAGTCCGGGGCGGGCAAGTCGCTCACCGGCGCGGCCATCATCGGCCTGCTGGAGCCGCCGGGCAAGGTGGCCTCGGGCCAGGTGGTGCTGGAAGGCACCCGCATCGACAACCTGCCCGCGCACGAAATGCGCCAAATCCGGGGGCGGCGCATTGGGGCCATCTTCCAGGACCCGCTGACCTCGCTCAACCCGCTCTACACCGTGGGCCGGCAGTTGACCGAAACCATCACCACCCACCTGCCGGTGAGCGCCGCCGAGGCGCGCCAGCGCGCCATCAAGCTGCTGCAAGACACCGGCATTCCGGCGGCCGAGCAGCGCATTGACCACTACCCGCACCAGTTCTCCGGCGGCATGCGCCAGCGCGTGGTCATTGCCCTGGCCCTGGCGGCAGAGCCACAGCTCATCGTGGCCGACGAACCCACCACGGCGCTGGACGTGTCCATCCAGGCGCAAATCATCAGCCTGCTCAAAAGCATCTGCAAAGAGCGTGGTGCGGCCGTGATGCTCATCACGCACGACATGGGCGTGATCGCCGAAACCTGCGACCGCGTGGCCGTGCTGTATGCCGGACGGGTGGCCGAGATTGGCCCCGTGCACGAGGTCATCAACCACCCGGCCCACCCCTACACCAAGGGGCTGATGGCCTGCATCCCCGACATGAGCCAGGACCGCGAGGAGCTGCACCAGATCGACGGGGCCATGCCCCGGCTCAACGCCATCCCCACCGGCTGCGCCTACAACCCGCGTTGCCCGCAGGTGTTCGAGCGTTGCCACCGTGACCGCCCCGACCTGATGCCCGCCGGCGCCACCCGCGCCGCCTGCTGGCTGCATGAGGGACAACCAGCATGACCGCGCCCATGAACACAGACGCCATTGCGCCCGCCGACGGCGCGTCTCCCGCAGCGGCCACTTCGCCCGCAGCCGCGCCCCTGGTGCGCGCCCGCGACCTGGCCCGTACCTTTGACGTGTCACCCCCCTGGCTCAACCGTGTGCTGGAGGGCAAGCCCAAGCTGCTGCTGCGCGCGGTGGATGGGGTGAGCTTTGACATCGCCCGCGGCACCACGCTGGCCCTGGTGGGTGAGTCGGGCTGCGGCAAAAGCACGGTGGCCCGCTTGCTGGTGGGGCTGTATGCGCCCACGCGCGGCAGCTTCGAGTTCGACGGCCAGGATGCCCACGCGGTGTTCAAAACCCCCCAGGGGCACCACCTGCGCCGCCGCATCCAGATGATTTTCCAGGACCCCTACGCCAGCCTCAACCCGCGCTGGAAGGTGGAGGCCATCGTGGGTGAGCCCCTGCTGGAGCACGGCATCGTCACCGACCCCGAGGCCCTGCAGGCCAAGGTGGGCGAGTTGCTGAAATCGGTGGGCCTGTCCCCCATGGACATGCTGAAGTACCCGCACCAGTTCTCGGGGGGGCAGCGCCAGCGCATTTCCATTGCCCGCGCCCTGGCCACCGAGCCCGAGTTTCTGGTGTGTGACGAGCCCACCTCAGCGCTGGACGTGAGCGTGCAGGCCCAGGTGCTCAACATCATGAAGCGCCTGCAGCGCGAGCGGGGCCTCAC
>PNML01000041.1 GCA_013823635.1 Polaromonas sp. | reverse complement strand
CCTGACCCGCTACCACCGCATGGCCGGGTTCAACACCGTGTGGGTGCCCGGCACCGACCACGCCGGCATTGCCACCCAGATCGTGGTGGAACGCCAGCTGCAAGGCCAGGGCATCAGCCGCCACGACATGGGCCCCACGCCCGCCGAAGCGCGCAAGAACTTCGTGGCCAAGGTGTGGGAGTGGAAAGAGCAGAGCGGCAACACCATCACCACCCAGATGCGCCGCATGGGCGACAGCGTGGACTGGAGCCGCGAATACTTCACCATGGACGACAAGCTGAGCAAAGTCGTCACCGACACCTTTGTGAAGCTGTACGACCAGGGCCTGATTTACCGGGGCAAGCGCCTGGTCAACTGGGACCCGGTGCTGCAATCCGCCGTGTCCGACCTGGAAGTGGAAAACGAGGAAAAAGACGGCTCGCTCTGGCACATCGAGTACCCGTTTGCCGACGGCCCGCAAACCGTCAACGGCGAGCAGGTCAAAGGCCTGACCGTGGCCACCACCCGGCCTGAAACCATGCTGGGTGATGTGGCCGTGATGGTCCACCCCGAAGACGAGCGCTACCAGCACCTGATTGGCAAGCAAGTGGTGTTGCCCCTGTGCAACCGCACCATCCCCGTGATTGCGGACGCCTACGTGGACAAGACCTTCGGCACCGGCGTGGTCAAGGTCACCCCCGCACACGACCCCAACGACTACGCCGTGGGCCAGCGCCAGGGCCTGGACATGATTTGTGTGCTGACGCTGCAAGCCACCGTCAACGACAACGCGCCTGAGAAATACCGGGGCCTGGACCGCTTCGTGGCCCGCAAGGCCATCGTGGCCGACCTGGAAGCCTGCGGCGCGCTGATCGAAACCAAAAAGCACAAGCTGATGGTGCCCATTTGCACCCGCACCGGCCAGGTGGTCGAACCCATGCTGACCGACCAGTGGTTCGTCGCCATGAACAAGGTCAGCCCCCTCGACCCCACAGGCAAAAGCATCGCGCAAAAAGCCATTGACGCCGTGCACAGCGGCCAGGTGAGCTTTGTGCCCGAAAACTGGGTCAACACCTACGACCAGTGGATGAACAACATCCAGGACTGGTGCATTTCCCGCCAGCTCTGGTGGGGCCACCAGATTCCCGCCTGGTACGGCGAGAACGGTCAAGTCTATGTAGCAAAGAATGCAGACGAGGCAAGCGCCAAGGCACAAAAAGATTCATATTTTGGCCCACTGACGCGTGACGAAGACGTGCTGGACACCTGGTACTCCAGCGCACTGGTGCCGTTCTCGACGATGGGTTGGCCTGAAGCCTTGGAGAGCCAGCAAGCTGGCGGGCGCACCGGGCTCGAACCGGGCGATTTGGCGAGCGCAGCGAGTATGAGCCCGGGCGAGTCCGGTGCACCCGCCAGCGCCCAGGCCAACGCCAACAGCGCGTCAGCCAGCAACGACTACGACCTCTACCTGCCCAGCACGGTACTGGTGACCGGCTACGACATCATCTTCTTCTGGGTCGCCCGGATGATCATGATGACCACCCACTTCACAGGCAAAGTACCGTTCAAACACGTCTACATCCACGGCCTGGTGCGCGACGCCCAGGGCCAGAAGATGAGCAAGAGTGAGGGCAACGTGCTCGACCCGGTGGATCTGATCGACGGCATTGCCCTGGCCCCCCTGCTCGACAAACGCACCACCGGCCTGCGCAAGCCCGAAACCGCACCCAAGGTGCGCAAACAGACCGAAAAAGAATTCCCCGAAGGCATACCGGCCTACGGCGCCGACGCGCTGCGCTTCACCTTCGCCGCGCTGGCCAGCCTGGGCCGCAGCATCAACTTCGACAGCAAGCGCTGCGAGGGTTACCGCAATTTCTGCAACAAGCTGTGGAACGCCACCCGCTTTGTGCTGATGAACTGCGAGGGCCAGGACTGCGGCTTGAGCGAACACGCCGCTGCTGCCTGCGTGCCCGGTGGGGGCTACCTCGCCTTCAGCCAAGCTGACCGCTGGATCGTGTCGCGCCTGCAACGGGTGGAGGCCGAGGTGGCCAAGGGCTTTGCCGAGTACCGCCTGGACAACGTGGCCCACGCCATTTACGACTTCGTGTGGAACGAGTTCTGTGACTGGTACCTGGAAATTGCCAAGGTACAAATCAACACCGGCAATGCCGAAACCCAGCGCGGCACCCGCCGCACCCTCATCCGCACGCTGGAGACCATCCTGCGCCTGCTGCACCCCATCACCCCCTTCATCACCGAAGAGCTGTGGCAGAAAGTGGCACCCGTGGCCGGACGCAGCGGGCCCTCGGTGAGCATTGCCGAGTACCCGGTGAGCCAGCCCAGCCGCATCGACGACGCCGCCGAAGCGCATGTCGCCAAGCTGAAGACCCTGGTCGATGCCTGCCGCAACCTGCGCGGCGAAATGAACGTGTCACCCGCCACCCGCCTGCCGCTGTTCGTGGTGGGCGATGCCGACTTCATGACCGGCGCTGGCCCGGTGCTGCAGGCGCTGGCCAAGCTGAGCGAAGTGAAGGTGTTTGCCGACGAAGCCAGCTGGGCCGCCGCCGCTCAGGCCGCGCCCGTGGCCGTGGTGGGCGATGCCAAGCTGTGCCTGTTCATGGAAGTGGACGTGGCCGCCGAAAAAGTGCGCCTGGGCAAGGAAGTGGCCCGGCTTCAGGGGGAAATCACGAAGGCCAACGGCAAGCTGGGCAACGAAGCCTTTGTGGCCAAGGCCCCGCCCGCGGTGATTGATCAGGAAAAGAAACGTGTGGCCGATTTCGGCGCCACGCTGGCCAAACTGCAGGCCCAGTTGGTGCGTTTGGGCTGATCAGGCCACCCCGTACCTGGGTTGGGGCCGACCGACGTCGGCGCCCCCTCCCTCAGCGCCGCTTGAGCACCGTGATGTGCTCCCCACCGGTGCTTTCCTGGTGCACCATGTCGTTGCCTGTCTGCTTGGCAAACGCCTGGAAATCGCGCACCGAACCGCTGTCGGTGGAAATGATTTTCAGCGTCTGGCCGCTGACCATGTCTGCCAGCGCTTTTTTGGCCTTGAGGATGGGCAGGGGGCAGTTCAGTCCGCGGGCGTCAAGTTCTTTGTCGGTGTTCATGGATGTGTCCTCGAGAGCTGCCGGATTCTACGGGTGTGCACCCCATCCCTGGCTGACAGTCGGTCATTGGGCCGGTGGCGCCTTGGGCCATGCGCTTCAGGCGGGGAAAACGCCCGTGGACAAATAGCGGTCACCGCGGTCGCACACCACGAACACGATGGTGGCATCGTTCACCTGCTGGGCCAACTCCAGGGCCACATGGCACGCACCCGCCGCTGAAATGCCCGCAAAGATGCCCTCCTCCCGCGCCAGGCGGCGGCACATGTCTTCGGCGTCGGCCTGGCTGACCAGGGCGAGTTCGTCCACATGGGTGGGGTCGTAAATTTTGGGCATGTAGGCCGCAGGCCATTTGCGTATGCCCGGGATGCGCGACCCCTCGCTGGGTTGCGCCCCCACCACACGCACCGCCGGGTTCATGGATTTGAGGTACCGCGACACCCCGGTGATGGTGCCCGTGGTGCCCATGGCGCTCACAAAATGGGTGACACGGCCGGCGGTCTGCTGCCAAATTTCCGGGCCTGTGGTCTCGAAATGGATGCGCGGGTTGTCGCCGTTGGCGAATTGGTCCAGCACCCGGCCCTTGCCCTGCGACTGCATTTGCTCGGCCAGATCCCGGGCGTACTCCATGCCACCGCTTTTGGGGGTGAGGATCAACTCCGCCCCAAAAGCCTTCATGGTCTGGGCTCGTTCGATGCTCAGGTCCTCCGGCATGATGAGCACCATGCGGTAGCCCTTGATGGCCGCCGCCATGGCCAGGGCAATGCCGGTGTTGCCCGAGGTGGCTTCGATCAGGGTGTCACCGGGCTGGATGTCGCCACGCTCCTGGGCACGCTGGATCATGGACAAGGCGGGGCGGTCTTTGACCGAGCCCGCCGGGTTGTTGCCCTCGAGCTTGCCCAGCACCACGTTGCCCCGCTGGCGGCACACGTCTGCCCCCAGGCGTTGCAAGGCCACCAAAGGGGTGTTGCCAATGGCCTGCTCGATGGTGGGGTAGGGAATTGCCGCAGTGGGCGTGGGTGGGGTGGTCATGCCAAAGGCCTCAAAAAAGTGGACTGGGTGGATTTTTTTGATGAATTCCGGCTCCCCTGGGGGGCCTGCGAGTGGATTGCGTGTTGCACTGTGCCATAATTTCGTTTTTCGTCGTTGCCGGAGTGGCGAAATTGGTAGACGCAGCAGATTCAAAATCTGCCGGTGCTAAACACCGTGCCGGTTCGAGTCCGGCCCCCGGCACCACACCCCGCGTGTGGTGACAGCAACGACCCAAAAAAGCGAAAAGCGCCCCTGAGGCGCTTTTTTGTTGCCTCTGCACACGCATCACACCGACACCGACAAGCCTTCGCGCACCGTCGGGTAGCGCAGCACCAGGCCCAGCTCCGCCCCCATGCGCTGGTTGTGCAGGCGCCGCGACTCGCTCATGAAGCTCAGCAACACCAAAGGCAGCTGCGCCTGCGCGGTGTCGCGCCCCACCCTGGGGGGCCGCGGCAGCCCATACAGGTCGGCGGCCAGGTCGAAGTAATCGCCCATTTTGAGCTCGGTGTGGTCACTCACGTTGATGCAACGCTGGTGGCCGCCCCGCCACAGGGCCAGCAGGCAGGCGCGGGCCAGGTCGTCGGCGTGGATGTGGTTGGTGTAGACATCGTCACTGTCCAGCAACACCGGTGTGCCCCGCAACAGGCGGTCTCGCGGTGTGCCGCCAGGCCTGTCGTTGGCGTAAATGCCGGGAATGCGCAACACCACACACGCCACACCGCTGCGCTGGCCAAAGGCCCGCACGCTGCGTTCAGCGTCCACGCGGCGCACGGCACGCGGCGTGTGCGGCTGGACGGGACGGCTTTCGCTCACCCATTCACCCTGGCAGTCCCCGTACACCCCGCTGGTGGACCCGTACACCAGTGAGCGCGGCGCGGCGCGGCGCGACAGCACACGCGTGAGGGTGCGGGTGCGTGGATCAGACCGCCAGTGCGGCCCCTGCTCGGCGGGTGGCGGTGCCAGGTGCAGCACCCGCGTGGCCAAGCCACTCAGGCGTCGCACGGTGTCGGCATCGTCCAGGTTGCCCAACAGCGGGGTGATGCCTGCGGCACGCAGCACCGCCTGGCGTTCGGGCGACGAGGTGAGTGCCAGCAGCCGCACCCGCCCGTGGAGCAGCCTGGCGGTGCGCAGCCCCACATCGCCACAGCCCACCACCAGCACCCGCTCACGCCGAAAGCGCGCGGGCAATGCACCCATCCAAGCCATAGCCATTTCCAGATTTGAGACAATTTCCCGGGTTGGCGCCGCCGATTGGCAGGCCACTTACCCGTTTGATGGATTGAGTATGACATTTCAAATCACTGTGCAGCCCAGCGGGCGCAGCTTCTCCACGCAGCCTGGCGAGGTCATCTTGGCGGCGGCCATCCGTGAGGGTGTGGGCATGCCCTATGGCTGCAAGGACGGCGCGTGTGGCTCCTGCAAATGCCAGAAGCTGTCCGGTGACGTGGTTCATGGCCCCCACCAGGCCAAGGCCCTGACCCCTGAAGAAGAAGCCGCTGGCTGGGTGCTGACCTGCTGCGCCGCGCCAAAGTCGGATGTGGTGCTCATGTCAAGGCAGGTGACCGAGGCAGGTGCCCACCCCATCAAGAAAATGCCAGTGCGCGTGAGCAGCCTCACGCGCGCATCGGACGATGTGGTGGTGATGCGCCTGCAACTGCCCGCTGCCGACCCATTCCAGTACCACGCGGGTCAGTACGTGGAATTTTTGCTGCGCGACGGTGACCGCCGCAGCTACTCCATGGCCAACGCTCCCCACAACCAGGGCACCCCCGCCCACATGGAACTGCACCTGCGCCACATGCCCGGTGGCAAGTTCACCGACCATGTCTTCAGCACCCTGAAGGAGAAGGACATTTTGCGCATCGAAGGGCCTTACGGCAGTTTCTTTTTGCGCGAAGACAGTGACTTGCCCATGGTGTTCCTGGCCTCGGGCACCGGCTTTGCCCCCATCAAGGCGCTGCTGGAGCACATGCAGCACCAAGGCATCTCCCGCCCGGTGACGGTGTACTGGGGTGGCCGTCGCCCCGCCGACCTGTACCTGCACGACTGGATGCTGGCGCAAGCCGCCGCCATGCCGCAACTGACCTACGTGCCCGTGGTGTCGGACGCGCTGGCCGCCGATGCCTGGACGGGCCGCACCGGCTTTGTGCACCACGCCGTCATGGCCGACTTCCCGGACCTGAGCGGACACCAGGTGTATGCCTGCGGCGCGCCGGTGGTGGTGGAGTCGGCCCGCGCCGACTTCACGGCCCGCTGTGGCCTGCCAGCCGACGCCTTTTTTGCGGACAGCTTCACCTCGGCCGCCGACAAAGCCCCCGCCTGAGCACAGACAACGCCCCGCGCGGCGGACCCGCCGTGGTCGTCGCCAAGGCGCTTCAATGCACCAAAAACCATGGTGGACAATGGGCGTTTTGCACAGGAGACACACATGCAACGACGCCAATGGCTGTCCGCCGCCGCCCTCACCGCCACAGGCCTGTGCCTGCCCCCGGTCTGGGCACAGAACAAGGTCACCCGCATCATCGTGCCCTACGGCCCCGGTGGACCGATTGACGTGACCGCCCGCGTGCTGGCCGAGCGCCTCAAGGACAGCGTGGGCACGGTCGTCATTGAAAACAAGCCCGGTGCCGGTGGCAACATTGGTGTGGACCTGGTGGCCAAGGCCCCAGCCGACGGGCTGACGCTGGGCATCGCGGCCGTGGCCACCCACGCCATCAACCCCTGGTTGTTCAGCAAAATGCCCTTCGATGCGGCCAAGGATTTCGCGCCCATCAGCCAACTGGTGCGGGTACCCAATGTGCTGGTGATGAACGCCGATGCGGCCAAACGACTGAACATCCACTCGCTGGCGGATCTGGTGGCCTACGCCAAGGCCAATCCCGCCAAACTCAATTTTGGTTCGGGCGGCAATGGCAGCGCAGGCCACTTGGCGGGGGAACTGTTCAAGGCCCGTGCCGGCATCTTCGCGCTGCACATTCCCTACAACGGTGGCAACCCCGCCCAGCTGGCCCTGCTGAGCGGTCAGGTGGACTTCAACTTTGACAACCTGGCCACCGCGGCGCCCAACATCCGCTCGGGTCGACTCAAGGCACTGGCGGTGACCACCCTGCAACGCAGCGCCGCGTTGCCGGATGCACCCACCATTGCCGAGACCTACAAGGGCTTTGAGGTGGACACCTGGTGGGGCCTGATTGCCCCGGCCGGCACGCCCAGGGATGTGGTGCAAAAGCTGAACGCCGCCGTCACCGAGGCCCTGGCCAGCCCGGAGGTGAAAGCCCGCTTTGCCGCGCTGATGGCGGACCCCGCGCCCACCAGCGCCGACCAGTTTGGCCAGTTCATGGCCGCCGAACGGGCCAAATACGGCCCCGTGGTGAAAGCCAGCGGCGCGCGGGTGGACTGAAGTACCCGCCTCTGGGTTCATCGGCGAGCCGGTGAACCCAGTCCGTTCAGGACTTTTCGGCCAGCAACAACCTCAGGTCAGCGGCCAGGGCCGCTGCGCCGCTGCCATAGCGGTGGTAGATGCGGATGCGGCCGCGTGTGTCGTACACGTAGCTGCCCGCCGAGTGGTCCATGGTGTAGCTGGTGGGTGTGGCGCCATCCACCTTCTTGTAATACAGCTTGTAGGACTTGGCCAGGGCGGGCAAATCAGCCAGCTCGGCGTGGAGCGCCAGAAAACCGGGGTCAAAGTTGGCCATGTAGGCCATCATGATCTCGGGTGTGTCGCGCTCGGGGTCCACACTCACGAACAGCCCCTGCAGGCGCTCACCATCGGTCCCCAGCAGCCGCTTGGCCTCGGCCAGCTCAGCCAGCGACGTGGGGCACACATCCGGGCACTGGGTGTACCCAAAAAACACCACCACCACCTTGCCCGCAAAGTCGGCCAGGGTGCGGGTCTGGCCGTTGTGGTCGGGCAGCGTGAAGCCTTGCGCATAGTCGGCACCGGTCAGGTCGATGCCCGAAAACGATGGCTTGGCATCAGAACAAGCATAAAAAAGCGGTACAGCGCTTATCAATATTGATGTTTTAGCTATGTTTTTAGCAAATTGTCTGCGGGCAGCAAAAAAACTCATGGTGGTGTCAACCCAGCAAATAGTGGTCCAACAGCAAGGCCGCGAACAGCAGTGACAGGTGGATCAGTGAAAAACGGAACGTCTTGCGTGCCAGTGCGTCGGAGTAGTCCCGCCACAGCCACCACGCGTACAGGCAAAACCCGATGGACAGCAGCACCGCCGCCGACAGGTACAGCCAGCCGCTCATGCCGTACATGAAGGGCATGAGGCAGGCCGCAAACAGGATGAAGGTGTAGAGCAGTATCTGCAACCGGGTGAATTCGGAGCCATGTGTCACCGGCAACATGGGCAATCCCGATTTGCGGTAGTCCTCCACCCGGTACAGCGCCAGCGCCCAGAAGTGGGGTGGTGTCCACAGGAAGATGATCAGAAACAGAATGCCCGCTTCCGGCCCCACCTCACCGGTCATGGCAGACCAGCCCAGCACGGGGGGCATGGCACCCGATGCGCCCCCAATGACGATGTTCTGTGGCGTCAGCGGCTTGAGGATGACGGTGTAGATGACGGCATAACCGACAAAGGTGGCAAAGGTCAGCCACATGGTGAGGGGGTTGACCCAGAGGTACAACAGCACCGAGCCTGCCGTGCACAGTGCGGCCGAAAAGCCCAGCGTCTGGGTGTTGGTGAGTTCCCCTTTGGCGGTGGGGCGCCAGGCGGTGCGGCGCATGCGGGCGTCAATGTGCTGCTCCACCACACAATTGAAGGCCGCCGCCGCACCGGCCACCAACCAGATGCCCAGGCAGGCCACGGCAGCCCGCTGAAGCTGCGCCCAGCTGGGCACACCGGGCACCGCCAACACCATGCCAATCAGGGCACAAAAGACAATCAGTTGGATGACCCTTGGCTTGGTCAGTGCGTTGAACTGCCGCCAGGTGGACAGCGTGTGGCCCAAAGACGGGGTGGTGGCGGTACTCATGCGTGCATTCCGGCTGAGCGGACAGAAGGGTTCAGAGAAGGGCGCGGTGCCGGTGCGGTGCGGGGCAGGCCTGCGCCTGCCAGCACCACCACCAGCGCCGCGGCACCGCCCGTGTGGGCCACAGCGGCCAACAGCGGCCAATCCAGCACCACGTTGGACAGCCCGGTGGCGAACTGCCACAGGGCCAGCCCCGCCAACCAGCGGGCACCACTGCGGGTGGCCGGATCGCGGTTCAGGGCCCAGGCCAGCCAGCCCAAGCCGACAAACACCACCCCGGCGCTCAGCCGGTGCACGTAGTGGATGGCGGTGAGTGCGGCAAACGGCAGGGCGTCGCCGCGCGCGGTCTCGCCCAGGTCACGCCACAGGGCAAAGCCGTGGACGAAGTCCATTTCGGGCCACCAACTGCCTTGGCAGGACGGAAATTCCGAGCAGGCCAGCACAGCGTAGTTGGTGCTGACCCAGCCCCCCAGGGCAATTTGCACCCAGACCAGCGCAAACACGCCCAGCCACAACCGACGGTTGGCGGGCCGAGCGCGCCACACCGCCTGTGCCTGCAACCAGTCAGATCCGTGTTGGTAGCGCAGTGCCTGTACCCTGAGCAACCACAGCAACACCATGCCCCCCAGCAGGTGCAGGGTCACGATGGCGGGGAACAACTTCATGGTCACCGTCAGTGCCCCAAAAGCGCCCTGGACGCACACCCACACCAGGGTCAGGGTGGGCCACCAGGGTGACACCCGCAGGCGCTCGCGCCCCGTCCAGCTGGCTGCGGTCAATGCCAGAATCAACACCCCCACACCTGTGGCCAGGTAGCGGTGGATCATTTCCACCCAGGCCTTGCCCAGCGTCACAGGCCCGGTGGGCATGGCGCTTTGGGCGTCGGCAATGTGTGCGCTCGCCCCCACCGGGCTGGCGTGGCCGTAGCACCCCGGCCAGTCCGGGCAACCCAGACCTGAATCGGTGAGCCGGGTGAAGGCGCCGAACAGCACCAGGTCAAAGGTCAGGAACAGGGTGACCAGCGTCAACATCTGCAGGTGCTGGCCCGGTCCGGCCCGGCGGCTTTTCAGCCACACCCACGCCAGCGGCAACACGGCCACCAGCAAACCCATGGCCATCAGCTTCAACGTGGGGCTGAGGTCGTAAAGCACCTGCTGCGTGTCCATGTCAGGGGCGACCCGGCTGGTCCCAGGAGCTGGAGGCCCGCATCAGGCGCTCCAGGTCTTTGCGGGCCTTGGCTGCGTCCAAGGGCGTGGGAAAACGCATCATCCAGTTCCCCATGGGGTCCACCACATACAGGTGGTCGCTGAGGCGCTGTCCCTGTGCGGGAGCCAGCCAGCTGCCCACCGCCGCTTCAGACACCTGGAGCACGGTCGCGGTCTGCAAGCCCACCTTCAGCGGCCCAGGCACGGCGGCGTCACCGGTGCGCAGCCAGACCCAATCAACCCTGTCTTTGTCTTTGCCCAATGCCTCGCGCAACTGTCGGCTGAGGAACAGGTGGGACTCACATTGCGCATCGCAGGCACTGTCCGCCACCGTGATCAGCAGCCACTGGTGCCGCAAGCCTTGCAGCGGCTGGGGCACGCCCGCCAGGTCGACACCCGTCATCGCCGGCAAGGGGCGCTGCGGATCGATCAACTCACCGTAATTGCGGCGGCCTTCTGGCCGAACCACGTAATACGTGAAATACGACGCGATGATGGGCGAGGCACTGGCCAGGAACAGCAACAGCAACTTGATGCGCGAGCGTTTCGTGCGGTGGGTCAGCGCCAAAGCCTGAGCGTCTGGCGCAGGCAGGTTGTGCACGGTGAGCCCCAGTGGCTGATCGAACCCGGCAACTGGCGGCTCAGACACGGGGCTGTCGCCGGGGGGAAATGATTTGGAACCAGACATACAACAACACAATCAGGGCGCTCAGGCCAAACCATTGAAATGCGTACCCGTGGTGCTTGTGCACATCGACCGCAACGGCGGGCCAATGGCGCTCAAGCCCGTCATCGGGCGAAAAGGGAACAGGGATCAACTGCACCAGCGACCCGTCGAAGACATCGGCCTGCAAGGCTTTCGCCACATCACCGACGTGCAGATTCTGCCGGATTGGCCCCATCCCCGACTCGCCCAGCTCGTATACCTTGGCTGGGGCTGCTGCCATTCGACCTGTCACCTCCACCTCGACCTGGGTGGGCGTGGGCACGTCAGGCACCCGGGTTCGGTCCAGAAAATCTCTGGCCACCCAGCCGCGCTGCACCAACAGCAACCGGCCATCGCCCGACAAACGCAGGGGGGTGACCACATAGAACCCCTGTCGTTGGTTCATCTGACGGTTGTCCAGAAACACCGTGGCGCCGCCCACCCAGTGACCGCGCAGCACAGCGGGCTGATGCAGCACATCCCGGGTTCCCCCCAACGCCTTCAGGTCGGCGTTACCCAGTGGCGGCAAACCTTGTCGCTTGGTCATGGCGGCTTGCATTTCCAGCTTCTGGTCAGCGCGACGGAGCTGCCAAAAACCCAGTGACGCGGTCAGGCTGACGGCTGACAGGGCCGCGAGTCCAATCACCCAAGTTTGGCGCTTCAACCATGAACGGGTCATAAAGAGATAATCCTGCGCATGACTTATGTGGTGATTCTGGCCTTTGTGGCCATTGTGGGCAGTTTGGTGGTGGCCATGCTTTTCATGTTGCGTGGCGGCAAACCGGAAAGCGCCCAGGCATCGTCGAGGAGCCGGGGAATGGCCAAAGCGCTGGCCGTTCGCGTGGGCCTGTCCATTCTGCTGTTTGCCTTCATTTTGCTCAGCCACTGGATGGGTTGGATACAACCCACGGGCATTGCCCCTGGTCGGTGACGCAGCATCCTTTCCGCCTCCACAACAAAAAAGCGCCATTCGGCGCTTTTTTCATGCCGTGACGGGCCCTGAACCCGCCCACACCATCACATCCAGTACACCAGCACGTAGAGACCCAGCCAAACCACGTCCACAAAGTGCCAGTACCACGCAGCACCCTCAAAACCGAAGTGCTTGTTCGCCGTGAAGTGACCTTTCTGCAGGCGAAGGGTGATGAACAGCAACATCAGCATGCCCACCAGCACGTGAAAACCGTGGAAGCCCGTCAGCATGTAAAAAGTGGAGCCATAGATGCCAGACGACAGCTTGAGGTTCAAGTCACCCCAGGCGTGCGCATATTCATAAGCTTGAACCCCCAAAAAGGTGACACCCAGCAACACCGTCAGCCACATGAAGGCGATGGTTTTGGTTCGGTTGCCAGCTTGCAAGGCGTGGTGGGCAATGGTGAGCGTCACGCCGGACGTCAACAGCAATGCGGTGTTGATGGTGGGCAACCAGAAGGGGCCCACAATCTGGAACGGTTCCACAATGCCCGCAGGAGATGCAGTGGCTCCCGCCAGGGAGCTGGGCCAGACGGCTTGAAAGTTGGGCCAGATCAGGGCGTTCTCAATGCTGCCCAGCTGTGGCACGGCGTGCACCCGAGCCCACCACAAGGCGGTGAAAAATGCACCGAAAAACATGACCTCAGAGAAAATGAACCAGCTCATGCTCCAGCGGTACGAGAGGTCAATCTTGTGACCGTACAAGCCCCCTTCACTCTCGGCCACTGCGTCGCGGAACCACTGAAAGAGGACAAACAACCACCAAACCATGCCAAACGCCAGGGAATAGGCACCCCATGCGGCGCCGTTCACCCACTGCCCCGCGCCCAGGATGACGAAGAAGAGCCCAATCGAGGCCATGACGGGGTGCCGGGAGGGTCCCGGCACAAAGTAATAAGGCGTACCGCCATGTGTTGCTGCTGACATGCTTACTCCTGTTTTTCTAACGATACAAAAAAGATTCAACACCTGAATTCAGGTCAATGCCACCGGGCGCATGCCGCTGGAAGATCCGTCAAGCCACCTTGACGGCCCAGCTGGCCAACACCATCAATCCGATCACAAACACAAAGGCCAGCACCACCCCCACAGCCATGAGGTGAAGGGGGTTGAGCTTGTGGATGTCTTCCTGGTAGTCCGATTTGCGTCGGACTCCCAAAAAACCCCAGAGCACCGCCCGCACCGTGTCCAGCAAGCGGGGTTTACGCCGGTGGGCCGGGGTAGTCACACGGCACCCCGCTGCAGCGTCACAGGCACTCGTGTCACGGCAGCATTGGTGGACGCTGGCGCCGCCGGCACCTTGCCTCCCACCTCAAAGAACGTGTACGACAAGGTGATGGTCTTCACATCCTTGGGCAATTTGGGGTCAATCACAAACGCCACCGGCCATTCTTTCTTCTCGCCGGGTGCCAGCGTGTACTGCGTGAAACAAAAGCACTCCAATTTGTTGAAGTGCGCCATGGCTTGACTCGGGGCATAGCTGGGGATGGCCTGCGCCGCCATGGTGCGGTTCTGGGTGTTCTGAAACTCGTACACCACGGTGTTGAGCTGACCAGGGTGCACCTCCAGCGAGCGCACTTCAGGCTTGAACGACCACGGACCACGGGTGTTGACATCAAACTCCACCGTGATGACGCGGGACGTGTCCACCTGGGTGTTGACAGGGAGCCTGGAGCCAGACTGGCCATTCACTTCACGCTCGTTGAGGGCCAGGATGTTGATGCCCGTTGCCTCGCAGATGGCGTTGTAGATGGGCACCAGCGCATACCCGAATCCGAACATGCCCGCGGTGATGATCGCCAGCTTGCCCAGCAGGTGGACGTTTGCGTGTTTCAAGCCCATGTCAGCACCAAGTGGTCATTTGCCCAGAAACACCAGCTTGGCCATGAAACCGAGGAAAAATACAACGGCCACAGAACCCAGGATCAATCCCAGCTTCAGGTTGCTTTTCTTTTGCTCAGGTGTCATGGCGGTGCTCAACCGATCACGCGGGTTGCGGTGGCATCCAGCTTGGGCGGGTTCTCAAAGGTGTGGAACGGTGCAGGCGATGGCACTTCCCACTCCAGCCCTTCCGCGCCTTCCCATGGCTTCTGGGGGGCTTTTTCACCCTTGCCCTGCATGGCAGGCAGCACCACAGCCAGGAAGAAGTACACCTGTGCAAAACCGAAGGCAAAACCACCGATGGACGCAATCATGTTGAAGTCTGCGAACTGCATGGGGTAGTCGGCATAGCGGCGGGGCATGCCAGCCAGACCCAGAAAGTGCATCGGGAAGAAGGTGATGTTGAACGAAATCATGGACCACCAGAAGTGGATCTGGCCACGCGTCTCGCTGTACATCACACCCGTCCATTTGGGCAACCAGTAATAGGCACCGGCGAACATGGCAAACAGCGAGCCCGCCACCAGCACGTAATGGAAGTGGGCCACCACGTAGTAGGTGTCCTGGAAGTTGATGTCAATGGGGGCCATGGACAGGATCAACCCGGTGAAGCCCCCGATGGTGAACACAAAGATGAAGCCCACCGCCCACAGCATGGGCACCTCGAACGTCATGGAGCCCTTCCACATGGTGGCGATCCAGTTGAAGATCTTCACGCCCGTGGGCACGGCAATCAACATGGTGGAATACATGAAGAACAGCTGGCCTGTGACCGGCATACCAGTGGTGAACATGTGGTGCGCCCACACCACAAAGGACAGGATGGCGATGGAACCGGTGGCGTACACCATGGAGGCGTAGCCGAACAGCTTCTTGCGTGCAAACGCAGGAACCACCTGGCTGACGATGCCGAAGGCCGGCAGGATCATGATGTACACCTCGGGGTGACCGAAGAACCAGAAGATGTGCTGGTACATCACGGGGTCACCACCACCGGCAGGGTTGAAGAAGCTGGTGCCGAAATGGCGGTCGGTCAACGTCATGGTGATGGCACCGGCCAACACCGGCATCACCGCAATGAGCAGGTAGGCGGTGATGAGCCAGGTCCAGCAGAACATGGGCATTTTCATCAGCGTCATGCCGGGGGCCCGCATGTTCAGGATGGTGACGATGATGTTGATGGAGCCCATGATGGACGACGCACCCAGAATGTGCATGGCAAAAATGCCGGCATCCATGGAAGGACCCATCTGCAGCGTCAACGGGGCATACAGCGTCCAGCCTGCAGCGGGAGCACCACCGGGCATGAAGAACGAACCTGCCAGCATCAGACCCGCAGGGATCATCAGCCAGAAGCTGAAGTTGTTCATGCGGGCAAAGGCCATGTCAGACGCGCCAATTTGCAACGGGATCATCCAGTTCGCAAAGCCCACAAAGGCCGGCATGATGGCGCCGAACACCATGATCAGGCCGTGCATGGTGGTGAGTTGGTTGAACAGTTCGGGATTCACCAACTGCAGACCCGGCTGGAACAATTCGGCAC
Source organism: Polaromonas sp. (assembly GCA_013823635.1). GTDB lineage: Bacteria > Pseudomonadota > Gammaproteobacteria > Burkholderiales > Burkholderiaceae_C > UBA2334. The sequence goes on along the minus strand of PNML01000041.1, from coordinate 11,986 downwards.
GGATCATCAGGGCCAGCACGCCACCGACCATCAGCATGACAAAGCTGAACATCAGGTAAAGGGTGCCGATGTCCTTGTGGTTGGTGGCAAACACCCACCGCCGCCAGCCCGTGGGTGCGTGGTGGTCATGGTCGTGATCGTGTGCGTGGTGACCGTGGTGATCGAGAACTGCACTCATGTTGACTTCCTTCAAAACTCAAAAACTTGACGAAGCACGGGGTGCTTACTTGCGCGCGGCCAACACGTCGGCAGGCTGAACCAGCTGGTCGGTCTTGTTGGACCAGGTGTTCTTGGCGTAGGTGATGACAGCGGCGATTTCCGTGTCGTTGAGCTGCTTCCAGGAAGGCATGGCACCGCCGGCTGCGCCATTCAGCAAGGTGTTGATGACCTGGGCGGACGCCGCGTCGGTCACGATGGCCGAGCCGTCCAATGGCTTGATGGGGCCAGCGCCCTTGCCGTTGGCCTGATGGCAGGCGACGCAGTTGGCGGCATACACGGACTCACCGCGCTTGACCAAATCGGCGAGTGCCCACACCTTGCTGGGGTCATCGGCGGCGGCGGCCATTTCTTTCTTTTTGCCATCCACCCAGGCGGCGTATTCGGCATCGGTCACCACTTTGACGTGAATGGGCATGTAGGCGTGCTCCTTGCCGCACAGCTCTGCACACTGACCATAAAAATCGCCGGTTTTTTCGGCACGGAACCAGGTGTCGCGAACAAAACCGGGAATGGCGTCCTGCTTGACACCGAATGCAGGGATCATCCAAGAGTGGATCACGTCATTGGCGGTGGTGATCATGCGGATTTTTTTGCCCACGGGCACCACCATGGGGTTATCCACCTTCAGGAGGTAGTCGTCGGTGGGGGTGGGTTTCCCGCTGTTCGACATGACGCGGTGCTCATTGTCCAGCGTGGCCACAAAACTGATGCCCTCGCCAGGGCCTTTGATGTAGTCATAGCCCCACTTCCACTGCATGCCCGTGGTTTTGATGGTGATGTCCGCGTTGGTGGTGTCCTTCTGGGCCACCAGCACCTTGGTGGCGGGCAAAGCCATGCCGATCACGATGAGCAAGGGCACGATCGTCCAACCCAGCTCCACCCAGATGGGCTCAGGCAACTCCTGGGATTTGTGGCCCACTGACTTGCGGTGCTTGACGATGGAGTAAAACATGACGCCAAACACCAACACAAAAATCACCGCACAGATGATCATCATGAACCAGTGCAGCCAATGTTGCTGCTCGGCGATTTTGGTGGCCGGGGGCGCAAAGTTGAGCTGATTGACAGCGGGACCACCGGGGAGGTCATTCACCGCCGCGTGCGCGGCAGAGGCCATCCACACCCCTGCGGCCAGCGATGCTTGGGCCACAGCCCGTGAGACCGCTTCGAACCCGGATTTCGCAGGCTCGCCTGCCAAGTTTGTTTTGCTCACTTCTTTACGCCTCAAAAACATAAGCATTGATTTATATCAATGCGAATTACACCAAAATTTTTTAGTTCTCCGATGGGGAAAACCCTTCAAACCCCACCCAGCATCGCGCCCACCCATCCACAGCGAAGACGCGACACCAAAGAACGCGAGTCGTCTTTGATTTATATCAATTGTAACGAGGGAAATTCGCCCACCGACGCCTGGGCCTGAACGTGGACACACCCGCCGACATCAGCGATTGGTCAGGGACTTGGAAGCACCGAGCATGTCACGCATGTCGCGCAGGCTGACGGTACTGGTGGCCGCCAGTTTCGGACGTGGTTGGGGTTTATGGGCATGGCCGTACAACACCTCGAAGCTCAAACACATCTGCCCATCTGGCGTTTGGGGAAGGTGGGTTTGCAAGGCCTCGTGCAGTCGCGCCAGCCAGCCGCGACCACGGGTGACCGCACACCGCTGTGCATGCAGGTTGCGCCCCAAGGCGCGCAGGTCGGTGAGCAAGGTGTCCACACTGCGGTACGTCAGCGTGATGGTTTCTGCGTCCATCACCGGTTCGGCAAACCCGGTGTGTACCAGCATGTCACCCCAATCGTGCATGTCGGTGAAGGCATGACTGGGTGCAGGCCAGCCCAGGCGGGTGTAGACCGCAGACAATTCTTTCAGCGTATCGGGTCCCAGGCATGAAAACATCACAAACCCATCGGTGTCGAGGTGCTGGTACCACCGCTGCAACACCGTCTGGGGCCGGGGGCTGAGGTGCAGACCCATGTTCGCCCAAACCATGCCCACACGGGTGTCCACCGCTGCAACGGCAGGTACACGGCCACGCCATTTGGCCCACCAGGACGGGGCAGACTTCGGTGATCGGCCAACCGCCGACAACGCTTGGGCCGCTTGTGCCGAGGTGACAAAAATCCTGGCGTCCGGCAGCACCTGACGCACGGCCTGGTGGGCAGCCACACCGCCCGCCACGGGTTCCCAATCGAGCCAGCTGCTGGGACGGTGCTTGATCCACAGCAACCGCTCGGCCATGCGAGACCCCACTTCCTCATGCAGCCAGGGACTGGCAGGGGCCGGCCGCAGGGCCCAACGCTGTGCCGCAACCGGGTCCATGCCGGGCACTGGCGGCTCTGGCGGTGGGGGCTGCGCCACAACCGTCGCGGGTGCGACGGGGGCAATGGGGTGGGGGGTCAGCATGGTCCGTGGCAGTATAGTGGTCCATGCTTTTCCGACACCGGCCCCGCCCATTCGGTGACGTGGCACACCTCGGTCTGCCCGCGCGATGCGAGGTGTGCGGACAGTGGCCATCCTCCCCCGTCGGGCAACCGGTGTGTGCGGACTGCGCAGCCCAGCTCATTCCCGCCACCCGACGCTGCCACACGTGCGCACTGGCCCTGCCCCCGACAGCCGCCCGCCCGGTGGCAGCCAGCGAGTCGGAGTCAGTGAGTCGCCGGGAGGTGTGCGGTGCCTGCGCGGTTTCCCCACCCCCGATCAGCCGGTGCGTGGCCGCCCTGGATTACGCCTACCCCTGGGACAAGTTGATTCACCGCTTCAAATTCCAGGGCGATTTGGCCTGGGCCGACTGGTTCGCCCAGGCCCTGATTCAGGCCCCTGGCGCGGCCGATTGCCTCGCCCAGGCCGATTGGTGCCTGCCCATCCCCCTGGGTCTTCGCCGGCTGGGTGACCGGGGCTACAACCAAGCCTGGTGGCTGACCAGGGCACTCACGCGCGGTCAGCGCCACAAAGCGCACAGTGACTGGCTGGTGAAACTGGTGGACACCCCCGCGCAACATGAACTCGACCGCGCCGAGCGGCAGCAAAACCTGCGGGCGGCTTTTGCCGTCACCGCCCAAGCGCAGCCGCCGCTGGCCAACAGCTCGGTGCTGCTGGTGGACGACGTCATCACCACCGGTGCCACGTTGCACGCGGCTGCGCTGGCGCTGAAGCGTGCCGGTGTGCGCCGCGTCGAAGCCATGGTGCTGGCACGCACCCCTGTGTTGGGGGATTGACCCGGGGTGCTGCCGAGACAGGACCGACAATCGCGCAACTTTTCACCGCCCCCGCCATGCTCAACATCGTCCTGGTCCACCCCGAAATTCCCCCCAACACGGGCAACGTCATCCGGCTGTGCGCCAACACCGGCTGTGCTCTCCACTTGGTGGAGCCACTGGGTTTCTCCATGGACGACAAACACATGCGACGTGCCGGGCTGGACTACCACGAGCACGCTGACGTGCAGCGCCACGCCGATTGGGCATCGTTCCTCGCCAGCCAGCAGCCAGCGGCGGACAGGCTGTTTGCCCTGACCACCAAAGGCACGCGGAGGGTGCATGACGTGGGGTTTCAGGCCCATGACTGGCTGGTGTTCGGCTCAGAAACCCAAGGTCTGCCCGCTGACATCCGCCAGCAAATCCACAGCAGCCAGTGGCTGAGACTGCCCATGCGGCCGGGCCAGCGCAGCTTGAACCTGTCGAATGCCGTGGCCGTCACCGCGTACGAGGCCTGGCGCCAACTGGACTTTGGTGGCGCCGCCTGACCGCGCGCCAACGCACCGGCGCTCAGGGGTAGCGCCTGACCACGGCTTCGGCGACGCACACCGGTTTGTCCTGACCCTCCCGCTCAACGGTCATGCCCCACACCATCTGGCAGGCACCGGCCTCCAACCATTCGAAGGTGATCAGCTTGAAATGGGCCCGCAAACGGCTGTTGACCGGCACGGGTGCCGTGAACCTGACCTTGTTCAAGCCCGCGTTCACCCCCATGCTGGAGTGCGTCACGGTCATGGCGGACTCAAAGAACTGAGGCATCAGCGACAGCGTCAGAAAGCCGTGGGCAATCGGGGTCCCGAATGGCCCTTCGGCCGCTCGTTGCGGGTCGGTGTGTATCCATTGGTGGTCGCCGGTGGCCTGGGCAAACAGGTCAATCTGGGCCTGGGTGATGGTGACCCAGTCGCTCACGGCCACGGTCTGGCCCACCAAGCTTTCCATTTCTTTGAGGGTGTCAAATGTTTTCATGGTCGGCATGGTGGCGTGAATCCACGCCCACCCAGGTCATGCAGGCGACATCGGTGCGCAGCTCAGGCAGCGGCATCCACCCACTGGCAAATGCCCTGCCATTGCGCCAGATCCCGCGCCACACGGGGGCCAGCCACATCGAACAGGTTCAGCCCTTGGGCAGCCAGGTGCACATAGGTCTGGGTGTTGCGCAAATGGCCCAACACGGGCAGGCCGGTGGTTTCCACAAACGAGCGCAACCGGTCCGCCGCGATGGTGCGCGCATCCACCCGCACGCCCACAATGCCCACCTCTGCGCGGGCGGCGTGTTTGTGCTCTGCCAACTCGGCCAGGAAGTCGCTGGTGGCGTGCATGTCGAACACGCTGGCTTGCACGGGCACCAACACCCGGTGCGCCACGCGCAGCACGTTGGCGAGCTTTTTCCCCCGCAGGGCGGCTGGCGTGTCGATCACCACATGGGTGGTCCCCTTGGGTGGTTTGAGGGGACCCTCGCCCGTCATGTCCCAACCGCGGATGGGTGCTGCGTCATCAGGGCGCAAGCCCAGCCACAGGCGGGAGGACTGTTGTCGGTCCAGATCACCCAACATGACCGCATGGCCCCGACTGGCCAGGTAGCCGGCCAGTTGGGTGGCCAGGGTGGACTTGCCAGCACCTCCCTTGGGATTGGCAACGACAATGACGGGCATGGCGAACTCCACAAACGGCACTCGGCACCCGCACACCCCTGCGCGAATCAGACCGAAGCTTGGTGCATGGTAGCAAGGCTGCCTGTACGGCAGTTGAAGTCGGTCGGCACCGTAAAATTGCACAAAAAACCGCGCCAACGCATGCGCTTCAACCACTGTCAGCTATCACTCACAACCACCATGTTCAACCCCAGCCAGGCCGATGTTCGCCGTTTTTTCTGCGACGTGTACCGCAAACAGCGCACAGGCGAACCGATGGAAGCGATTGAAGTGCTCAGTGGTCAGTGGATAGACGAACACCCCGAGTTCCACACGGCGCTGGCGGATGTGGACCAGGCCTTGCGCGACATGGCACAGCCCGGCAACACCGAGTTGAACCCGTTTTTGCACCTGTCCATGCACCTGAGCGTGAGTGAGCAGTGCTCCATCGACCAGCCCCCTGGCGTGCGCCAGGCGGTGGAGTTGCTGGCCGCCCGCCTGGACTCGTTGCACCAGGCCCACCACGCGGCCATGGACAGCCTGGGGCGCATGGTGTGGGAAAGCCAGCGCTCAGGTCGCCCGCCCGATGGCAACGCCTACCTGGACGAACTGCGCCGCCGCGCCACGCGCGACTGACCCACACGCAGCCCGTCCGCCCTGCGCTCAGGGGCGCAGGTACACAAACCCTTCACGTGCCTGCAAACGGGCGGTTTCGGCCACACCCGAGGGCACCACCTTGGCCTCCATCACGACCTTGGACGCATCCAGTTTGCGTGACACGAGCGTGTTGTTGCACACCCGAAACTCCACGCCCTTGGCCGCCAGATCCGCCACCGCGCCGGAAAATGGCTGCTCCATCTGGTTGACCGCGCCTTCCAGCAGGAAGTCAATGCCCAGCCCGTGCGTGACCACCACAATTTTGGCGGTCGGGTCGGCGGCCAGGTGGTTGCGGATGTTGTTGATGGCACGCGACGCCTGCGGGATGCCCTCGCTCATGTGATAGACCACCTTGATGGGGCCCTGTGCCGCTGCGGCAGACGTCGGTGCAGGAAACGGTGACACATTGGGCACAGCCACGGCTGTGGTGGCCGACAGGGCGGTGCCCAGCGACGGCACCGCGGGGCCGGCGGCCTGCGCCGCCACGGCGCCGGACAACGCCAACGCGCACAGGCCGACGCGGAATGAAAAACGTGGATTCATGGAAGTCACCTCTTCAAAAAATACGGATGGGGGTTCACCCGTCCATTCTGCGCGCCCCCCCACCGGGGCGCAACGGGTCATACCCGGGTCAGTCTGACCGACTGGCGAACGCGGTGGTTCTGTGGGGCCGCCATCATGCCTTGTCACCTCGATCCGGCGCCTCGCTGGAAAAGGGAATGCCCTCACCGGCCGCAGGGCCTTGAGGCTGCGCGGACGGGCGCATGACCCGCTGCGCGCGCGGGTGGGCCGCATCGTAGGCCTTGGCCAAGTGCTGGAAATCCAGCCGGGTGTACACCTGTGTGGTGCTGATGTTGGCGTGGCCCAGCAGTTCCTGCACCGCACGCAGGTCGCCGCTGGACTGCAGCACGTGGCTGGCAAACGAATGGCGCAGCATGTGGGGGTGAACGGGCGTGGCCAGACCCGCCTGCAGCGACAGTGCGCGCAAGGCCAGGCGCGCCGCCTGGGGGGACAGCCGACGCCCCCGGCTGCTGATGAAAAGGGCGCGCCGCCCATCGGCCCACACACCGCCATCGGGCCCGTCCCCCGGCACCAGCCACTGCTCGCGCAAACCCAGCCACTGGGTCAGGGCCTGCAGCGCAGGCACACCCACGGGCACCGTGCGGCGTTTGCCGCCCTTGCCCAGCACATGCACCTCGGCGGCCTGTGCGTCCACCCAACCCTTGGCGGGCGGCCGGGCGTCCACATCCAAACCCAGCAGCTCACCCAGGCGCAGACCGCAGCCGTAGAGCAGTTCCACCAGGCAACGGTCCCGTGCCGCCTGCGCGGGATGGGGCGATGCAGGCTGGTGGTTGGCCAGCTGCATGGCCTGGTCCACGGCCAAGGCCTTGGGCAGGGGCTTGGGGGCTTTGGGGGCACGCACCCCTTGCAAGGGGTGGTGGGCCATCAGCCCCTGGCGACACAACCACCCATAAAACCCCCGCCAGCCCGACAGCACCAACGCAATGCCACGCGCCGAGCGCCCCGCGGAATGCATCTGGGCCACCCAGCGGCGCACATGGTGCGGTTGCACGTCGGTCAACCCAAGTTCGCCCGCCAACGCATGGGAGGCCAACTTGGCCAGGTCGGCCGTGTACAACACCAGGGTGCGCTCGGCCAGGCGCTTTTCCACCGCCACATGGGTCAGGTAGCGGCTGACCAACGCCGCGTCGGCGGCGGACAGGTCAGGCAGGTGAGCGCAATCGGCTGAGGGCTGCGCTGGCGAGTTCACCGATGCGCTCCAGAAAGTCCGTGCCCATGTCCACCTGAAAGCGTTGCGGGTCGGGGGAACCCAGCACCAGCAAGCCAAAGGCCTTGGCGCCTGGCTCTTCGCGCAGCGCAATCAGCGCCAACGAACGCACACTGGCCGGGTCGGCCAGCCAACCCGCAGCCTCCAAGCCCGGATTGGGGCCGCAGTAAGGCTGTGTGAGTGAGGACGCAAAACTGCGCACATCCTCGCTGCACCCCTGGGCAAACGCACGCTCTGCCCAGGCCGGGCCGACGCCCCACACCCGCACAGCCGCCTGGGGCATCGCAAAACACAGCTCCAGGTCGCGCGCCAAAACATCGGGCAGTTGACCCGGGTCAACCGCTTTGAGCAGACCAAAGGTCCAGCCCTGCAGTTTGTCGCTGATGGCCATGTTGTCATGGCCGTGGCGAATCAGCTCCGCTGTTTTGTGCTCAAGCGCCCGGATTTTTTCGCGCAGCATCTCGGCCTGGCGCTCCTGCAGGCTGACGGCACGCCCGCCGTGGGGGCTGCTGAGTTGCACCGTGGCCAGCACTTCGGCATGGCGCTCGAAAAAATCGGGGGTCTGCAGCAGGTAGTTGGCGATGTCGTCTTCCGTGATGGGGGACAAGGGCTGTTCGCTGGGGGTGTGGGAGGCGGTCATGGCGGGCGGTGGTCGGACGGGTTCGAGGGGGTCACAGCGCGGGCAGTTCGATGTCGCCGCGAAAAACGGTGGTGGCCGGGCCGGTCATCAGCACCGGCGCCTGCAAGCCGGCCGGGCCACCCATGGCCCAGTCGATGGTGAGGCGGCCGCCGTGTGTGTCGACATCCACCGGACCGGTGAGCACCCCCCAGCGAATGCCCGCCACCACGGCCGCGCACGCCCCCGTGCCACAGGCCAGGGTTTCTCCTGCCCCCCGCTCAAACACGCGCAGGCGCACATGGGTTGGGGTCAGCACCTGCATGAAGCCGGCGTTCACGCGGTTGGGGAAAGCGGCGTGCGACTCGATCAGGGGGCCCACGCTGGCCACTGGCGCGGTGTCCACGTCGGCCACCAGGCACACCGCATGCGGGTTGCCCATGGACAACACAGAAACAAGAGCTGAATCGTCAATACCAGCAAGCGCCAGAGGCCATTTTTGCCAATCATTGATGGTGACGGGTGCCATGCCATCGGCCACAAACGGGATGCGGGCGTGCTCAAACACGGGAGCGCCCATGTCCACCGTCACCCGACCGTCGTCGTTCATGCGCAGTTCGATCACACCGTGCCGGACCTTGACGCGCACCACCGCCTGGTCGGTCAGCCCTTGCTCGCGCACAAAGCGCACAAAACAGCGTGCGCCGTTGCCACAGTGCTCCACCTCGCCGCCGTCGGCGTTGTGGATGATGTACTCAAAGTCTGCCTCTGGCCCGGGCGATGGGCGAACGGTCAGGATCTGGTCGGCCCCCACACCAAAGTGGCGGTCGGCCAGGTAGCGGTAGTGGGCAGCGGTCAGACCCCAGCGGTGGACGGTTTCGTCGAGCACCACAAAGTCGTTGCCCGCGCCCTGCATTTTGGTGAAGGGTATGCGCATGGCCATAGTCCTGTTCATGCCTGCGCCTGGGCCACCGGGACTTCGTCGGCGGCGTTGACCCAACACAGCCGGTTGCGCCCGGCCCCCTTGGCCGCGTACAGCGCCTCATCGGCGAGTCGAACCAGGTAGGTGGACTCCTCAGGAGCCTTGGGTTGCACCGATGTGGCGCCCACACTCACGGTGACCACCGGCCCCAAGGGACTGGCCTCGTGCTGCAGACCCAGTTTGCGCACGCGCTCCACCACCTCGCGGCCCACCTCGATCACCCCTTCCAGGGGGGTAGCGGGCAGCAGCACCGCAAACTCCTCGCCACCGTAGCGGGCCAGCCGATCGCGCGGGCGGCGCACCACCTTGCGCAGCAGCTCCGCCACGTCGCGCAAACAACGGTCCCCCGCCGGGTGACCGTAATGGTCGTTGTAGTTTTTGAAGTGATCGATGTCGATCATCAGCAAGCCCAAAGGGGCTCGGTTTCGGATGGCGGCGCGCAGTTCACTGTCCAGCGTCTCGCTGAACTCGCGCCGGTTGCCGATGCCGGTCAGGGAATCCAACCGGGCCATGTGGTGCATCTGGTCCACGCGGGTGCGCAGCAGCGACTCCCGGCGCACAGTGGGGGTCACATCGGTCACCTGAATCAGCGTCAGCGGCTTGTGTGGGCTGGACCCCGCCGAATGCCCCAGGGGGATGATGTGCACGGTCTGGCTCAACACGGCCTGCGGGTGGCCGACCAGGTGGGGCATGTACAACGGCAGGGGTGGTGCGTGCAGGCTGTGGGACAGCATGGCCGGCAGACCGGTGGACTGGCTCAGCGCCAGGCGGCGGGAAAAATAGCTGCCGATGAGCTGCGGAAACACCTCGGTGATTTTGTGTCCCAGCACCGACGCGCCAGAGCGCCCGCAGCGCTTCAGAAACCATTCGTTGACAAACACGATCTCGCCGGTGTGGTTCACCACCAGCACGCCCACCTGCAGGTGCGCCAAAGCACCCAGGGCCCAGACTCGGCCTGGATCTTCGTCGGTGGGCAGCACACTCAGGCACGCCAGATGCGGTGCGGTGGTCATACGCCGGACAGAAAACGGTTGAGCATCAGCTCCAGGATGTCCTGGGAGGGCACATCCAACAAAAACGCCAGCATGCCCTGCACCTCGCGGGTGGCCACTTCAAACTGGATGTCCACCAGCAGCACCGACCCTTCGGTGGGGGCTTCGCCCTCCAGCACATCTTGCGCCTGGCTCAATTCCACCGTGGGCAAAGACCCTTCCAGCCGGATCTTCAGGGTGTCGGCGACACTGGCCATGACGGAGTTCAGCAAGATGTTGCCGATTTCTGACAACGCTTCCTGTTCCATTTCGGCCAACTGGTTGAGGGGCAGCTCCCCCCCCACCATCATTTGCACCAGTTCCAGGCCACGCTCTGCCGGGAACATGAGCACGGCCTCGGCACTCAGCGCCCCGGAATACTGCTGGCGCACGGCGCTGACCGCCGACAGTGTTCCGCCCAGGTACTGGCGAACCTCGCTGCGCGACAGCATCACCACCTTGGGCACGGTGAGCGTGACCGAATCGCCCGAAATCTGACTCAGCGCGTGTGCGGCCTGCCCCACACCGAGGTTGAACATCTCGGTCAAGGCGTCCATCGCCAACTCGTCGAGCTTCATGGCTGGGCCGTGAAGTGGTCCAACACCTGACGGATGCTGGCATCGGTGATCGGCTTTTGCACCAGGTGGACACCCAACTCCTGCGCCTTGGCATGGCTGCTTTCCTGGATGTTGGCCGTCAACATCACCACCTTCACCGAGGGCACGGCGCGCCGGATCAGCTCGGCGGCATCAAACCCGTTGAGGCCGGGCATGTTGACGTCCATGGTCACGTAGTCGGGTGGGGCATTCGCCACCAGGGCCACCGCCTCGTCCCCCGTGGCCGCCTCAGCAACCGTCCAGTGGGGGTGCGCGACCTGAACGCGCGCTCGGATCATCATGCGGGACACACGGCTGTCATCAACGATCAAGAGGCTGGGCATCAAACATCGGCTCCGGAACGGGTTGCAGCGTCGACGCGCAACAGGTGGATGAACAATGGGCGGTTTTGCAAACCGAGCGAGGCATTCTAAAGACAAAGACCGGGGAGCCCTCACGGGTGGGGGGCCGCTGAGAGTATCGTCACATGAAGCTACCATGCGCCATGGTCAGACCCACCCAACTTCTCCACACCCAGCGCGAACCTGCGCCCGCCCAACCCGCCGCCACCGTGCTGCTGCTGCGGGACGTCCCCGGCGGCTTCGAGGTGCTGATGACGCGTCGAAGCGCGACCGCCCGCTTTGTGCCGGGTGCCTATGTGTTTCCGGGCGGCGCCATTGACGCCGCCGATGCACAGGCCCACGCGCTGAGCACCCGCCGCCCCGGCCAAAGCGACGTGGCCCTGACGCAGGCCGTGGCCGCCATGCGCGAAAGCTTCGAAGAAGTGGGCGTGCTGCTGGCCCGCCACGCCGACGGCCGCTGGGCCAGCATGGCCGACATCGCCCGCCTGGACAGGGCCGCCCCCTTCAATGCCCAACTGACCGCCTCAGGCCTGACCCTGGCCGGCGCCGATGTGTACCTGCTGGCCCACTGGGTGACCGACCGCGACGTGCCACGCCGCTTTGACGTGCCTTTTCTGGTGGCCCGCATGCCCGAGGGCCAGGAACCCCTGGCCGACAACACCGAGCAGTTTGAGCCCGTGTGGGTGCGTCCCGCCCAAGCGCTGGCTGAACACGCCGCTGGCCGCTTCTTCATGATCTTCCCGACCATACGCACGCTGGAGCGCCTGCAGCACCACGCCAACGTGCAGGCCGTGCTGGACGCCTGCGCCGCCACCGAGCAGCCGCTGTTCGCCAGCTGCCCA
>PNML01000040.1 GCA_013823635.1 Polaromonas sp. | reverse complement strand
TGCAACCGCTCCTCGGCCTCATGTTTTTCGGTGACGTCTTCGATCAACCCGGTGTAGTGCTGCAGCTGTCCTTCGCTGTCTCGCACGGCATTGATGTACAGCATGGCGGTGTACAGGTGGCCTTGTCGGTGCCGGTTGACGACCATGCCCTCCCAGTGACCGGTTTGCATCAGGGTGGCCCACATGGCTTCATAGAAGGCCCTGTCTTGTTGGCCCGATCCCATCAGGCTGGGGTTGCGGCCCACCACCTGCGTTGCAGAAAAACCAGTGATGTGCTCGAAGGCCGCATTGACCGACAGGATGTTGGCGTGTTGGTCGGTGATGACGATGGCGTCGGTGCTGCTGTCAAACACGCTGGCCGCCAGGCGGCGTTGGCCGTCCAGAACCTCCTGCTGCTCCGCCAGACGGCGTTGGCGTTGCCAGAACAGGTACCCAAATACCAACAGTGCGCCCAATATGGGCAGCACAATGGCGGCCATGCGGGTGGCCTGCTGGCGCCACCCGGCCAGGATGGCTTGCCTGTCCAGGTGCGTCGCTACCACCACCGGGTAGCGGGTGGATGCGCGGTAAGCGGTCAGCACATCGGTGCCCTGGGGCAGGCGCTGGAAAAACGGGTGGTGCTCGTCCAGCGCCAGCAGTTCGCTGACTCGTCCCGATGTGCCCTGACGCGATGGTGGGTCATTGGCGGAGGACGACACCAACAGCACGTCGTCGTAGCGCAGCCACTGGACCCAGCCTTGCTTGGCGGCCAGCATTTGTGTGGCGTGGTTGATGAAGTAGTCCGGGTTCAGGGTGGCCAGCAGCCAGTGCCGGTGGTGCGTCTGGTCCGTCACCAGGGGGCTGAGGAGTGGGACGAAATACTGGGTGTCGGGCTGCAGCGCCAACCGGCTGCCTGGGGCGGCTGCGGTGGACAGGTCGCGGCCAGCGGTGGGCATGCCCACGCGCACCACCTCGGCCGACGGCGGCGCGGTGGGGAAAAAACCGGACATGTCCAGTTGAATGCCCAGGTTGTCGGCGTTGGAGCTGGCCACCACCCGTCCGGACGCATCCAGCACCGACAGGGACCGCAAATGGGGCGTGGGCCGCAGCAGGCTCAGCAGTTGCTGATTCAGTGCCTGGTGAAGCGCCGGGTTGTTGCCGGGTGCTTCCACGCTGTTGGCGTGGTGTTCCACGGTTTGCAGGGTCTGTGTCAGGTGCTCTTCAAAATTCCGGGTGTGCAGCGCGGCGGTGGCCAGGCCGTTGTTGAGCGTGTCACCCCGCAAAGACCAGGACGCAAACCCCAACGCGCTCAGCCAACCCAGCACCAGCAGCAACAAGCCACCACCCAGGGCGTTGACGCGTTGGCGGCTGGTCAGCAGTGTCATGCGACGCCGGTTCAGGGTTGTTTGGTTTGCAGCACGGCGATGGGCTCCAGCCCGTGCTTTTTGGCATTGCGCAGCAGCCGGCCATCGCGCTTCATGTCGGCCAGGGCTTTGTCGATGCGGTCAAAAAACCGGTCGTCTCCCGGCACCATCGCCCAGGCGTAGGGGGTGATGTGGAACTGTTCGGGGGGCGACACCAGTCGGGCCCAGTCACTGTTGTCCAGCATGCGGCGGCTGAAGGGATAGTCGGTCATGAACACGTCCGCCCGGCCCGACTGCACATCCTGCTCCCGGGCCGCAGGGGTGTTCACCACGCTCAGTTCAGCGGCTTTCAGTCGCGTCTTCATGACGGCTTCGTGCAGCGTGCCCTTGGCCACTGCGACCACCACACCGGGCTGGTCAATGTCGGCCCAGCTGCGGATGCGCCGGTTGCTTTGGGTGGTGATGGCGTAGATGTCACTGGCCAGGTGGGGTTGCGTGAAGCGCAGCCGGGCTTGTCGGGCGGGGGTGATGCCAATCGCGAACATGGCCAGGTCGCAGCGGTCCGCCTCCAGGTCGTCCATGAACCGGGCGAAGGAGCTGTCCACAAACTGCACGGCGACACCCAGGTCACGGGCCAGGTCTTGCGCGTTGTCGATGTCTATGCCCGACAGTTGCTGCGTTTTGGGGTTGCGAAAGGAGATGCCGTAGTAGTCGGGCCAAATGCACACACGCAGGACTTTCTGGGACTCGACGCGCTGCAAGCGGTCGGTGGGCAGGGCCTGTGCGAAAGAGAGGGTGCACACGCTGCACAGCAGTGCGCCAGCGCTGAGCCAGCGTTTCAGTGGCAATGGGGTGGTGTTCAAGGTGGTTGCGCCTTCGGTGGCAGGTGTTCACATGCCCAGTGACTTCAGCAGGTCGTCCGTTTCATCGGAGGTGCTGCGCAGGCCAGGCGCCGGCGCGGAGGTTTGCGCATGGGCTTGTGCCATCAGCTCGTCTGGCTCGGGAATGGCCTGTGGCTCAAAGTCGTAGAGCTTGATGAACTCGGTCCGGTCAATGGCCAGTTCCAGGTAAAAAATGTGGTTGCGCCCAGTGTAAAACGTGACCCTGCGGGACTCGGGGTTGTCCAGGTGGGTGTCCACGCTGAGCATCACCTGCTTGTTGAGCACCAGCATTTTGGGTTGGTTCTGGGTGATGTGGGTTTGCAGCTCCCGCCGGACCTTGCTGGTGAAGTCGCCCAGTACCTGGTTCATCAGCTCACCCATGACGTTGCTGACCTCGTCTGAGGTGTGGGAGCGCGCGAGTTCATCGTGCGGCATGCCCATGCTCACCATGTAGCTCTCGTAAATTTCCATCGCGGCCTGGGCCGAGAAGTTGATGATGACCAGACCGGAAAATCCGCCATCGAACAGCACAAAACAGCCGATGTCGGGCTTGAGGCAGGTTTTGTGGATGCGCTGGACCATCCCTGAGTACTGCACCTGGCTGTTGGTGGCCAGGGTCAGCACCTTGGTGACGGAGTTGCACAGACTCATCAGCAGGTCTTCAGTGCCAAAAACGACGGGTTGATCTCGGTTGCTCATGGTGGTGTGCTGGGTGGGGTTGGAGGGGTGGGGGAGTCAGCCGCGCAGATGCGGGCTGGCGAAACTGTCTGCACTGGCACCTGGCCAATACACACGGAACACGGGGTGCAACTCGTGGCGCAGGCTGTCGGTCAGGTGCTTGGGCGTGTCGGGTGCTTCGGGCGGCGCCAGCAGGGCACCCGGTGCCATGCGTGGCAGCACCTGACCCAGCAGGCGCACGTCGTTGGCGTCGACGCGGCGCACGATGTGCTGCGGCCCGATCTGGCCGGGGTGGGTCAGTCCGGCTGCCTGCACCAGCTCCTGCAAAGCCTTCAGGGTGTTCTGGTGAAAGTTGTACACCCGCTGGGTTTTGTTGCCCACCTGCAGCGCTTGCTGGCGCACGGGGTCTTGTGTGGTCACGCCCGTGGGGCAATGGCCGGTGTGACAGGCCTGCGCCTGGATGCAGCCCAGCGCCATCATGAAGCCACGGGCGCTGTTGCACCAGTCGGCACCCAGCGCCATGGCGCGGGCGATGTCAAACGCACTGACCACCTTGCCCGCACACCCGATGCGGATGCGCGCGCGCAGGTTCACGCCCACCAGGGTGTTGTGCACCAGGCGCAGGCCCTCTTGCAGCGGCACACCCACGTGGTCGGTGAACTCCAGCGGGGCGGCGCCGGTGCCACCCTCCGAGCCGTCCACCACGATGAAGTCGGGCGTGATGCCCGTGGCCAGCATGGCCTTGACCATGGCAAACCATTCCCAAGGGTGTCCAATGCACAGTTTGAAGCCCACGGGCTTGCCGCCTGACAGCTCGCGCAGGCGGGCCACAAATTGCATCAACTCAATGGGTGTGCTGAACGCGCTGTGGGCCGCTGGAGACACGCAGTCTTGCCCCACCGGCACCCCCCTGGCCTCCGCAATTTCAGGGGTGACCTTGGGGCCGGGCAACACTCCGCCGTGGCCGGGTTTGGCACCCTGGCTGAGCTTGATCTCGATCATTTTGACCTGCGGGTCCTGCGCGTTCGCGGTGAATCGCTCGGCGCTGAAGCTGCCGTCGTCGTTGCGGCAGCCAAAATAGCCCGAGCCAATTTCCCAGATCAGGTCGCCACCATGCGCTTTGTGCCAGCGGGAAATGGAGCCTTCACCGGTGTCGTGCGCAAAGCCCCCGCGTTTGGCGCCAGCGTTCAGCGCCTGGATGGCGTTGGCGCTGAGGGCGCCAAAACTCATGGCCGATATGTTGAAGATGCTGGCCGAGTAAGGCTGCGTGCAACCGGGGCCGCCAATGCTCACCCGAAAGTCGTGGGTGTCCAAGTGGGTGGGGGCCATGGAGTGGTTGAGCCATTCGTGGCCGGCGGCTTTCACATCCAGCTGGGTGCCGAAAGGGCGCTTGTCGGTTTCGCCTTTGGCTCGGGCGTACACCACGCTGCGTTGCGAGCGGGAGAAGGGGGTGGCCTCGGTGTCGCTTTCAATGAAGTACTGGCGGATTTCGGGCCGGATTTTTTCCAGCATGAAGCGCAGGTTGCCGATGATGGGGTAGTTGCGGCGCACCGCGCTGAACGGCTGGGTGAGGTCGCGCAGACCCACCAAGGCCAGCAGCCCGGAGGCCACCAAGCCCAGCCACGCCAGCCACCCGGCGTTGCCCCCGTTCAGCGCGACCAGGGCCAGGCAGCCCAGGCAGGTCAGCACGGTCAGGCCCATGACGGTGTAACGAACGGGGTAGAGCTGGTTGATCAGGTGGAGCATGGTGGTCCTCGAAGGGGGAGCAGAACACAGACGGCGATGGTCAGCGAGGGGACTGTTCCACCGAGAAGAAATACGACAGGCGCTGCTGCGGGTTGAGCCAGGCGCGCACCTGCGGCGCCAGCGCGGTGGGCTTGATGGCTTCGGCGATTTTCAGGTCGTTGTCGGGGCTGAGCACCAGGGTGGGCGCCTGGTCTTTGTCGATCTCGGGGGTGTAGATCAGCACCTGTGGGTGAAGGCTGTCGGGGCCAGGCGCCACCACCAGGGCCAGAGAGCCATCGTTCAGCTGCACCACGGTGCCGGGCGGGTACACGCCCAGCAGCTTGATGAGGGTGGTCAACACGAGGGGGTCAAACTGTTTGCCCTCATGGCGAAACATGTGGGCCAGTGCCTCGGCGGGCATCAGCGCATCGGTGCCTTGGGTCTCGGGGGTACACAGGTTGTCGTACCGGTTGACCACCGCCAGGATGCGGGTGGCTTTGCCGATGTCGCGCAGCCCACGCGGCCAGCCGGAGCCGTCCACGGCCTCGTGGTGGTCGGCGATGATGGCCAGCGCACCCTTGGAAAATGCCCCCGATTGGGCCGCCAGCTGCACCCCAAACATCACATGCTGGCGGAAAAAATCTTCCTCGTGCTTTTTGCGCTGCGGGTTTTTCAGGATGAGCGGCGGCACCTGGCTTTTGCCGGCGTCGTGCGCGAGCGCACCCAGTGCCAGGTCGGCCAGTTCGGCCTCGCTCAGCCCCACCTTTTTACCCAGCAGCATGGACAGGGTGAGCACGTTCAGGGCGTGGAACTGCGGGCCCTGGTCTTGTTTGTCGCCCAGCAGGTGCAACAAAATTTCCTGGCCCTGGGCAATGCTGGCGGCGGTTTCACGCGACAGGTTGGCCAGCAGCTCTCCGGCCGCCTTGGGGGATCGACCCAGTGCGTTCAGCGCCTCCTTGGTCTGGCGCGCGGCGTTTTCCCAGGCCCGGTCGGCCCGGGTGGCGGCATCTTTTTGCTGCTGCTGCAGGGCTTTTTTGGCCTGGTCCAGCCGTTTTGCCTCGGCGGTGGCAGCGGCCCGTTCAGCTGCTGCGGCGGCTTGCAGCGCCTCGGTGGTCGGGGCGGGTGGGGTGTAGGGCGGCGGGGTGGCGTTGCTTTTTTCGGGGTGGTAATACAGGCGTCCCACCACGTCCAAGGACTGGATCAATGCCACATCCTTGGTGCTTTTGACCAACAGGCGGTTGGACAGAAAGGGGTGCTCGTCCCAGCGAACATCCAACCAGACGTAGAGGCCCTCCACCAATTGAGAAGGGTCAATCGGGACGGGTTTGCCGGGTGGGGTCCACATGGATTACCTTGTTGGTCGCGATGTCTGGGGCTGGCGGGCTGCGCCCGCCGTCAGTGCTTCGGTCTAGCATAGCGAAAACTACTGCACTGGCGTATCTTCCACTGAGAAAAAGCAGGCCAAGCGCTTCTGGGGGTTCAACCACTGCAACACCTCGGGAGCCAATGCGCTGGGGCGGATGGCATCCACCACCTGAAAATCCGGCTCCGTGCCCAGGTCCAGCATGGGGGCCTCGGTGTCGGGCAAATCGGGGCTGTACAGCAGCACCCGTGGGCGGTGGATGTCTTTGCCCGGCGACACCACCAAGGCCAGCGACTGGTCGTTCAGCCGCACCACCGTGCCGGGCGGGTACACCCCCAGCAGGCCGATCAGCAGGGCCAGCAACTGAGGGTCGTGTCGGCTGCCCTCCTGGCGCAGCATGTGGGCCAGCGCTTCGGAGGGCATGAGCGCGGGTACATCGGGCGACTCAGGGGCGCACAGCCGGTCGTAGCGGTTGGCCATGGCCAGGATGCGTGAGCCAGTGCTCAGTTCGGTCAGGCCCTTGGGCCAACCTTTGCCGTCGACCGACTCGTGGTGTTCCGCGATCATGGCAATGGCTTTGGCGTTGAACGCACCCGATTCCTGGGCCAATTGCACGCTGTGCTTGACGTGTAGGCGGTAGTGGTCCTCCTCGTGCTTTTTGCGCTTGCCGTTTTTCAGGATGGGCAACGGGATTTCGCACTTGCCCGCGTCGTGTGCCAGTGCCGCCATGGCCAGGTCGGTCAGCTCGTTCTGGGTCAGTTTCGCCTTTTTGCCCACCAGCATGCACAGGGTCATGACGTTGAGGGCATGAAACTGTGGGCCCTGGTCGTTCTTGCTGCCCAGCAGGTGCAGCAGCACATCGGGGCCCTGGGTGATGGTGGCTGCCGTCTCCCTGGACAACTGGGCCAGGTGCTTGCCCGCCATGCGGGGTGAGCGGGCCAGGGTGGACAAGGCCTCCCGCGTGGCGCTGGCCGCACTTTCCCAGGCGCGGTCGGCCCGGGCCGCCGCGTCTTTGATGTGGCGAACTTTTTCCCGCCGCGCGTTGGCCAGACGCTGTTGCTCCAGCGCCAGGGCCTGGGCAGCGCCCGTGGGGTCGGGCGGCGGCGCAGGGTCCGCCGGACCGCCCAAAGGCAACGGTTCGGTCGTGCTTTTGGCGGGCAGCCAGTGCAGACGCCCCTGCATGGGCAGGGACTGCAGGATGGCAATGTCCTCCGCCGACTTGACCATGAACCGGTTGGTCAGGAAGGGATGCTCCATCCACTTCATGTCCAGCCACACGTACAGCCCGATCACCAGTTGGGACGGGTCCAGTGGACGGGCTTCGGTGTCGGTGTTCCCCATGGTCGGTGTGTGGTGCTCAGGTGGTGTGGCCGGTTGGCGGTGTGAGGGTCGAGGTGCCGAGAAAAAAGTCCGTCAGGGTCCAGGCGGTGGTTTGAGGCAGCTCTTCGGGAATGAAGTGGCCCGCGTCCAGGGCTTCGCCAGTGACCTTGCCCGCGCATTGTGCCTGCCACAACGCCAGGGGATCAAACAGCCGCTGCACCACGCCACGCAGGCCCCACAGCACCAGGGTGTCGCAGGCCATGCGCTCGCCCGCCGCCCGGCTGGCACGGTCGTGGTCCAGGTCAATGCCGGCGCTGGCGCGGTAGTCCTCGCAGGCGCTGTGGATGGCCGCCGGGCGGCAAAAGCAGCGCTCGTACTCGGCCAGCGCTTCGGGTTCGATGTGGCCCATGCCACCGGTGCCCCAGCCGCCCAGCTTGGCGTGCAGATAGGCCAGGGCGTTGCCGCCGATCATGGTTTCGGGCAGCGGCGCGGGTTGTATCAGGTGGAACCAGTGGTAGTAGGCGCGGGCAAAGTCCATGTCGGTGCGCTCGTACATGTCCAGCGTGGGCGCAATGTCGATGACGCACAGCCCCGCCACCCGCTGGGGGTGGTCCAGCGCCAGGCGGTGCGCCACCCGCCCGCCCCGGTCATGGCCGCACAGGTAGAACCGCTGCAGCCCCAGCTGCTCGCAGACCGCCACCACGTCGGCCGCCATGGCCCGCTTGCTGTGGGCGCTGTGGTCGACGGCTTCGAGCACACCGGGCTTCAGGGCCGAGTCGCCGTAGCCCCGCAAATCGGGCATGACGATGAAAAACCGCTCGGCCAGCACCTGCGCCACCCGGTGCCACATGACGTGTGTTTGTGGAAACCCGTGCAGCAGCACCAGCGGTGGCCCATTGGGGTTGCCGCCCACGCGGGCCACGGCGGTGGAATTGGGCAGGTCAAAGTGGCGACGCACAAAGCCGTGCATCCGAGGTGGTGTGGTGGTCATGGTCGTCCAGCATCAAGGGAAACAGGCGGGTTGTTGCTGGCCATGGCAGCCGGCACCGCCTCAGCCAGAAAATCGCACACCGCCCGGATGCGGGGATTGGTGTGCACCTCCCGGTGCGTGGTGAGCCACACCGGCAAATGGGGCAAGGTCAGCTCGGGGAGCAACACCTGAACCTCGGGCGATGGGTCCACCATGTAACGGCCAACAAACCCGATGCCCAGGCCCGCGCACACCGCTTGCCAGTAGGCCATCAAATCATCGGTGCGCAGCGCAAACTGCCCCGGAGTCACATGAAAACCCATGGCGGCAAAACCCCGGATGATGTCATCGGCCTGGTCAAAGCCAATGAGGCGGTGCGCGAGCAAATCCGAGAAATGCGCGGGCGCACCATGTCGCGCCACGTAGTGACGGCTGGCGCAAACCACCATGTCCACCCGGGCAATGTGCCTGGCCACAAGGCTTCCCTGCTCGGGTCGCACCATGCGCAGCGCCACGTCGGCCTCCCGTTCCAACAAATTGGACACGGCGTTGGTCACCACCAGTTCCACCTGCACCTCTGGCAAGGCGGTTTGCATTTTCAGCAAGATGGGTGGCAGCAGCACACAGGCCACCGGTTGGCTGGCACTGATGCGCACCGTGCCCGCCAGCCCCGCCTGGGCCCCTGCCACCTGGCGCCCCAGTGTGGCTGCGCCCTGGGCCATGGTCCTGGCCGCCTCGGCCAACCCATGCGCCATGGGCGTGGGCCGCAGGCCGCGGCCCGTTCGCTCGAACAACACGGTGCCCAACTGCTGCTCCAGCTCGGTCAGTTGCCGGCCCGCTGTGGGCTGGCTGATGCCCAGCTGGCGCGCGGCCCCCATCAGGCTGCCTTTGTCCAAGGCGGCCAGAAAGAGGGGCACCAGGCGCCAATCGAATGGGCGATTCATGTTTGCAAGGCTGGGTTGCGCATTTGGGGAATTGTGGCGTTGGGCGCGGGTTTCCACAATTTGCCCATGACCACCTCCCGGATGAGCTGAGTCCAGTTCTTCTTGACCACCCCAATCCAACACCAGAAAGTACCCGATGCAACGCAGACAATTCATCCGCCTGGTGGGCGGCGGCGTGTTCAGCGCCTCGGCGGTCACCGCGCTGAGCGCCTGCTCCACGCGCCTGCCCGACGAGGCGGTGGCCGCCTGGCGCGTGCCCGCCGCCCCCACCGGTGACCCACGCCAATGGGTGCTCAGCCACGCCATATTGGCACCACACTCCCACAACTTGCAAAGCTGGTTGCTGGACCTGCGTCAGCCTGACGAAGTCGTGCTGTCGTGCGACCTCACCCGCCTGCTGCCGGAAACGGACCCCTACTCGCGCCAGATGATGATGAGCCAGGGCACGTTCCTGGAGTTGCTCGACATCGCTGCACGCCAGATCGGGCTGCGGGCCGACATCACCTTGTTCCCCCAAGGGGTCCACGGGCCCCAGGCCCTGAGTGCCCTGCCCACCGCCCATGTTCGGCTGGTGGCCGATGCCAGTGCACAACCCGACCCGCTGTACGCGCACATTGTCCAGCGACGCACCAACCGCGAGGCCTACGAACCCCGCATGCCCAGCCAGGCGGCCATGGCCGCCATTGCGGCCAGCACCTCACCATCAGGGCTTGGCCAGGCGCTGCGCGTGGGCTTTGCCACCGGGGAGCAGCCCGACACCGTGCAACGCCACCGTGACATTGCCAAGACAGCCTGGCGCATCGAGCTGGAGACCCCGCGCACGCTGCTGGAGTCGTACCACTGGCTGCGCGTCGGCCCTGAGGAAATTGCCCGGCACCGCGACGGCATCTCGTTGAACAGCCCCATGATCCGCGCCCTAGATGCGCTGGGCTTGTTTGACCGCACCCAGGCACCACCGCCTGGTGACGCATCACTCAAAAGTCAGATCACCGACTTCAACGCCAAACTGGACACCACACCGGCCTTTTTCTACATGGTGACCCATGGCAATGACCGCCCCACCCAGGTCAATGCCGGGCGTGCCTATGTCCGTGCCCAGTTGGCGGCCACGGCGCAGGGGCTGTCCATGCACCCCCTGCAGCAGGCGCTGCAAGAGTACCCCGAGCAAGCCGGCCCCTACACCGACATTCATGCCCTGCTGCAAGCCCCCCGGCCCAGCCACACCGTGCAAATGTGGGCGAGGCTGGGCCATGCGCCCGCCGTGGGTCCGGCGCCCCGCCGAGGGCTGGCAGCCCATGTGAGGGACAGCTGACCTGACTTGCCAACATGGAGCTACCCAGGCACACGCTCAGGCGGCACCCAACGGGCAAACCTGCCGGGCGCTAAGCTCTGGCCATGACACACCCCTCGTTGAAGTTGTTGCTGCTGGGCGCCACCGGCGCCGTGGGGCAAGCCGTGTGGCAGCTGGCCCAGGCCGATGCCCGTTTTGCCCAGGTGGTGGCACCCACCCGCCGCCCCCTGCCCGTGGCCAGTCTGGGTCCGCACGCGGCCAACCCGCTGGTGGACTTTGCGGCGCTCGACCCTGCCGCACCCTGGTGGCAAGCCGATGCCCTGGTGTGCACCCTGGGCACCACCCGCCGACTGGCCGGGTCGGACGCGGCCTTTGTGGCGGTGGACCGCGACCTGGTGCTGACCACCGCCAGTTTGGCCCGGTCCGCTGGCGTGGCGCGGTGCGCCTACAACTCGTCACTGGGCGCCAGCTTGCAGGGCAACCTGTACCTGCGCACCAAGGCCGAAACCGAGCAGGGCCTGGCCGCGCTGAGCTTTGACAGCCTGACGCTGGTGCGCCCCTCGCTCATCGACACCGAACGGGCTGAGCACAGGCCCGGTGAGCGCGCCGGCATCGTGGTGTCGCGCCTGCTGGCGCCACTCATTCCCCGCACCTGGCGCGCGGTCACGCCGCTGCAAATTGCACAGGCGTTGTTGGATGGTGTGGCCAAGGGCGAAGCCGGGCAGCGGGTGGTGGAGTCCGGGGCGTTGTGGTGAGCGCGGCCGAACAGGCTGGGCTGCTTACCGGTATGGCCAGCGGCAAGCGCGGCCCCCGGTGAAGTGGGCGCGTGTGTTGCTGATGGCCTGCCCCTGCGCCGTGCCCCAGACTTGGTTACTGGGGTGCTGGGGTGCGCGCCCTGCAGCTGGGCGTGGTGGAACGTCCGCTGAGCGCAGGCACCACCCGTTCAGCGTTCAGCCGAGAGCCAGTTGACCAGCTGCGCCAGCGCATGGTCCACGGTGGCCTGGCGCACGTCAGCGCGGTCGCCGCTGAAGTGGCGGCATTCGGTGTGGGTTTGCCCCGCCACGCACCAGCCCAGCCACACCGTGCCCACGGGTTTGTCGGGGCTGCCGCCGCTGGGGCCGGCCACGCCGGTCACGGCCACCGCCACCTGGGCGTGTGAGTGGGCCACGGCACCCTCGGCCATGGCGCGCACCACGGCCTCGCTCACCGCGCCGTGCCGGGCAATGAGGTCGGCGGGCACGCCCAGCAGCTCGGTCTTGGCGGCGTTGCTGTAGGTCACCCAGCCACGCTCAAACCACTGGCTGGAGCCCGCCAGGTCGGTGCAGGCGGCGGCGATCAAACCACCGGTGCAGCTCTCGGCGGTGGCCATCAGCCAGTTGTTTTCAATCAAAATGGCTGCCAGCGCTTGTGTGGATTGAATAGTTTGCTCTTGTTTCATGAATTTTGGGGTGCGGACACCTTCAAAACCGCCACCAAGCGAAGACGAGCAGGGTGCAAAAGGCGGCGGCCAGGTCGTCCAGCATGACGCCAAAGCCCCCACGCGGGCCAAAACCTTTGAATGCCTGGTCGGCCCAGGCCATGGGGCCGAACTTGACCGCGTCGAACAGCCTGAACAGCGCAAACGCCCAGGCCTGCGTCCACAGGCTGGCGGGGGCCAGCAGCCACATCACCAGCCAGATGGCCACCACCTCGTCCCACACCATGTGGCTGGAGTCGGGCTGGCCCATGTGGCGGGCCGTCACGGTGCTGGCCCACCAGCCCAGCAGCAGGTTCAGCCCGATGAAGACGGCCCATTGCACGTCGTTCAGCCAGGGCTGCAGCACGACAAAGGCGGCCCAGCCCCACAGCGTGCCCACGGTGCCGGGCGCGCGCGGCGCCAGGCCCGAGCCAAAGCCCAGCGCAATGGCGTGCGCCGGGTGGCTGAGCATGAAGGCCAGCGTGGGCCGTGCCAGGGGCGCACGCCCGTGGTGGTGGGGCGCGGTGCCGTGACCGCCGCGCACCAAATGGGCGTCAGGCGGTGCGGGGGTGTCCGAGGGGCGAAGCACCGAGGGGTTGTCGGGGTCGGGCGCCAGCCACACAGGTGGCGGGATGGGGGCGTTCATGCCGCCATTATCTGGCTCACCCCGCCGGGCGGGCCATCCATTCGCGCCACCACTCGGTGCAGGCGCGCACCTTGGGCAGGCGGTGGCGCTCTTGCAGCATCACGGCGTAGACCGGTACCTGCTGCGGGTCGAAGTGGCCTTGCAGCACCGGCACCAGTGCACCGCTGGCCAGGTGTGGCCGCGCCACCAGTTCGCTCAGCCGTGCCATGCCCACGCCGTGCAACACCAGGGCCAGGGTGGCGGCGCTGTTGTCGCTGCGGGTGTGGCCTGAGGCCTGCCAGGTGGGCGCCTCCGGAGTCCGGGCGGTGCGTCGGGTTGGGGCGCTGGCTGGGGTGACCGGCACGGGGGTGCCGGGTGCCAGCGGCCATTGGTTCAGTGGCGGGCTGACGCTGCTGGCGATCAGGCGGTGGTGCGCCAGATCGGCCACGGTGGCGGGTTGTCCGTGGCGGGCCAGGTAGGCGGGGCTGGCGCACAGCACCCGGCCGTATTCGCCAATGTGGCGCGCCACCAGGTTGTCGCTGTGCGGGGTACCGGTGCGCAGCGCCAGGTCAATGCCGTCGCGCGCCATGTCCACCATGCGGTCGTCGGCGCAGAGGTCGATGTGCAAATCGGGGTGCCGTTCGTACAAGCCCACCAGGCTGGGCGCGATCAGTGCTTCGGCCAGGGCGGGGCTCACGCCCACGCGCACCCAGCCGCTGGGGCCGGCCAGTTTGCCGGTCAGGTCGCCTGCCAGCTCGTCGCGGGTGGCCAGCAGCTGCGCGGCATGGGTGGCGAAGGTGTCGCCTTCGTCGGTCAGCGACAGGCCGTGGGTGCTGCGGTGCAGCAGGCGCACGCCGCAGGCCGATTCGAGCCGGGCCAGCGCCCGCGACACCTGGCTGACCGGCCAATTGCGCTCGCGCGCCGCGGCCGACAGCGTGCCCAGGGCGTGGATGCGCATGAACAGCGCCACATCGTCGAGTTCGAGGTTCATGGCGGCATTGTGCTTGGTATTGCAAAAATTGCAAATCCAGTGTGCATTTCGTGCGGTTTCCGTGCGTTGGTTGTGGCAATACATTCAACACCATTCATCGCCGACCCCCCCACCAATGCCCCAGGAGCCCACCATGTCGAACAGGACGCACACCACCCCTTCCACCGAGCACGCCGAGCGCGTGCAGGCCGCCTTGGCCGAGGCGCACCGCCTGCGCCAGCAGGCCATCCGTGACTGCGGCGCCACCGCCTACGCCGATTTTTGGCGGGGTGCCAACGCCGTCTGGGAGGCCATGGTGTCAGGCCAAGCCCGTGCTGTGCGCAGCGCCCGCCGCTGGCAAGCCAGGCTGCAGCGCCACCGCGCCGATGTGCCAAACCCACGCCGCCATCCGGTCTGATGACCGCCCCCATTTGTTGACCGGAGACAGTCCCATGCCCACCCTTCAGTTGCGCGTCGCCCCGTTGCAAAACCCCGAGAAGTACGCCGCCCTGGCCCAGGCCCTCACCGCGCTGACGGCGCGGGTGCTGGGCAAGCGCCCCGAGGTCACCGTGGTGGTGATCGACGACCTGCCACAGGCGCGCTGGTACATCGGTGCCGCCGCCCCCGCGCAAGCCACGGCGTTGTTGGAGATTGACATCACGGCGGGCACCAACACGTCGGCGCAAAAGGCCGAGTTCGTGGCCGAGGCGTTTGCCGAGTTGGAGCGTCAACTCGGTGCGGGAAAGCCACTGGCGTCGGCCAGCTACGTGGTTGTGCGCGAGTTGCCCGCCACCGACTGGGGCTACGGCGGACGCACCCAGGCCGCGCGGCGGACCGGGTTGTGATGCCGTCAGCGGTGGCTCAGCGCACCGTCACGGCAAAGTGGTTCAGCCGGGTGTCGCCCGAGCCGCTGATGATTTCGTTGCCCAGGTTCACGGCCGCCAGGTGCTCTTCCACCGTGATGAGGTTTTTGCCCTTCAGGTACTCAAAAAACGGCATCAGGTCCACCGAGGCGCTGGTCTTCATGGGGCTGTTGGGCGCAAAGGCCACGTAGCGCCAGCCCAGGCCGAATTTTTCGCCCACATACACGCGGTACAGGGTGCCGTTGATGCGCACCTTGTCCACCTGCTGGCCGCCTGCAAACATGGGGCCGTACACCTCCAGCCAGATCATGACCTCGTGCGTGATGGGCGGCACCGCAAAGGTGGTGGGGTTGGCGGTGCTGGTCAGCCACATGTCGATGGCCAGGTTGCCCGCGCCCTCGCGCTCGGTGTGCACGTCGTAGTCCACCACCAGTTGCTGCAAGGCCCCGAGCTTGCGCGGCAACAGCGGGGTGGATGAGGTGGGAAAGCCCGGCTTGTGGCCAAACACCACCTCGGGGTAGGCCTTGACGTTGTCGCCCTCGTACTTCCAGTCCCAGGTCCAGCGGGCGCTCAGGCCGCCCTTGGCGTTCATGGCCGCGCCCATGCACTGGGACCAGCCCACAACCCCCTGTCTGCCCCAGGAGTTGTTCTCGGCCAGGTAGGTCCCTGCCGGCGACAGCGAGGCGATGTCGCAGTTCAGCGTCAGCTCGGGCGGGGCGGTGCTGGCCACCGGGGCGGCCGGTGCAGTGGCCGGCGGCGGGCTGGCCGAGGCGCTCGTGGCAGCAGATGGGTTGGTCGGGCCGCAACCGGACAGCGCGGCCACCAGCGACGCGGCCAGCAGTGCGGTGGGTGCCCAGCGTGGGGCGCGCAGTCGGTGAAACGGGAGGGCGGCGGTGTGGGTGGGCATGGGTCAGGCAAAGTGGTCAAAAGACGGTGGCAGCTGGCGCAGCGCTTGGCCCTGCGCATCGAGCAGCCGCAGCCCGGGCGTGGCCGTGATGGTGCCGATGCGTGTCACGGTGGTGCCGGTGTGTTCGGCCGCCAGCATCACCCGGTCGCGGGCGGCCACCGGCGCGGTAAAGGCCAGTTCGTAGTCGTCACCGCCGGAGAGTGAAAATTTTGATAAAAATTCTGCTCCAGCGCTTTTCAATATTGGGCTTGTAGCCATTGAATTTTCTATCCAGCTGGTGCCCAGTTCCGCGCCCACACCACTGGCGGCCAGGACATGGCCCAGGTCGCCCAGCAGGCCGTCGCTCAGGTCGATGGCGGCGTGGGCCACGCCCCGCAGGGCCAGCCCCAGCGCCACGCGCGGTGTGGGGCGCTCCAGGCGCTGGCGCACGGCGGCAAAGTCGGTGGCACTGAGTTGGGCCTTGCCGCGGAACACCTCCAGCGCCAGCCGGGCGTCGCCCACGCAGCCGCTCACGTACACGTCGTCGCCCACCTGGGCGGCGCTGCGGCGCAGTGCCTGGTGTTCGGGCACCTGGCCAAACACCGTGATGCAGATGTTCAGTGGCCCGGCGGTGGTGTCGCCCCCCACCAGCGCGCAGCCGTGGGCATCGGCCAGCGCCAGCAGTCCGCTGGCAAACCCGCTCAGCCAGGCGTCGTCCACCCGGGGCATGGACAGCGCCAGGGTGAAGGCCAGGGGCTCTGCGCCCATGGCGGCGAGGTCGCTCAGGTTCACGGCCAGGGCTTTGTGTCCCAGGGCGTCGGGGGGCACGGTGGACAGGAAATGCCGCCCCTCCACCAGCATGTCGGTGGACACGGCCAGCCGCATGCCTGGGGCGGGGGCCAGCAGGGCGCAGTCATCGCCGTTGCCCAGGGCCACCCCGGCGGGGTGCAGCGCGTGCTGGAAATGGCGGCGAATCAGCTCAAACTCGCCCATGGTCGGCCACAGGGCGGGTGGGGGGCGGGTTCCGTTCTGGCGCGGGTGGGGCCGGGGGCATGGCCGGTGCCGCGGCGGTGGCCGTGGTCGGCGTTGGCTTGGCGTGCGGCGCGGGTACGCTGTCTCCAAACATGGGGCTGGGCGCGCAGGCGGGGTTCACCTCGCCGGCCCAGCGCAGGGCGCGGGCCACCACCGGCGGGCCCAGGGTTTCGAACACGGCCACACCGGCCAGCACGATGGAGGCCACCTCCGCCCCGACCAGCGGAAAGTTGGCCACCGTGATGTGGGCCAAGCCGATGGCCATGCCCGCCATGGGCCACAGCGTCAGTCCCACGTTGAGGTGGGTGCGGGCCGGCCAGCCCATGAGGTGGCCGGTGGCCGAGGTGGCGGTCCACTTGGCCACGCACCGGGCCAGCACGAAGGCCCCCGCCGCAGGGGCAAACTGCACCATTTCCTCCAGGTGCAGGTTGGCCCCGGCGTACACAAACAGGGCCACAAAAAACAGCTCGAAGGCGGGGCCGAACTCCATGTTGGCAATCAGGTCCTTCTTCTCGACACTTTTCACCACCATGCCCAGCACCAGTGGGGCAAACAACGACGACAGCCCCAGCGACAGCGCCAGCCCCAGCGTCATGGACACGGCCCCCACCACCAGCGCCAGGCTGTACTGGGGGGCTTTGCGGGTGAGCAGGGCCACCGCGTGCAAGGCCCAGCCCAGCACCACGCCCAGCACGGCCGAGCCAAAGAACTGGTAGAGCGGCGCACCAATGATGGTGCTCAGCGGCGCCGAGTTGTGGCGGTACAGCGCGGGCATGAGCGCGGCAAACATGAGGAACGCAATCACGTTGTTCAACGCCACCAGCACCTGCGCCCGTTCGGTGGTGGGGCCTTCGGCGCCCAGTTCGTGCGCCACGTGCAGCAGCACCGCCGGTGAGGACGACACCGCAATGGCCGCCACCACGGCGCTGGGCAACTCGTCCATGCCCATCCAGGTCAAGGCCCAGTACACGCAGGCAAAGGTCAGCGTGCTTTCCATCAGGGACACCAACAGCAGCGCCCGGTCTTTGAGGATGACCTTGAGGTCCAGCGACAGGCCCAGCCGATACAGGATCAGGGCCAGCGCAATGTCCACGATGACGCGGGACTGCTCCAGCGACTCGTAGCTGAAGATGCCCATGACGTTGGGGCCGGCCAGCAGGCCCACCAGCATGAAGCCGGTGATGCTGGGCAGCCATTGCAGGCGGTGGGCCACAAAGCCGCCCAGGGCGCCGCAAAACAGCAAAAAGCCGATGAAGAACATGGTGTTCAACTCCAGCGGCCAGGCAGGGAGGTATGTCGGGTAAGCGGTCATCGGGGAAGGGGAGCGCAACAGCGGGGCATGTGGGGCTCAGTGCAGCACGCGGCCAGGGTGGCCCGGGCCGGTGGCGTCCAGCACAAAGGCCGGGACCTCGGCCTCAAAACGTTCGCCGTCTTCGGCCACCACGAAAAAACTGCCGCGCATGATGCCCGAGGCGGTGCGCAACTGGGTGCCGCTGGTGTACTGGAACGATTCACCCGGCTTGAGCAGGGGCTGGTGGCCCACCACGCCCAGGCCTTTGACCTCTTCCGTGCGGCCGCTGCCGTCGGTGATGACCCAGTGCCGGGCAATCAGCTGCGCCGCCACCTGGCCGGTGTTGCGGATGGTGATGGTGTACGAAAACGCGTACACCCCCCGCGCCGGGTCGGACTGTTCAATCAGGTGTTGGGGCTGCACTTCGCAGCTGAACTCGTAGGTAGGCATGGGCCGGACTTTAACTGCCCGGCGTGAAACCAGCGGCCTGGCCTGTCATTGCACCGTGAGATTGCCCTCGTCGTCCAGGCGGAACACGGCATGGGCGCGTTGCTCGGCGGTGGTCCAGACCTTGCCCCCGACGTGGATTTCGGTGCCGCCGTGGATGGTCACGTCCACGCTCACCTGCGCGTCCTCCGCCAGCGTCAGGGCGTCCTTCAGGTTGGACAGCTCCAGCTGCAGCTCCAGGATCTGGCCCTGGTGCAGCTCCTGGGTGATGGCCGCGCGGGCCAGCAGGCCGTCGCGGTCGCGCTCGGGGTGCTGCTGCACAAAGTCGATGATTTTTTGCAGGTTGGCCATTTCGCTCTCGTGTTTCTGGATGGCCTGGGTCAGCGCCGCCATTTCTTCGGTGACCAACGGGTTGTAGCCCGCCTCCAGCACGGTGTGCAGCCCGGCGCTGGAGCCCGACTCGGCCACCCGGATGGAAATGGTGGCCTTGGTGTGGCCGCCCATGCAGCGCCCCTTGCGGGTGCCGGGCTTGCCGATCACCACATGGTTGAGGGCATTGATTTCGCTGTGCATGGCGTAGTCTTCGAGCATCACGTCCACGTCGGCCTCCAGAAACGCGTTTTCGGCAAACCGGGCGCTGATGGAGCCCTTGGCCGTGACCTTCGCGTTGAACCAGCCCTCGCGGCCCGAGTCGCGGCCGTTGTATTCATTGCGCCCGATCACGCCGCCCTTGATGACGACGTTGCCCCCGGCTTCGATGGTGGCGGCCTCCACCGCGCCGCCCACAAACACGTCGCCGGTGGAGTACACGTGCATGCCTTCCTTCACATCGCCCTTGATGTTGACCGCACCGTCGAACTTCACGTTGCCGGAGGCCATGTCCACCTGCGGAAAGACCACGTTGGGGTCGACCTTCACGCCACGCGCCACGATGACGGGCTGCCCGACCACGCTGGCCACCAGCAGGTTGGGGTCGCCCCGGTCCAGCTCCACCCCCTTGAGTCCGGGGGCGAAGGGCCAGCTGGTGCCGGGCTTGGGGCTGAGCGCCTGGCCCGTCACGTCAAAGCCGGGCACACCGGGGGTGGGCGGGATGCGGCGCATCAGCGGTGTGCCTTCGCGCACCACCACCAGGTCGCCCAGGTCGCGGTAATCGATCAGGCCGTGGGCGTTGAGGCGGGGGTGGCGGTCGGTGGTGTCGGGTACCAGGGTCTCAAACCGGGTGTGCTCGCCGTTGACGGCCAGTTGGCCCGAGGCGACCTCCAGGTCGTCCACCTGTTGGCTGGCCACGGCCAGGGCGAGCGCCTGCTCGTTGATGCCTGCGGTCACGCCCTGGTCGGCCAACTGCGCCTTCAGCTTGTCCAGTGTCATGGGGGCTCCCCCTTGGGGGGGTGTCAACGTCAACAGGGCCGACATGCGGTTGCGGCTGATTTTGATGACGCTGCGGGCATCGCGCCGCTCGGCCAGGGTGAGTGTCACGGCCTCGCGCGAGGTGGCCGCCAGCTGCACCAGTTGGGCCAGGGCCTGCTCATTGACCGCCAGGTTCCCGTGGCCCTGGCGGACCATCTGTGCGCGCACCGCTGCCGCCGTGAGCGCCACCGCAGCGGGGGCTTCCGGTGGGGGCGTGGCGGTGTCGCTGCGCGCCGTGGGCTGAAAGGTGGCTTGCAGCAAGGCGCCGTCGTCCGACAGGCGCAGGCTCAGGCCTGGGTGGTCGGCGGGCAGCGGCGTGGCGGACTCGGGGGGTGGGGCAGGGCGCTCGGTGGAATCAGTCATGGCGGATGGGGGCAACGTCACACCCGTGCGGTGGTGTGGGGCTCGCGCACTATGGCACCGCACCGCACAACGCACAAGGGTGGTGCGGGCGACAATGTGCGCATGCAACCCTTTTTTTCAGGCATTCAAGCCGCCATCATTGACCTGGACGGCACCATGATCGACACGCTGGGCGACTTTGGCGTGGCCCTCAACCTCATGCTGGGCGAGCTGGCGCTGCCCCCGGTGCAGCCCACTGACGTGGCGCGCATGGTGGGCAAGGGCTCCGAGCACCTGTTGCGCAGCACGCTGGCCCAGGTGCAGCCCCACTGGGGTGCAGCGGAGGTGGAGGCCGTGTTTCCCCAGGCCATGGCCGCTTACCAGCGCCATTACCTGCGCATCAACGGCCAGCACAGCCGGGTGTACGACGGCGTGGTGGCGGGTCTGAGGGCGTTGCAGGACAAGGGACTGCCCCTGGTGTGCCTGACCAACAAGCCCACGGCCTTTGCGCAGCCGCTGCTGGCCGACAAGGGGCTGGCTGGCTTTTTTGCCCAGGTGTATGGCGGCGATGCGTTTGAGCGCAAAAAGCCCGACCCCTTGCCCCTGCTGCGGGCCTGCGAGGCACTGGGTACCGCGCCGGCCCGCACCCTCATGGTGGGCGATTCTGTCAACGACGCACAAGCCGCCCGCGCGGCAGGCTGCCCCGTGCTGCTGGTGACTTATGGCTACAACCACGGCCAGCCCGTGGCCGAAGCGGGGGCCGACGGCTGCCTGGACACCTTGGCCGAGCTGGTGCCCCGCTGGGTGAATTGACCTGGCGGCCAAGGACCGCATCAGACCCCCTTGCCCAGCAGCGCCTCCTTCAGCAGGTGATCGGCCGGGGCTTTGCCCAGCCAGATGCCCAGCAGGGCGTTGAAAAATTCTGGCTCCTTGAACGGTTCACCCTGGGGCTGGCCCTTGACGGAAATGAGGGTGCCCTGGCCCGGCAACCAGTCGATGGTGAACACGTCGCCGGCCACCAGCTTTTTGTGGCTGGAAAAAATCTCGCTCATGCGGATCAGGCCGGGCACCAGCTTGGCAAATTGGGTGCGCGGCATGTTGTCTTCCACGCCCCGGGTGAACAGCTTGCCCAACTCGTTGGAGTCGATGTCGCGCAGCATGGTGATGCTCATGCGCTTGGCGCCCGGCTGGGCGGCCACCTCATCGGGGGTGCGGGCGGCCTGGGGCAGGTACAGGCCCGCCGCGTACACCTTGAACACGGCCTTGTAGCGCAGGCCAGCGCCGTTGAGTTGCAGGGCATTGCCCTGCACCGACAGTTGGCGCTCGAAGTTCACGCCCCCCACCGCCAGGCTGGGTTGCGCCACGGCCTGGGCCGCGCCCAGCGCCAGCCCCACCACGCCCAGCCACACCCACAGGCGGCACCACCCACTTGCTTGTCCCATCACCTTGCTCCATCAAAAAGAACGGTCGTTCGATTTTGTGGATTGTCCCGGAACCCGTGCGCCACCGGCAGAGGGTTGACCCGGATGCGCCTCAGGGCACGCTCAGTGTCAGCTGGGCGCTGGGCTGCCATGGGCCGGGTGTGGCCGTGGCCTCCAGCTGCGGGTTGGCCGTGTACAGACGCTGGGCAGGCACCTTCAGCCGCACCAGGGCGTCGCGCACCGCCACCGCGCGTTGCGTGGCCAGGGTGCGCATGGTGGCCTCTGTCACGGGAATTTGGGTCAACAGCAGGGCCTGCATGTCTGCCGGGCTGAGGGTGGCTGGCAGGCCCAGGGCGTTGCGGGGTTTGGGCATGTTGGTGCGGCGGTAGAGCTGGTTCAGCCAGTGCTGGCGGGTCGCTGGGTCCATGGTCGCGGGTGGGTTGGCTTGGCCGTTCTCGCTGCGGCTGGCCTCGGCCAGCAATTGTTCGTCGAGACGGGCGCGTTGGTAGGCGTCGCGCTCCGCCGCCAGGTTGGCCGAGCCTGCCACGGTCAGTGCCAGCCGGGGCCGATCGGCCAGGGCCTGGGCCAGGCGTGCCAGGGTGGCTTCGCTGGCGGGCGCCAGTTGGGCCGTGCCGGGCACAAAGGCCACGCTGCCCCATTCGTCGGCATCGCCCCCCAGGGCGTTGGCCAGCAGCGAGAACGGTGCGGTGGCGGCCTTGGCCAACAGGTTGCCCAGTACCTTGAACAGGACGGGCATCAACTGGAACTCGGGGTCGTTCAGCGATCCCTGAACAGGCAGGTTCAGGTCAATCACCCCCTGCCGGTCGGCCAGCAGGGCCACGGCCAGCTTGACGGGCAGGCTGGCCGGTGCATCGGGCACGGCATCGCCAAAGGTCAGGCGGTTGAGCACCAGCTGGTTGCGTGCGGTGAGCTGGCCGTCGGGCTGCACGGTGTAGGCCACGTCCAGGCTGAGTTTGCCGCGCTCAATGCCGTGGCCGGTGTACTTGACCGCGTAGGGTGACAGCGCGGGCAGCTCCAGGTCGCGCACCCGGCCTTCGATGTCCAGCGCCAGGGGTTTGGCCAGCGGGTTGATGCGTCCGCTGATGTCCAGTGAGGCCGTGCCTTCGGCGCGACCCTTGAGTTGCAGTTCGGCCATTTCCGGTGCCGCTGCCTGGCCTGCCTGGTTGCCGGTCGGCTGGGCGGGTTGGGAGGCAAACCCGCCCAGCCGTCCGGTGAGGTCGCTCAGGCGGGCCTGGTAGTTGGGGCGAATGTAGGCGTCGGAAAAATCCACTTCGCCGTGGACCAGGCTGAAGGGTCCCATGCGGATGATGGGGGCTTTGTCCGCCCCTGTCGCTGGTGCCAGCGGTGGCGGACTGGCGGTTGGCCCCAGGTCGGCACCTGCGGTCGCGGGTGACGCGGCGGCCAGGATGTCTTGCAGGTTGATGCGGCCGTTGGGCAGGATGGCGATGCGGGCAAAAAAGTCGGCCACCGCGCCGCTCTGCACACTCAGTTGCAGGGGGCTGGCCGGGGCCAGTTGCAGGTCCAGCCCTTTGAGGTGGAGGGTTTTCCAGCGCAGCAGCGGTTCGGCTGGTGGGGCCGGTGTGCGGTCGGTGGCGGGCTGGGGCAGGGTGTCGGCGCGCACGTCTTCCAGCGTGGCATCGCCAGCCAGTTGCAGCCGAGGCCCGCTGGGGCTGCTGGCCCAGCTGAGGTGGCCGCGGTAGCTGGCATCGGCCCGCAGCAACTGCAGTTGCACCTGAGCGGCGGCATAGGGCGCCAGTGCGTGGGCGGGCAGCCGCTGGGCGGTGAGTTGCCCCGCCACCTGGGGTGTTTGACCGTCGGTGCCGAGGGTGAGGGTGCCACGCCAGTCCAGGCTGCCGGGCTCGGTGTCGCCACCGGCAGTGGCCAGCTTCAGCGAGGTGCTCAGGCTGGCGGGCTGGCTGCTGCGGGCGGAAAGGCCCTGCAGGCTGAGTTGCAGACCGCTGGCTTGCAGGGCCACGGGTTGTGCGGGCGAGTCGTCGCGCCAGGCCAACTGGCCATCGGTGACTCGCAGTTCTGCCAGCTGCCAGTCCCAGGGCGGTGCTGCAGCTGCAGTGGCCTTGTCGGCAGCTGTGGCGGCCACGGCGGGTGGGCTGGTGCTGGTGGCGGGTGGCGCGGTCAGCCACTGCTCGAACTGCCATTGTCCGTTGGCCAGGCGTTGCACGGGCAGCTGGGGGCGGGTGAGCTGGATGCGGCCCAGCTGTGCGCGGCGCGCCAGGGGCTGCACGCTGGCACCGGTCACCGCCAGCCGCTCCAGGCTGACGGGGGCGGCCAGCGGCTGGCCCTCACTGGCCGCTGGGGTCAGGCGCAGCTGGCGCAAGGTGAAGGTGTCCAGTGCCAGGGTCAGCCCGTCGGCGGGGGTGGGGGTCAGTGGGGTCTCGGCGCTGGCCGGACGCCAGGTGAGGCGCCCGTCCATGTCTACCTGGCCTTGAACGGTGGGGCTGAAATGGGTGGCCACGTAGGGGGCCAGCCAGGGCAGGTCCAGTCCTTGCAGGGTCAGCCGCAGGTCGGCACCGCTGGCCAGCACCTGTGCGGTCAGGTTCAGCTGGGCTGGCTGCGCGGGGCTGCCGCCCGGGTTGGCTTTGGCCGGTGGCTTGGCCCGCGCCCGGCGAGCTGGCGCGGCGGCGTTGGCCGGTTGCCCGGCGGAGGCCGCAGAAGCGGGCAACCCGCTGGCCAAGGTCGCGCTGCTGTCCACGCGGCTGGCTTGGGCGGCATCGGTGGGCAGCGGCCAGTGGAGCTGGCTGGCCTGCAGCTGCCAGTTGCCCATTGCCAGCCGAACCGGGCGTTGGCCGTTGCCCACGTGTTCGTCCTGCCAGGCGACTTGCCCTCGGGTGATGGACAGCCTTTGCAGGCCGAGTGTCCATGCTGCAGGTGTGTTTTTTGGATTTTTTTGGTCTTTATCGCTCGTATTTATTGGGTTTTCAGCTATGGGTTTGTTTGCGAAAGAGAGCTGGCCGTCGGCGCCACGCCGCAGGTGGAGGTGGGGCGCATCCAGTGCGATTTCC
The DNA here is from genome assembly GCA_013823635.1 of Polaromonas sp. Taxonomy (GTDB): domain Bacteria; phylum Pseudomonadota; class Gammaproteobacteria; order Burkholderiales; family Burkholderiaceae_C; genus UBA2334. The sequence goes on along the minus strand of PNML01000040.1, from coordinate 3,430 downwards.
TCCAACTCAACCACGCGCTGCAGGGGGCGCACATCGGCCAGGGTGACCTGGGCATGGCGCAGTGCCAGCAAGGGCTGGCCGTCGGCGTCGTTCACGGCCAGGTCGCGGGCGCTGAGGCTGCCGCTCAGCACCACCGTGGGGGTGGGCAGCTGTTGGAAGCTCAGCTTCAGGTCGGCCCCCAGCAACGCGCGGGTCGGGCGTGCGGGCAGGTTCTGCGGCAGGTAGCCCAGGTAGGGCGACAGGTCCAGGTCGGCCACCTTCAGCGTGGCCTGGGTGTTCAGGTTGTCATCAAACGGTTGTGTCTGGGCGGCGGTGTCGAAGGGGCTGTCGTTGAGCTTGAACGACAGCCTGGGTTGCACCCGCACGGTTCGCAGGGCCCGTGCACTGCCCAGGGTGTCGATGAAGGGCACCGTCAGGTTCAGGTCGCTCACCCGGTGTTCCTGCGCGCCGTCGCGCAGCGTCAGCTCGCCACCCAGCAGCTCCATGTTGTACAGGGCCATGCGGGGTGGGCCGGTGTCGGGTTGGTGTGGTGCGTCGGGCGGGTTCAGGCGGTCCAGGATGTCTTGCACATCCAGCTGGCCCCGGCCCAGGTGGGTCAGGTGCAGCACAGGGTGTTCCACGGTCACCGCGTCGAGCACCGGGGCCCAGCGCAGCACCGAGCTGAGGGACGCATTCACCGAGGCACGCGCCACGCTCAGCTGCGTGCCCTGGGCGTCAGCGCTGGCCACGCGCAGGTCGCGCAGCGTCAGGGTGAGCGACCAGGGGTGCACCTCCACGGCCGCCACGGTCACCTGTCGGCCCAGCGCCTCGCTGGCCTGCTGCTGGATCAGTGGCTTGAGCCCCCAGGGCAAGGCCAGCCAGCCCAGCAGCCAGAGGCCGACCAGTGCGGCAGTGGCGGCGATCAGGTGCGAGCGCCAGCGGGCGAAGGAGCGGAAGTTCATGGGCGCGGGGGCCGCACCAAGGGGCGGTGGGGCAACAGGTCAGGCACAAAAAAGCGGCCCAGGCAGCGCCCGTTCCGCAGGTGCCCAATGGTAGTGCCGCGCGACGTCCTGTGCGGGGCGAGCCCGTGCTCCCCGGGTGAACTGTTTGCGCTTTGTTACACTGCCACGCATGTTCATTCACCGCCTTTTCACGACAGGTTGCAGCGACCGGGGAGCCTGGCCCTGGCGCCCCTGTTCGCGCTGACCGAGCCGCGCCAGACCTGAGGGTTTTGGCAGGTGGTGCCCCGCCAGGGGGTGCCCAGCGGCTCAACCCCCGGCCAGATCGGGGGCTCAGTAGGTTGCACAGGTGAATGTCCGGCCCGGCTTTGACGGCGGCGTCCCCCCCCAACCGCGATTGGACAATCCCTGACATGCCAGCCTGTGACAATCTGGGCTGCATGGCTTCGGTCGGATGGCGCAGCCCCTTCGCGCCCCGGCCACCCGGATGAACAAAAGGTCTTGACCGACATGACACACAGCGAATTCCAGCAGTTGGCCGCACAAGGGCACAACCGCATTCCCCTGACCACCGAGGCCTTTGCCGACCTCGAAACCCCGCTCTCGCTCTACCTGAAGCTGGCGCACACGGCCACCGCCAGCCCAGGCGCCCAGCCCGGCGCCAACAGCTTTTTGCTGGAGTCGGTGGTGGGTGGCGAGCGCTTTGGGCGCTACAGCTTCATTGGTTTGCCCGCCCGCACCTGGCTGCGCGCCAGCGGTTTTGGCGACCAGGCCAAAACCGAGGTGGTGACCGATGGCGCGGTGGTGGAAACCGCCCACGGCAACCCGCTGGACTTCATCGCGGCCTACCAGCAGCGCTTCAAGGTGGCGCTCAAGCCCGGCATGCCGCGTTTTTGTGGTGGTCTGACGGGCTACTTCGGCTACGACACGGTGCGCCACATCGAGAAAAAGTTGGCGCATTCCTGCCCGCCTGATGACCTGGGTTGCCCCGACATCCTGTTGCTGCAATGCGAAGAACTGGCCGTCATCGACAACCTCTCGGGCAAGCTGCACCTCATGGTGTACGTGGACCCGGCCACACCCCAGGCCTACGAGCGCGGGCAGGTGCGGCTGGCCGAGCTCAAGGCCCGCTTGCGCGCACCCGTGCAGGCACCCGTGGTGTCGCCCAGCCCGGCGCAGGCCGAGCAGCGCAGCTACGCCAAGGCAGACTACCTGGCGGCGGTGGAGCGCGCCAAGGGCCTGATTGCTGGGGGCGACTTCATGCAGATCGTCATGGGCCAGCGCATTGCCAAGCCCTACACGCAAAGCCCGCTGAGCCTGTACCGCGCGCTGCGTTCGCTCAACCCCAGCCCCTACATGTATTACTACAACTTCCACGGGGCCGATGGCGCCGATGGCGACTTCCATGTGGTGGGGGCCTCGCCCGAAATTTTGGTGCGCCAGGAGTCGGTCACCGTGGGCGGTGGCGCTGAAGCGGTGCAGGCCGAAAAGGTCACCATCCGCCCGCTCGCGGGCACCCGCCCACGCGGCGCCACGCCCGAGGCCGACGTGGCCGCCGAACAGGAGCTGGTGGCCGACCCCAAAGAGCGGGCCGAGCACGTCATGCTGATTGACCTGGCGCGCAACGACATCGGGCGCATTGCGCGCACCGGCTCGGTCAAGGTGACCGAGGCCTTTGCGGTGGAGCGCTACAGCCACGTCATGCACATCGTCAGCAACGTCGAGGGCCTGCTCAACGAGGGCATGACCAGCATGGACGTGCTCAAGGCCACCTTCCCGGCGGGCACGCTCAGCGGTGCGCCCAAGGTGCACGCCATGGAGCTGATTGACCAGCTCGAACCCGTCAAGCGCGGGGTGTACGGCGGGGCCTGCGGCTACCTGAGTTTTGGCGGCGACATGGACGTGGCCATCGCCATCCGCACCGGGGTCATCAAGGACGGCATGCTGTACGTGCAGGCCGCCGCCGGTGTGGTGGCCGACAGCGTGCCCGAAATGGAGTGGCGCGAAACCGAGCACAAAGCCCGCGCCGTGCTGCGCGCTTCGGAACTCGTTGAAGCCGGACTGGAGTGACCCCCATGACCACACAACTGCCCCCCCGCGTGGCCGTGAGCCATTGCCACACCATGGCCGACGTGCGCACCCACATCGATGCGCTGGATGCCGCCATCGTCCCCCTCATCGCCCAGCGCAGTGCCTACGTGGCACAGGCCGCCCGCATCAAACAGTCCGCCAGCCAGGTGGTGGACCTGGAGCGGGTGGAGTACATCGTGCGCCGCGTCAAGGCCCAGGCCGAGGCGCTGGGTGCCCCGGCCGCTGTGGTTGAGGCCACCTACCGCGCCATGATTGCCGCTTCCATCGCCTACGAACACGGCGAATTCGCCCGTTTGCGTGAACCCGCTGCCAGTGGAGAGGCGCCATGAAACTGCTGATGATCGACAACTACGACAGCTTCACCTACAACATCGTCCAGTACCTTGGCGAGCTGGGTGCCC
>PNML01000039.1 GCA_013823635.1 Polaromonas sp. | reverse complement strand
CTACGCGCCGACCAGCCTGGACGCCATTCAGGGCCACACCGAAGCGTCCTGGCGCGCCCTGGCCCAGCTCATCACCGCGCTGGAAAAGCAGGGTGAAGCCGCCACCAGAGAGGAATCTGAACAAAAACACCCGCTATCGCACGACCTGATTGAGTTGTCAGCTATCAAAAATGTGCCCGTGTTGGGCATCACAGGCACGGGCGGTGCGGGCAAGTCCAGCCTGACCGATGAGCTGATTCGCCGCCTGCGCCTGGACCAGAACGACCAGCTGCGCGTGGCCGTCATCAGCATTGACCCGTCCCGTCGCAAGAGCGGTGGCGCCCTGCTGGGCGACCGCATCCGCATGAACGCCACCGGGCCGTGGCAAAACGGGGCGCGCGTGTTCATGCGCAGCCTGGCCACGCGGGACTTCGGCAGCGAGATTTCTGCCGCCCTGCCCGAGGTGATTGCCGCGTGCAAGGTGGCGGGGTTTGACCTGGTCATCGTCGAAACCTCGGGCATCGGCCAGGGCGATGCGGCCATCGTGCCGCATGTGGATGTGCCCATGTACGTGATGACGCCGGAGTTTGGCGCCGCCAGCCAGCTCGAAAAAATCGACATGCTGGACTTTGCCGAGTTCGTCGCCATCAACAAGTTTGACCGCAAAGGCGCCAGCGACGCGCTGCGCGATGTGTCCAAGCAGGTGCAGCGCAACAAGGAAGCCTGGACCACCCCCATGGAACAGATGCCGGTATTCGGCACCATGGCCGCCCGCTTCAATGACGACGGCGTCACGGCCCTGTACCAGGCGCTCAAAGCCCGGCTGGCCGAACTGGGCATGCCCGTGACCGACGGGCGCTTGCCGCCGGTGAACGTGCGCCACAGCACCAACCAGACCCCCATCGTTCCGCCATCGCGCACCCGCTACCTGGCCGAAATTGCCGACACGGTGCGCGGCTACAAAGCCAAGGCCCGTGCGCAAGCCCGCCTGGCCCGGGAAATTCAGCAGCTGCGCGCCGCAGCGGCCATGCTGGAAGTGGACAAGCCCGGCAAGGCCAAGGCGGCGGAAGCGGCCATCGACCTGGCGGTGCAGCGCGAAGAGCGCATGGACCCCGCCGCCAGAAAGCTGATTGCCCAGTGGCCCGCCATGCAACAGGCCTACGCGGGCGACGAGTACGTGGTCAAGATCCGCGACAAGGAAATCCGCACCGCGCTGACCACCAAGAGCTTGAGCGGCACCACCATCCGCAAGGTGGTGCTGCCCACCTACGAAGACCACGGTGAAATTTTGAAATGGCTGATGCTGGACAACGTGCCCGGCAGCTACCCCTACACCGCAGGCACCTTCGCCTTCAAGCGCGAGGGCGAGGACCCCACCCGCATGTTCGCGGGCGAAGGTGACCCTTTCCGCACCAACCGCCGCTTCAAGCTCGTGAGCGAGGGCATGCCGGCCAAACGCCTGTCCACCGCGTTCGACTCGGTCACGCTGTACGGCAACGACCCCGACCTGCGCCCCGACATCTACGGCAAGATCGGCAACAGCGGCGTGAACGTGGCCACGCTGGACGACATGAAGGTGCTGTACAGCGGATTTGACCTGTGCAGCCCCACCACCAGCGTGAGCATGACCATCAACGGCCCCGCGCCGTCCATTTTGGCCATGTTCATGAACACGGCCATCGACCAGAACCTGGACAAGTTCAAGGCCGACAACGGCCGCGAACCCACCGACACCGAAGCCGCCAAAATCAAGGAATGGGTACTGGCCAACGTGCGCGGCACCGTGCAGGCCGACATCCTGAAAGAAGACCAGGGCCAGAACACCTGCATCTTCAGCACCGAGTTCAGCCTGAAGGTCATGGGCGACATTGCCGAGTACTTTGTGCACCACAACGTGCGCAACTTCTACAGCGTGTCCATCAGCGGCTACCACATTGCCGAGGCCGGGGCCAACCCCATCAGCCAGCTGGCCTTCACCCTGTCCAACGGCTTCACGTTTGTGGAAGCCTACCTGGCGCGGGGCATGCACATTGACGACTTTGCCCCCAACCTGAGCTTCTTCTTCAGCAACGGCATGGACCCGGAGTACACGGTGATGGGCCGGGTGGCCCGCCGCATCTGGGCCACGGCCATGAAGGAAAAGTACGGCGCCAACGAGCGGAGCCAAAAGCTCAAGTACCACATCCAGACCAGCGGGCGCAGCCTGCACGCGCAAGAGATTCAGTTCAACGACATCCGCACCACGCTGCAGGCGCTGATCGCCATTTACGACAACTGCAACTCGCTGCACACCAACGCATTTGACGAGGCCATCACCACCCCCACCGAAGACAGCGTGCGCCGGGCCATGGCCATCCAGCTCATCATCAACCGCGAGTGGGGCCTGGCCAAGAACGAGAACCCGTCACAAGGCGCGTTCATCATCGAAGAACTGACCGAGCTGGTGGAAGAAGCCGTGCTCACCGAATTCGAGCGGATTGCCGACCGGGGCGGCGTGCTGGGCGCCATGGAAACGGGCTTCCAGCGCGGCAAGATCCAGGACGAATCCATGCACTACGAGATGCTTAAGCACACTGGCGAGCTGCCCATCATCGGCGTGAACACCTTCCGCAACCCGCATGCCAGCACCACTTCGGAAACCATTGAGCTGGCCCGCAGCACCGAGGAAGAAAAGCAGAGCCAGCTCAGCCGCCTGCAAGACTTCCACACCCGCCACGCCGCACAGGCCCCCGTGCAGCTCCAGCGCCTGCAACAGGCCGTCATCCACAACACCAACGTGTTCGAGGTGCTGATGGATGCCGTGCGGGTGTGCTCGCTGGGGCAAATCACCAATGCGCTCTTCGAGGTGGGCGGGCAGTACCGCCGCAACATGTGACGTGCCAACCACCGGCCTGCCCCTGTGGCTGTCCGGTGGTTTTTGTTGTCACAATGGGCCCATCCCAACCCACTGGTCGTGTGGGCCTGCCCTCCGACCCCTGCACCATGTTCAAACACATTCTCCTTGCCACCGACGGCTCCGCCAGTGCCGAGCACGCCGCCAAAAAGGCCATGGACCTTGCCCGCGTCCACGGCGCACGCGTCACCGCGGCCTACGTGATTGACCCCTACCCCTACATCGGCCTGGGGGCGGTCAACCCCATGGGCTTTGATGCCTACATGGCCGCTGCCCAGGAAGCCGCAGCCAAAGCGTTTGTGCACCTGTCCGACCTTGCCAAGGCTGCAGGCGTGCAACTGGAGGCACGCCTGGTGGAAGAGAGCCATGTGGTGGACGGCATTTTGTCCATGGCGGATGAGGCCTCTGCCGATCTGATTGTGGTGGGCTCCCATGGACGCAGTGGCATTCAACGCTTGCTGCTCGGTGGCGTGGCCCACAAGGTGGTGGCTCAATCCACGCGACCTGTTCTCGTGGTGCGCTGACCCTTGGCATCAGGCCCTCGGACCACGCCTGAGTACCCGGCCCAGGCCAACCCTAGCTGACCCCTTCATCGCCAACACATGAGCACCTGGCTGCTGTACTGGCGCATGACGCGGCCTGGTTTTTTGACCATCACCGTGGTCGCCTGCCTGGTGGGCCTGGCCTCAGCTGCCGCCTGCGGTTGCGGCTTTGATGCGCTGAAAGGCTTGGCAACGGTGGTGTTGGCTTGCGTGGCGCACGCCGGTGCGAATGTGTTGAATGATTACCACGACGCCCGCAATGGGGCAGATGAGGCCAACCAACAGGGCATGTTTCCGTTCACCGGAGGCTCGCGCCTGATCCAGCAAGGCCAGGTGTCGGTCGAGGACACGCGGCGCTGGGCCCTCACTTTGCTGGCGCTCACGGCCATCGGAGGCCTGCTGCTGGCGCTGCACAGCAACGGCGGTCTGTTGTGGATCGGCCTCCTGGGCGTGGTGCTGGCCTGGGCCTACTCAGCGCCACCCTTGGCCCTGATGAGCAGGGGACTGGGCGAGTTGACCGTGGCAGCGTGCTGGTGGTTGGTGGTGGTGGGTGCGGATTTTGTGCAACGGGGACAGTGGTTTGTCATTCCCGCCTACGTGGGCGCCGGGTTTTCCCTGCTCGTGGCCAACATCCTGCTCATCAACGGGGTGCCGGACGCACCCTCTGACGCGGTGGTGGGCAAGCGCACGCTGGCCACCCGCCTGACGCCCGGCCAATTGGCGGGCCTCTACACCGTGCTGGTGACGCTGGCCCATGGGTGGTTGGTCGTGGGGGTGTGGCGCCTGATCCCCCCCGCACCCACGCTGCTGGCCCTGGTGACCCTGCCCATGGGGCTGCGGGCCGCCTGGCTGCTCTGGCAACATGCCCGTGGTCAGGTCAACAGGCTGCGCCCCGCCATCACGCTCACCATCGCCACAGCCAACCTGCACGGATTGGCCCTGGCCGTTGGTTTGCTGCTGCCCCGCTGGTGGCTCCTTTGGTGACTGTTGTCAACGCGATGGGCGCCCGGCCGGCAGCACGGCCTGGGGCGTCGGCGTGGTGAGTGGCTGAGGCTGCGCCCACAGCGGCGGCACGTCGGGAATGGCCGACTCCTGGTAAGGCAACTGCAGTGGCTGGGGTGTCATGCCCAGAGCTGCCTGACCCTCCACCTGTGCCAGCCACCGCTGTAGGCTGGACAGGTTGGCGGCGATGTCTGCCCTGGCCGGTGCCAGCTTGACAGCCCGCTGCAGCAGCGACGAGGCTTGCTGGTACCGACCACGCGAGGCCTCCACAATGGCCATGTTGTTGAGCGCGATCGGGTCAAACGGGTTGATCGCCAAAGCCGCAGCGGGATCGTTGTCCAACATACCCTGCGGCTTCTTGGGGAAGGTCAACTGCCCTTGTTGAGCGCCGCCCCACCCTGAACACGCCGTCAACCCCACCGAGACGACCAACAGGCCCACCCGTGCCACCTGAAAAACGGTGTTGCGAGATGCATCAGTCATGTCACTGCCCCACCTTCAGGACTTTGGGTGGAAACTTCGTGGGCGCGTAGATGGGGTCGAAGCTGTAGCGCATGTACACCATCCCGCTGGTCTGGGTGTAGTCCGACGCGTTGTCGATGGACACCCGTCCCCCCACCACCCACTGCGGAGCAAACTGGTATTCGGCCTCGCCGCCGAGCCGGAAACCCAGGCCAGTCTTGGACTGGCTGGGGTAGAACGATCGCCACGTCACGCCAGAGGGTGCGGCCACCGAATTGGCGGCCGCCACCGTTTCCCAGTTGGCCTGTTGCGTGGCGTCGCCGGGGAAATACGCCGCACTGTTCTCGCGGAAGCTCTGAATGCCAATGGAGCCATCCACCCGATAGGCCACGCGTCCGCTCTTGCCAGCCAGCTCCAGTGGCAACGCGATGCTGAAATACCGCTGCGGACTGAAGTAACCACCATGGCCCAGCGTAAAGTACCGCAGGTTGCGCTTGTAACCCAGTGCCGTGACGCTGACACCGGCGGTGAACTCCATGTCGGCATCCTGGATGAGCTTGTAGTAAGCACCACCGCCCACTTCGAACCGGCTGTTGTTCACCACATTCTTGCCACGCAACGCGTGCACGCCGCCATAGCCGAAGAAGCCGAACTTGCCCTGCTCCACCCCCATTTCGAGACGACCGCCGGTGGCGGTCACGCCTCCCCAGGTGCGACCGGTCACGTCGTCCACGGTGCCGGCATAGGACAACAAACTGTCTGTCACGGGACGCCGGGACAGGTCCAGCTTCAGCTTCACGTCACCGAAGGAGTCGTTGTAGGCCACGCCACCGACCACGTTGGTCACTTGAAAGCCCAGCGGGGTGGATCCCAAGTCCAGCTTGAGTCGGGCGGTTTCGTACCCCACGGACAGGGCCATGCCGGAGTCCTGCTGCTCACGCGTGGTGCCGACACCCCCACCCACAATGGCCAAGGCGTTGGAGCCGAACTGCTGGGACGCGTTGAGATCGGTCCCGCTGACACGACCGGCACTCAGGAACACCGGCTCCATCCGAAGCACCAAGTGCCCACCTTGCCCAAAGGGAAAACGTCCTTCGATGACGGTGCTGAAATCATTGAGTTCGCTGGTACCAGACTCGCCGCTGCGGCCGCGCCACATGCCCCCCGCAGACACAGAGCCCGCGCGATCGGCACGAAGCTCGTCAATTTCGCGCTGAAGCGAGCCTGGACCGGACACCCGTCGCGGATTGGTGCTCACCGGCGTGGGGGCGTCCCACGATGCCCTGGGGTCAGCCGCTGCCTCAGCAGCGCCACCACCCTGTACAAATTGCACTGGCGGTGTTTGAAGTGGCTGGAAATAGGGGGACGGGGCGTTCCGGGGCACCTCCGGCACGGTGGCGGGGGCCGCCATGGGATACATCGCCCCTGGCCCCGCATTGATGGGTTGCAGGGATGAGCGTGGGAAATTGCTGACGGGACTCAACACAGGACCGGCCGGAGTCACCGCTTGTGGCGGGGCAAAAACCGACACAGGTGCAGGCTGCGCGGCACGGCCCGCAGCCGCAGGATAAGTGTCCACAGGTTGGGTAGCCCGATAGTCTGACGAACCGCGTTCGGCATACCCTGGCGGCAGCTGAAATTGAACCGGCCGCATGCCTTCGCGCGGCGGCGGTGCATCGGTGAACGAGGAAACGGACTGAGTCGGCGACGAGCGCCCCCCCGACCACACCGGTTGCGTCACTGGTTGAACGGGTTGTGGTGTTTCGGGTGCCTGTGAATAGGGCCTGGCCGGCATGGGCTGGCCAACGGGTTGCATCAATGGACGGACCTGCGGCACCGACGCTGGCGCCACGGCCCTGCCACCGAGCGGATTGGGAATGGGGGGCACACCAGAAACAGTCCCGCCCGTTCGGGCATTGGGCACCCCGCTGGCGGGCATGGAGTAGTCCACCAAGTTCACACCCAATGGGCCACTGCGCTCCAACTGCGCCTGTGCCAACGACACCTGCTGCGCCTGCTGCAGCAACTCAACAGCCAACTTTGGCTTGCCCTGAGCCCTGGCCAAACGCCCTTGCGTGGAGAGCACCCCTGGGTCGGAAGGCGCTATTCTGGCCGCGGCATCCAGAGCCGACTGCGCATATTGAAGCTCCCCTGCCGCCAGGGCAGCGCCCCCGGCGGCCACCAACGTGGGCACATCCGGCTCCGTCATCTGCAGAATTTGGTGATACCAAGACAATGCCCGGGCGTGCTCACCAGCAGATGTGTACAACCGCGCCAGCGCTTGCTGTGCCGGAATGTCATTGGGCCGCTCTGACAGCAACTGTGCAGCAATTTCGTAAGCCGCCGAAAAATTACCCGCTTCACGCTGGGCATCGGTCTGGCGGACGCTGTAGACCCAGCGGATGTCGTCCACATCTTTGCGCTGTGCGGGTGTCAAGGGCTGTGCGTACAGCTGGCGCAGCTGCGCAGCGAGTTCGACGTCTTGACGAGACTTGAGCAAGAGCCCTGCGTACTGGACCATCAGGTTTTGATCTGGCTTGGGACTTTGCGCCAACAACGTGCGCATCATGGTGAGCGAACGCGCCTCGTCACCCAAGTCCAACATGACATTGGCGATGCCCGCCAGCAAATCGGCATCACGTCCGGCAGCAGGCAGCGCCTGCTCCAGCACTTGAATGGCGGAGCGGGTCTGACCCATCTTGGCCAACAGGGCTGCTTTGTCGGTTTGCGCACGGACCCACAATTGCCGTTGCAACTCGGCCATTTCCCGGGTTCTGGACTTGCTTGGAATTTTTTCAAGCATGGCCAAAGCCAAAGCGTACTCTTTGGCTTCAGCGCTCATGAGAGCCGCAGCGTGCAAGGCATCCGGCATGTCTGGACGGGTTTGCAACAGGCCATCCATGAGACCAAATGCCTCGCTGGCAGCTCCCGATCGGTGGTACAGGCGGGCCAACTCCAAACGGAGCCAGGGACTGTTGGGATCCCACAGCAAAGCCTCTTCCAGTTGCTGCATGGCGCCCACAGGGTCACCGCGGGCAATCATCTGCACGCCCGCACGCCGGTATTGTTCTGCTTTCAGGCTGCCGTAGCCCAAATCCTCCTTCTCCGCATCGGTCAGACCATCTGCCAGCACCAGTGCTTCGTCGATTTTCCCCTGTCGAACCAATACCCCTGCCAAACCACGTCGCACATCCACCGACTTGGGATGGGCCGTCAGCACGCTGCGGTACGCACGCTCTGCGTCGGCCAAACGCCCCTCTTGGGCCAACAAATCGGCCAATGCTGCGGGCGGGCGGGCGTTGCGGGGGTCGAGTTGCGCGGCCCGCATGTAGTGACGACGGGCCCCGACAATGTCACCGGACTCGGCTGCACTGTCGCCCTCGTCCAGCGCCAGCCAGAAGCGTGCGCTGGTCAGCGCCTCATCCCATTTGCGGTTGCCGCTGAGGCGAATGGCTTCTGCCAACAACTTCTCAGCGTCACCGAAACGCTCCTGCTTGAGCCTGACCACGCCCAGCCCACCCAGGGCGTCAGGGTTTTTGGGGCCACTGGCCAGCAAGGCTTCAAAACGGGTCTCGGCCTCACCAACATCGCCCACGTTCAACGCACTGAAGCCGTCTCTCAACGCAATGCTGCGCGCATCCAGTGGCTTGGGGGTGAAGGCCTGGTTGAGGCTGGCAATCCGCGCCTGTATCGCCGCATCATTGGGCTGAACACCCAAGTAGGCTTGGAACAACGACAAATCGCTTTTTGATGCCTCCAACCAAATCAATGCTTTTCGCCACGCCTCCACCGCCGGAGCTGAGACGCCGGGCTTGCGGGCCAGGTCAGCCAAGATGCGAATGCCTTCTCGACGCGTGGCCGCCCGGTAGGTCAGGTGCTGACCATAAGACAATGCCGCGCGCTGATTGGACGGATCCTCCGCCAACTGCCGTTCAAAACCCTTGCGCGCCTCGTCCCATCCGTTGGTTGTCCCCCCCAGCGTCTGGTAATACTCCAAGGCGATGGGACCCGACAAATTGCGCCCCTCCAGCAACTGCCGATACAGGGCGACCGCCTCTTCGGTTTTGCCAGCCCGCGAAGCGGCCCTTGCTTGGTCCAGCAAATTGGTGTTGAGGGTACGCTGTGTTGCCGCGTTTTCAATCCGGCGAATGGCCTCTCGGTTGGCCTGGGGCTGTGCCTTCAGCTCTTCCACAATGGCCCTGGCGGCTTCTGGGCGATTGCTGTCGATTTCAAACTGAGCCAGTCCAGCCAGCGCTTCCGGATTTTTGGGATCGATCTTCAACAGCCGCCGCCACGCCGCAGCTGCCAGATCTGACCGGCCCTTGCCTTCCCAGAATCGCGCTTGGTCGGTCAGGGTTTTGGCGGCGATGTCGTCATTGGCATGGGCAAGCGGCGAGCTCAGCGCCAACACCGTTGAGACAGATGCGCCGGCAAGCGCCCGCACCCACCGGTTTTTCGGGAAAGGGAATGATTGGTTCATGGTGTTTCACCTGCGCAAGGGAGTGCGGAGTCGCGCGTCACTTGGCCGACGACCGGCGCGAAGCCTGGCGTCGCAGCAACGTGTAAAACACACCCGCCAGAATGATGGCAACCAACACAATCAACAACACGGCCACCCAACTGTTGTTGGACAAGGCCCACCGAACCGCCATGAGTGGCGGCAAACTGCCCACAAAGTAGTGACTGGCCGTTTCCATCGCATCGACCTCTTTGCCGCGGATGACTGCCACCCCGCCTTGAATTTTTGGCACCACATCGGCGTCCATCAACGCATTCAGCATGTCTGCCTGACCACTGGCACGGTCACTGGTGAACGCCACGACGGTGCGCCCTTTCTGCATCGGCGACTCAAACCCGAACAGCACAGCGTCTTTGGCCAAGGTGTTGGCAGACAGGTCTGCCAACGGCAAGGTTTTGGCATCGGGCGTTTCGTACCAAGGCATGAACTTCTGCTTCAGTGCCGTCAGGGAAAAACTGCGCGCTTGACCATCCACTGAAAACGGCATGCTCTTGGCCCACTCTTTGAGCAAAGGCTGACTGGTGGTGCCGCCGATCATCAGGATGTCTTTGTTGGCGTATTTCTGCACATCGGCTGCCCGGGTCACGGACACCCCGTAGACGGGCAGGCCGGTGGACTCACCCATGCGCCCCATCAGGGTCAAATAGGTACCGATGTCACCGGCCCCGTAGTTATCGGGCAGCACCACGGCGGTTTCGGACAAGTCCGCCATGCGGGTGAATGGAAAGCCAGTGTTGGCAAACGCACTCATGTCCGGCATCTTGATGTAGTGAGGGAACTTGCTGATGTCGAGTTCTGAATCTGGATCGATGGCTGCGCGGGTGTTGTCCAACACCACATCCCTGCAGGCACCCTCTTTGGGGTAGTCAAAACTGAAGTGGAATTGGACCTGACTGCGTGAGCGGATGTGGCTCACTGGCATGTGGAATTTCACCTCAGCAGGGAGAATTTCCCCGGGTGCGTATTTGCCCACCAGTTGTCCCAGTTTGGAGTCGGGCATTTCCGACCCCGGATAAGCCAACAAGGGATAAGAGTTGACGTACTTTTCATTGACCAGAATGTTCAGGTTGGACTTGTCCTGGCGCGGGCGAGGCGTGTAGCGGTACTTCAGGTCAAACGGTACGCCGGGCGAGTTCCATGCGAACAAGTCGGGCGGTGTGATGATGTTCACCCGAACCAGGTCTGGAGAGAGGCCGCGGACATTCAGGTCTTCAAGCGTGGCCAGTTCACCGAACTTGACAGGACGATCGCTGGGCAACCAACGGGGGGCGTCATAAGGCACCCGCGGCTTCAGAGCGTCCAAGCGCACGTTGCTGACCGTCTGACCTGCCAGTGCCGTTTTGCCCAGTCCCAGCGATGTGGCGGCGACACGCAATTCGGCGGCATCGCGCCCGAGCACATACAAGACCTTGAAGCGCGAATCCAAGGGGTGTGGCGCCACGGAGATGCTGGGTCCGTTGATGGCAGGGATATCGACCAAGCCCTGGGGCCGATCGTCGCTGGTGGCAAACACCACGACGTGGTCTGTGGGCAACTTGTTCAGTTGTGCAGGAAACCACGCACCACGGTAGCTGGCCTGTTCGCCAAACCAAGAAGCCACAATGCCGGCCGCCTCCAGGGTGGCGATCGACGGATTGGACCCAAACACAAATGGCCGCTCCAGGCGACGGCCATCGCGACGATCAAAAAACGGCGCAGGCAACATGGCCAACTCATTGACACCCGACATGGGCGCAACGGTGAATTGCAATGAGCTTTGGTTGCTCATGTTCAGCCAGAGGCTGGAATGGAAAGGGTCTTCACAATCCAGTGTGTAGTGCGCGATGAACTGCAGGCTGAGACGGTTCAGATCACTGACCAGGCGGGGATCAATGGACACCTCGCGCACCATGGGAGTGCCTGCGTTCTCCTTGGGCAAAGGAATGGTTTGGGCCACCTCGCCGTTCAGCATCACTTTGAGGTGCGACAAATTGGTCAGCAACGACGGCGAGTAGGTGAAGTCCAGCTTGAGCTTCAGGGCTGTGACCACCTCGTCGGGTGGCACGGTGAAAGACACCGAATAGATGGGGTCTATCCCCCTGAGCTGAAAGGGCTGGGTGACGCCCAGCTGCTTGAACGTGAAGCTGTAACTGCCAAGTTGCGAAGCGGGGCTGCTCAACACCGCAGAGACAGAAGAGGGTTCCCCCGCCTCCGTCGTGAACCCCCTGGTTTTTTTGCTTTGGGCCCATGCGTCGGGCGTGACAGAGGCGGTGACGATGGCGGCACCGAACATGAGCGCAGCAAGCAGTTGACGTTTAAACATGTAATTTCCCTTGTATCCCATGAAGTTCACCGAGCCAGCTCACGATGCACCCTTACCCACCCTGTTGGCGGCCACTGCCTTGGTCTCGGTCAACCGCTGTCGACGGTCTCTGAGCACGTTGAACAACAACGTGCCCAAGACCTTGAAGCCACTCAACCCCATCCAAGCCACTTCGCGCAGCGAAGTCAATGGTTTGTCGAATTTTCGCTTGTCGCCCCAAACCACCCAACTGTCTGCCCTGGCAAACGTGCACTGAACAAAATCGATGGATTGTTGGGTGGACATGGGCTCAAAACTCAGGCCAATCCGGGTGTCCCTGTTCAGCGTGACTTTGGCATCAAATTCAAACTCGTCCATCCCGCGCTGCAACACGAGCTTGACGGCGTCACCCGCTTGCAGTTTGACGGGCTCGGGCACCGATACGCCCACTCCCCCGTCGGAGTAATCGCTGGTGACGCACACCACACTGCGGCCGGACGGCAGGCGCAGCGCGGCAGCGAGCTTCATCTGCACCCTGTGAGAGGCGCGGACCTGCCTGGCCTCGTTGGCGACGGCAATGCTGGCGCCGAGCATCATCAGGTTGTAAGCGGTCCAGATCAGGTTCAACACAATGGTGTCAACATCCGGACTGGTCTCCCAAAACAACCGAATGATCCCCACCACAAACCCCAACAAGCTCAAACCCATCAGAATGAGGTAGGGCTTGGAAATGTCCCAGTCAAAAAACTCTTTCTGGTTCAACCCCCCTTTGGCCGTCACGTTGAACTTGCCGTATTTGGGGTTCACGAACGCCACCAGGGTGGGACGCAGGATGTACCAAGCCAACACCGACTCGTACACCTCAGCCCAGAAAGAATGCCTGAACTCCCCTTGCATGCGGGAGTTCGTCAGGTTGGCGTGCAACAGGTGAGGCAGGGCATACAAGGCAATGCTCAACGCGGATGCCTGGATCACCTGTGAACCCAGCAGCAAGAATGCCAGCGGCGCGGTCAAAAACACCAGGCGTGGCAAACCATAGAAGAAATGCAGCATGGCGTTGGCGTAGCACAGTCGCTGAGCCAATTTCAGGCCTGGGCCGAATAGGGGATTGTCCAGTCGAAAAATCTGGGCCATGCCTCGGGCCCACCGAATCCGCTGCCCCACGTGGCCACCCAACGACTCAGTGGCAAATCCCGCCGCCTGCGGAATCGCCAGGTAAGCGGTGGAATACCCCTTTCTGTGCATTTTCAGGGCCGTATGGGCATCCTCTGTCACCGTTTCAACGGCAATGCCCCCAATTTCATCCAATGCGGAGCGCTTCATGACCGCGCAGGAACCACAGAAAAACGTCGCGTTCCACAGATCATTGCCGTCTTGCACCAAGCCGTAGAACAGCTCCCCTTCGTTGGGGACTTTTTTGAAGGTGCCCAGGTTCTTCTCAAACGGATCGGGTGAGAAAAAATGGTGCGGCGTCTGCACCATGGCCAGCTTGGGGTCTTTGGCGAACCAGCCCATGGCAATTTGCAGAAACGTGCGCGTGGGGATGTGATCGCAGTCAAACACGGCCACGTACTCACCGTTCACGCGTTTCAGTGCCGCGTTGATGTTGCCGGCCTTGGCGTGTTTGTTGCCCGTTCGCGTCAGATAGCCCACACCAGCCTCTTCCGCAAAAGCCTTGAACTCCTCCCGGCGACCATCGTCAAGGATGTAGACCTTGATCTTGTCTTTCGGCCAGTCAATGGCCATGGCGGCAAACACGGTGGTTTTGACGACCTTCAGCGGCTCGTTGTAAGTGGGGATCAGCACGTCCACTGTCGGCCAGCGGTCGAGGTCTGGCGACATGGGCACGGGCTTGCGCTCCAACGGCCAAGCCGTTTGGAAGTACCCCAGCGCCAACACGATCCATGCATACAATTCCGCCAAGAACAAGCCCGAGCCAAACAAGCCACTCAACCAGGTGTCGAACGAGATGGTCTCCGTCAATCGCCAATACAGGTATCGGGTAGATGCCACCAGCGACAGCACGATCAGCACCTGGGTGATGTACCTCCCTGGAAGGCTGCGCAGGAACAAGGCGGAACCAAACGACAGCAACCCCAGCGTCAATTGCTGATCGGCGGTCAACGGCGTGGTGACGGTGAGCCAAACCACGGGTACCGCCACCACCAGCACCAGCACCTGAACCAGCAAACTTTGCCAGCCCATCCAGCCAGCAAGGGCACGCACAAACTTCACCGATGAAGCAAACAAGCGTCGGTGGCCCAACATCCGCATTTGCATGCGGGCGTAACGAATTCGGCGCATGTTCATGGGTGATCTGCCCTTCGGGTGTGGCCCATGGCGGGCAGTTGCTGTGCCAGCCATTGCCCCACTTGCTGGATGTCGCGCGACGCCTCCCCATGCGGCGCGTACTCGAGCACGGATTGATCGAACGCCAGCGCTTCGCGCACGGCCTCGTCCTGGTGGATCACAAACGGTACCACCCGGTCGGTCAGGTTGGCGCGAACCGCACGCACCACATCACGGGACAACGTGCTGCCAGAATTGACGTTGTTGAGCAAGTAGGCCGCCCCATGAAAATTCTCACGCCCCACGCAGTAGCGGTCGAGGATGATCTCCATGGCAGGCAAGGTGGCGTAGGACGCAGGATCCGCGTGGATGACCACCAGCACAAAATTCGCCACCCGCAATGCCTGCTGCTGGTAGAGGGACGGGCCCGGCGGAGTGTCCACCACCACCAAATCGGCCATGCCGCCGGGAAGGCCGCGCAAGCCAGCGCCCAACCAATCCGGGCGCGCAGAGAGGTGAACCTCCAGCGCATCTCTGTCGGTTTCGTTGAGGTTGCCATAGGGCAACACCATGGCCCCCCCATTGCCTTGGAAAACACTGGTGTGCCAGGGACGATCTTGCAACGTGGCTCGACCCACACCGTCGATTTCGGCTGCAGCCATCCCCAGGTGCAAGCGCAATGCGTTTTGGGGGTCCAGATCGACGGCCAACACCTTGCGCGTACGGCTCAGGGCAAGCGCCAAGCTGGCAGCCAGCGTTGTTTTACCCACGCCACCTTTGGCAGAAACCACAGAAACGACTACCACTTGACCAACCTTTTGAGGGGACTTGAAGCCTGATCGGCCTGGGTGGACCGCAATGCGGCTTTCGCCATTCGGTCAAACATATCCGTCAACTCTGTGCGGACCATCACGGCATTCGGCGTCACCGGCGGCTCCGACCCGGGAGCGGAAAAACGAACCGGCGCGACGGGAACAACAGCAGGCGTAACCGGAGATCCGGACGTGGTCACCGGCGTAGTGGCAACGGGTGGCGTCACCACCTCTTCGGGCATGCTGGCCGGTGGCGGTGCGAACGTCGGAACTGCAGCCGCCGCTGAAGCACCCAGCTGGGGAACCTCCACCGGCGTCTTGGCCACCGATGAACTCGACACAACTGGGCTTGGCACCACAGAATCGCTCGGGGCCTTGACCTCGGCGTGTGGCCGCACCACCGCAGCCAACGGCGCAACGTGAAGGGGCGGTTTCATCACCACCGTGCGCAAGGGCTCATCGGCCTGGCGCTGCCTCACCGCGCCCAACACCGCATTGGCCCGAGCAGCGGGTGCTTCTTGGTGCTGCTGGGGCTGGATGTGGCCCAGCATGGGCCAAGCGCGCTGAGCGGCTTCGGCCTGATCGTGTTCGACAATTTCCTGGTACGTGCCCGCATCACCGCCAAAGCGGCGAAACAGGTTGGTTATGTCTTCAGCCTTCGACATGGCATCCTCTTTGTCTGTGTTGTTCTCATGACACTCCCTCCGTCCTGCGCCCATCAGGGTGCGGACAGCTCAAACACCATTTCCATGGGGGCACCGGACCCCTCCACTTGCGACAGCGTGAGTGTCTGAGGCGAGCCCGCGGCAGACAGCCAAGTCGCGTACACCCCTTCCAGGAAACCACCGGCAACATCCGCGTCCAACTGCAGCGCAGCCGGCAGCGGGCTGGCTCGGTGCGTGACACGCAAAGATTGCCCCACATCCAGCATGGCAACAAACCCCCATTGCATGCGCTGCCACACGCGGTTGGCCTCGCCCGCCAACTCGGCCAAATCCGCACAAGGACCCAACGGAACTGTTTCAGCGAACCGAGATCCCAAGCGACGCAGCAGTTGGCGGTATTCAGCAGCCGTCAATTGCGCCTGCAACTCAGCCGAGAGCAAATCCAAAAAAACGGCCCATTGTGGGGAAACGCGCTCCAGTGCCAAGTGCCTGAGCAAGTCGGTGGAATCTGTCTCAACCTCGGAACCGTTCGACATGATGTGTTTTTTGCCTGTTGATGGATCTGACACATTGTCGCGCCGCCAGATGTCTTGTGTATATCACCGACCGCTGCTTGGCCGCAACCCCGTGCTGGAATCGCAGTGGGTGTTGTTTTTCGCGCCACGACCGCCGCACACACACCAGGGACCCGCTGGCATCCATGCCACGCGGGTCTGATGGATACTCGCCGACGCAACCATGCGTGGCAGGGTCACCCTGCCCCTGGTGTATCACCCAACCCCTTGCCTTTGGCCCTGCCCGTCCCATGCCAGCACTGCTTTATACACGCCTTGCCCCCTTTGTCCGCTCATGGGTGTCGCTGCGGCTGTGTCTTGGCCTGCTGGCAGCGGGTACAGCCCTGCCGCTGGCGGCTCAAAACTGGCTGGTCCCACACGCTGTCCGCAGTGAACAGGTGACGGCCGAGTTGCTGGCCCACGCCCCGCAAGGGGTGGGCGCTGGCCAGACCGTTTGGCTGGGGTTGCAGCTCATCCACGCGCCCGAATGGCACACCTATTGGCAAAACCCGGGTGACTCCGGCTTGCCCACGCAGCTTGACTGGCAGCTGCCACCAGGAGTCCAGGCGGGGGACATCCAATGGCCCACGCCCAAAAAGTTTCCGTTGGGCCCCCTGGCCAATTACGGGTACGACGGCACACTGTTGCTGGCGGTTCCACTGACCATCACCCCCGAATTCCGCGCACCCAGGCTGGAGGTGGGCCTGAACGCCTCCTGGCTGGTGTGCCGCAAGGAGTGCATTCCGGAGGAGGGGCAATTCCGCCTGTCTGTGCCCACGGCCCAGCCGCTGTCGGTCAACGGGGTGGCGTTTGAGACCGCACGCTCCCTAAGACCAAATTTGGTAGCTGACAATTCAATACATACAAGCGTTGAAGGCAATTTTTTACACATTTCTTGGCCAAGACCACCCCAGGCTTGGCAAGGCAAACTGTTGGAATTTTTCCCGGTTACCCCCGGGTTGATAGAGCCGGGCGCCAGTTGGGAACAACGGTGGAGTGCGCGAGGCTGGTCGGGCCGCGTGCCGCTGAGCCCCTTGCGCAGTGAATCCCCCTCCCAACTGCCCATGGTCCTGGCATTGGCGGAAACGACCCACGGCCAGCCCGCGCAGGCAGGCGTGTCCACCACCTCCACGGTGCAGGGCAACTGGCCACCGGTTCAGGCGGTGGCAACGCCCGGGGTCAGCCCCGCGCTGGAGGCGGCTTTGCAGGAAAACGCGGCCCGCGCCCTCCCCCCAGCCCCTGCGGCCAACTCACTGGGGCTGGTCGGGGCGCTGCTGGGTGCGCTGCTGGGCGGCATGGTGCTCAACCTCATGCCCTGTGTGTTTCCCGTGTTGGCCATCAAGGTGCTGGCCTTTGCCCAGCACGCCGAGCACACGCGGTCCCACCGACTGGCGGGGCTGGCGTACACGGCCGGTGTGGTGTTGTCATTCCTGGCGCTGGGTGGATTGCTGCTGACGTTGCGTGCTGCAGGAGAACAGCTGGGCTGGGGGTTTCAGCTGCAAAACCCGGGCGTGGTGGCGGGCCTGGCGGTGTTGTTCACCGTGATTGCGCTGAACCTGGCTGGGCTGTTTGAATTTGGCAACGTGCTGCCCAGCCGGGTGGCCAGCCTGCAGGCCAAGCACCCGGTGGTGGACTCTTTCCTCACCGGGGTGCTCGCCACGGCCATTGCGTCACCGTGCACCGCCCCCTTCATGGGCGCATCGCTGGGGCTGGCCATCGCGCTGCCCACGGCACAGGCGCTCACGGTTTTCGGTGCACTGGGTGTTGGCATGGCCTTGCCTTACCTCCTGGCCAGCTGGCTGCCCGCCGTGGCCCGTGCACTGCCCCGCCCAGGCGCATGGATGAACACCCTGCGGCAATTCCTGGCCTTTCCCATGTGGGCAACCGTGGTGTGGCTGCTGTGGGTGCTGGGGCAGCAGACGGGCATCAATGGCGTGGCCGCCTTGCTCATGTGCCTGGTGGTGTTGGCCTTGCTGATTTGGGCATTGGGGCAGGCAGGCCGCACCCGCACCGTGCTGGCCAGCTTGGCGGCGGCAGGGCTGGCCTGGCTGCTCTGGGCCGTGGGCCCGTTGGTGACGGACATGCCCCCCACAACCGCTGACACCGCCGCCGCCCGTGACGGTGCCAAGGCCTCGACAGAGTGGCAGGCCTGGAGCGCCGAGCGACAGGCCGAATTGCTGGCCCAGGGCCGCCCGGTGTTGGTTGACTTCACCGCCGCCTGGTGTGTGACCTGCCAGTACAACAAGCGCACCACACTGGCCAACCCCGAGGTGCTGGCCGACGTGGAGCGTCACCAGGTCGCGCTGCTGCGTGCCGACTGGACCCGCCGTGACCCCGCCGTGACGCAGGCACTGGCGCTCCTGCAACGCAGCGGTGTGCCCACCTACGCACTGCACACGCCCGGCCAGCCGGTCCAGGTGTTGTCCGAGGTGCTGAGCGTGCAAGAGGTCAGGGACGCGCTGGCCAGGCGCTGAGCGCCCGGAGGGGCACGCGGCCCGCATGGGCACGGCGGGGATAATGCCCCCTGCACCCAAACAGAACCTGTGGACCCCACCGATGAGCTTCGCCCCCCTGCATAACGACACTTTCCTGCGCGCCTGCCTGCGCCAAGCCACCGAGCACACCCCCATCTGGCTGATGCGCCAGGCCGGCCGCTACCTGCCCGAGTACCGTGCCACCCGCGCCAAGGCAGGCAGCTTCATGGGCCTGGCCACCAACACGGACTACGCCACTGAAGTGACCTTGCAGCCGCTGGAGCGTTTCCCACTGGACGCGGCCATCCTGTTCAGCGACATCCTCACCGTGCCAGACGCCATGGGCCTGGGCCTGAGCTTTGCGTTGGGCGAAGGCCCCAAGTTCGCACGCCACGTGCGCGACGAGGCCGCCGTGAACGCGCTGGCCGTGCCCGACATGGACAAGCTGCGTTACGTGTTTGATGCCGTCACCAGCATCCGCAAAGCCCTCAATGGCCGCGTGCCCCTGATCGGCTTCTCGGGCAGCCCCTGGACACTGGCCTGTTACATGGTGGAAGGCGGCGGATCGGACGACTACCGCGCCGTCAAAACCCTGATGTACAGCCGCCCCGACCTGATGCACCGCATCCTGGCCATCAACGCCGATGCTGTGGCGCTGTACCTCAACACCCAGATTGAAGCGGGCGCCCAGGCCGTGATGGTGTTCGACAGCTGGGGGGGCGTGCTGGCCGATGGCAACTTCCAGGATTTCAGCCTGGCCTACACCCGCCGCGTGCTGGACCAGCTCAAAAAGGAACACGACGGCGTGCGCATTCCGCACATTGTGTTCACCAAAGGCGGTGGCCTGTGGCTGGAAGACATGAACACCCTGCCCTGCGACGTGCTGGGCCTGGACTGGACGGTCAACCTCAGCAAAGCCCGGCGCATGGTCGGTGGCGACGTGGGTGGCCCCGGCAAAGCTTTGCAGGGCAACCTGGACCCCAACGTGCTGTTTGCCTCGCCCGAGCAGATTCAGACCGAAGCCATCCGTGTGCTGGACAGCTTTGGTCTGCCCCACACCGACCGCGCCACCACAGGCCCCACCCACATCTTCAACCTGGGCCACGGCATCAGCCAATTCACCCCGCCCGAGAGCGTGGCGGCCCTGGTTGAGGCCGTTCACGGCCACTCCAAGCGCATGCGGCAACAAGCCTGACCCAGGCCCGGCCCGGCCCGGCATGCGACAGATCCGATAGCAGCCACCACAAGGGCCCCAAAGGCACGCGGTGGTTTGCCCTGCCGCCGCTCCTGCGCCTAGCACAGAAAAACGCCGGAAACGGGCTTGACAAATGGTGGTTATGCACAAAAAAGTTCGGACGGCATGCTGCACCGCAGCACCTTGAACACCCCACGCTATCAAACACCTAGCGACCGTAAGTGCTTGATTTGTATGGGTTTCATAAAACTGCCTTTTTCGCGGGCAAACCAATGAAACCCTTGATTTCTCTGGCTTAGGCTGCGGTTTGGACACGATATCAACAAAGTTATCCACAGAAAACTTGGATGACTGCTGAACCAGTGACAAATCAATGACTTACGTGCACTTTCATGAGTTGGTCTGAACATCCGCCCCCCCTCCACTGGAGCAATGTGGTGGTACCCATGCCGGCGCACCGCGCCCTGGGTGGCACCCTGGGCTACCAGACCAGGGAGCCCCTGGCACCCGGCAGTCTGGTGCGCGTGCCCCTGGGGAAGCGGGATGTGCTGGGCGTGGTGTGGTCCAGCGCGGATGGGCCGCCTGAAGGGGTGGACCCCGGCCAGTGGCGGGCCGTGTCAGCCACGCTGCCGGGCTGCCCCCCGTTGGGCGACAGCTGGCGCTTGCTGGTGGCGTTTGCCGCCCGCTACTACCAGCGCAGCCTGGGAGAAGTGGCGCTGGCCGCCCTGCCACCCCAACTGCGCGACCTGCAACCCGACCAGTGGCAACGCCGCCTGGCCAAACACCGCAAGCGCTCCGCTGCCGACTCGCCCACGCACGCCGCCAGCCCCCCCCCAACAAAGGCAGACCCACCCACCCTGAGCTCGGAGCAGCAAGCCTGCCTGGATGCCCTGGCCGTGGCCACGCAGCCGACGCTGCTGTTCGGCACCACCGGCAGCGGCAAAACCGAGGTCTACCTGCAGGCGGCTGCGCGGTTGCTGCACCAGGACCCGCTCGCCCAGGTGTTGGTGTTGGTGCCGGAAATCAACCTCACGCCACAACTGCTGGCGCGCTTTGCGGCCCGGTTTGGCGAGCACCTGGTGGTGCCCATGCACAGCGGCATGACCCCCGCACAACGGCTGGGCAGCTGGCTCGCTGGCCACCTGGGCCAGGCGCGGATTGTGCTGGGCACCCGCATGGCCGTATTGGCCAGCTTGCCCCGCCTGCGGTTGATTGTGGTGGACGAAGAACACGACCCCAGCTACAAGAGCCAGGATGGCGCCCGCTACTCCGCCCGCGACCTGGCCATTTACCGGGCCCAGCTGGAGAGCAAGCATGGGCCTGGCTGCCAGGTGGTGTTGGGTTCAGCCACCCCCTCACTGGAAAGCTGGCACGCCGCGGCCCAGGGCCGCTACCTGCGGCTGGACATGCCCAGCCGCGTGGGCGGCGGCCCACTGCCCACCCTGCGCGTGGTGGACATGGCCCGCCAGCCCAAGGGCACGGTGCTGCCCACCGCCTTGGTAGCGGCCATGGCGGAACGCGCGGCCCGGGGAGAACAGTCGTTGGTGCTGCTGAACCGCCGGGGCTATGCGCCCGTGTTGGCCTGCCACGCCTGCGGCTGGAAAAGCCATTGCCCCAGCTGCAGCGCCTACCGCGTGTTCCACAAACTGGACCGCACGCTGCGCTGCCACCATTGCGGCTTCACCGAGCGTGTGCCACGGGCCTGCCCCGACTGCGGCAACCTGGACATCACCCCCATCGGCAAGGGAACCGAGCAGCTGGAAGAACAGGTCACCGCCCTGTTGGGTGGCCAGACCCGCCCCGATGGACAGGCCATCCGGGTGGCCCGCATGGATGCCGACACCACCCGCCAGAAAGGCAGTCTGGAGGCGCAGCTGGACCGCATGCACGGCGGAGAAGTGGATGTGCTGGTGGGCACACAGATGGTGGCCAAGGGGCACGACTTCCGGCGCATCAGCCTGGTGGCCGCGCTCAACGTCGATGCCGGCCTGTTCGCCAGCGACTACCGCGCCCCTGAGCGCCTCTTTTCGCTGTTGATGCAAGCCGGCGGGCGGGCCGGACGCGACGCCAGCCTGGGCGCCCACGCCGAGGTCTGGGTACCCACCTGGAACCCCGGCCACCCCCTGTTTGCTGCCTTGCAACGGCACGACTTTGCGGCGTTTGCCGCCCAACAGCTGGCTGAGCGCCAGTCGGCCCAGATGCCGCCCATGAGCCACCAGGCCCTCTTGCGTGCGGACGCCCGCACACAGGCCGCTGCCCAGGCCTTTTTGCTGGCGGCCCGCGACGCCGCTCGCAACCTGCCGGGCGCAGAACACGTCACGCTGTACCCGCCGGTGCCGCTGACCATTCAGCGCGTGGCCAACGTGGAGCGGGCGCACATGCTGCTGGAAAGCGTCTCCCGACCCGCGTTGCAACACCTGCTGGCCCAGTGGCACCCGGTGCTGGCCACATGCCGCAGCTTGCCTCAGGCCAAGGGCCTCATCCGCTGGGTCATGGATGTGGACCCAGTCTCAATTCAATAGCTTAAAACACATACCGTATAAGCGCTGGATGTTATTTTTATTTAAAATCTGACCGCCGTCGCTTGTCCAACGGCTTCATGGCTGGCGCGGGCGAACTCAGGTCATCAGGGCCACGGCGCCCGAGAAGGTGAAAAATGCTGCCACGGTGGACACCAGAATGATCCGGGCAATGCGCCCGGTGTCGGCCTGGAAGCGCTCGGCCAGCAATGACACGTTGCTGGCGCTGGGCAATGCAGCCACCAGCACCATCACGGTCAGTGTGTAGCGCTCCAGCGGAACCCCGACCTGAATGGCCGCCACGCCGACGGCCAACACCAGCAGCGGGTGCAGGAACAGCTTCAGCAGCGCCACCGGCACGTAGTCGGTCCAGGGGGTGGGATGGTCCACGGTCATTTGTGCCCGTGCCAGCACCGCCCCGATGGTGAACAAGGCCACCGGCGACGCCGCGTCGGCCAGCAGCCAGGCGGTTTTTTCCAGCGGCTTGGGCAGCTGGAAGTCCACGGCCGAAGCCACACCGCCCAGCAAAATGGCCCAGGGCATGGGGTTGGTCGCCACGCCGGCCAATGCCTTGCGCGCAGCGACCAGCGCACCCTTCAGGCCGCCTTGCGCCCCATCCAGGCGCGACAGGGCAATGCACAAGGAGCTGGTCACCACCATGTCCACGACGATGAGCACAATCACCGGCCCCACGCTTTTGGGCCCCATGAGGGTCGCCAGCAGCGGCACCCCCATGAAGCCGGTGTTGGGAAAGGCCGCCACCAGGGCGCCCAGGCTGGCATCGTTCCAGCGGATGCGCTCATTCATGGTCATTGCCACGGCAAAGGCCACCATCACCAGTGCGCACAGCAGGTACACGCCCAACACCGAGGCATCCAGCAGCTGGGCAATGGGGGTGGTGGAGCCGAACCGGTAGAGCATGCACGGCAGGGCAAAAAACAGCACAAAGCCGTTCAGGCCACCGATGGCGTCCAACGGCAGCATGCGTCGTCGCGCAGCCAAAAAGCCACACGCCACCAAGGCGAAGAAGGGGAAAGTCACCCACAGAATGTTCAGCACGGCGCGATTGTGTCAGGTCGGTGGCGGCCATGGTCGCCACGCGCGACAATCTGGGGCTGGTCCTTGGGTTTGTCGGGGCGCTGCCGCTGTGCGAGCCGGGATGCCCATGACCACTCCCGTGCCACACCGAGCCCGCCACGCGGCGTGGTGTCCGGCGTGCCCCTTTCCCTGCTCTTTTTGGTCTGCTGTCGTTTTGTCGTTTCCCGCTGCCGCCCCTTCGTCCCTCACCATTGGCCTCAACCCTGCCCAACAAGCGGCGGTGCTGCATCTGGGCGGCCCCTGCCTGGTGCTGGCCGGGGCGGGGTCGGGCAAAACCCGCGTCATCACCCACAAAATTGCCCGACTGATCGAGGCCGGTTTGGCGCCCGAACGGATCGCCGCCATCACCTTCACCAACAAGGCCGCTGCGGAAATGCGCGAACGGGCCCGCCAACTGGTGGGCAAAGGGGCGCAGAAGGTGCTCATCTGCACGTTTCACGCACTGGGCGTGCGCATGCTGCGACAGGACGGTGCGGTGTTGGGGCTGAAGGAAAAATTCAGCATCCTGGACGCCGACGACATCGTCGGCATCCTGAAAGACTGTGGCGGCACCACCGACGCCAACACCGCCAGGCAATGGCAGTGGACCATCAGCGCCTGGAAAAACGCTGGCCTGAGCGCGGATGACGCATTGGCCCAAGCGCTCACCGACGAGGCGCGCAGCACCGCGGTGCTGATGGCCCGGTACCAGGAGCGCCTGAGCGCCTACCAGGCCGTCGATTTCGACGACCTCATCGGGCTTCCCCTGAAGCTGCTGCAACAGCACGCCGATGTGCGCGAGCGATGGCAGCAGCAAATGGGCCACGTGCTGGTGGACGAGTACCAGGACACCAATGCCACCCAGTACGAATTGCTCAAGCTGCTGGTGGGCGAGCGCGCCCGTTTCACCGCCGTGGGCGATGACGACCAAAGCATCTACGGCTGGCGCGGCGCCACGCTGGACAACCTGAAAAAGCTGCCGGTGGACTTCCCAGCGCTGCAGGTCATCAAACTGGAGCAGAACTACCGATCCACTGGCGCCATTTTGCGAGCCGCCAACAACGTCATTGGCCCCAACCCCAAACTGTTCCCCAAGAAGCTCTGGAGCGACCTGGGCGAAGGGGAGCCGGTGCGTGTCGTCGCGGCCGACAGCGAGGAGCATGAGGCCGACCGCATGGTGGCCCGCATACAAGGTCTGCGGTCCGGGGCGGGCCCACTGGCCAGCCCGCACAGGGAATACCGCGACTTTTGCCTGCTTTACCGCGCCAACCACCAGGCGCGGGTGTTCGAGGTGGCGCTCCGGCGCGCCCAGATTCCCTACAAGGTGTCGGGGGGCACCAGTTTTTTCGACCGCGCCGAGATCAAGGACTTGTGTGCCTGGTTGCGGCTGCTGGTCAACAACGATGATGACCCTGCCTTCATGCGGGCCATCACCACGCCCAAGCGGGGCGTGGGTCACCAAACGCTGCAGGCACTGGGTGAGTTCGCGGGCAAGTACAAACTCAGCCTGTTCGATGCCCTGTTTTCCCACTCCCTCGGCGCTGCGCTGAGCAACCGCGCGGTGGCTTCGCTGCACGAATTTGGTCGCACCCTGAATGAACTGGAACACCGCGCCCGCCACACCACGGGTGCGGACAACGCCCGCACATTCCTGACGGAGTGGCTCGTCGACATCGGCTACGAACAGCACCTGTACGACGGCGAAGACAACGAGAAGGCTGCGGCCGCGCGCTGGAACAATGTGGTGGAGTTCTGTGACTGGATGGCCCAGCGTTGTGGCGGCCAGATCCAGGACACCGCTGGCGTGGGCACCGAATCCGAACGCAAAACCGTGCTGGAAGTGGCGCAGACCATTGCCTTGCTCTCCACCATTTCCGAACGGGAACAGGACCAGAACGTGGTGACACTGTCCACACTGCACGCCTCCAAAGGGCTGGAATGGCCCCATGTGATGCTGGTCGGCGTCAACGAAGGACTGCTGCCCTTCAAGCTGGACGATGTCACCGACCTGCCTGCGGATCAGATCGCACAACGCCTGGAAGAAGAACGAAGGCTGATGTATGTGGGCATCACCCGTGCACGCAACTCTCTGGTGGTGAGCTGGCTCAAGCGCCGCAAGAAGGGCCGTGAGTTCGTCACCGGCAAACCCAGCCGGTTCATCGCGGAGATGGCCTTGGACCCACACACCACCCGCGAAGACCCCCGGGAAAAGCTGCGGGCCCTTCGGGCAGAGTTTGCGCAACGCGCCAAAACCCCACCTGCTACCACCGTTTGAACATGCCCATGCCTGCTCTGTACCACCTGTCTTCGGCGTCCTGTATCGTTCCGTCCGTCAGATCGCTTGTTTTGATGGCTGCGTCGGTGGCCATCACCGGCGCAAACTCACAGAACGTACCCAGACCAGCGACGACCATACAGTCCACCTGTATCGCGCCCGTTGACCTCACCACCCAATGGCTGTACGGCCAGTGGAACGCGGACTTCTTCGATTTGCCCCCATCAACCGGACTCCTCCCCCAGAGGTCTGGCGAGGTGCGGTACCGAGGTTCGCTGCGGTTTGAGCGACACCGTGAGCATGCCAACAGCGTCAAGGGAACACTGATGCTCAG
Source organism: Polaromonas sp. (assembly GCA_013823635.1). Classification (GTDB taxonomy): domain Bacteria; phylum Pseudomonadota; class Gammaproteobacteria; order Burkholderiales; family Burkholderiaceae_C; genus UBA2334. The sequence goes on along the minus strand of PNML01000039.1, from coordinate 2,047 downwards.
TGGCTCTGCAGGTGAGCGGGAGGCCAAGCTTTCTTCCGCGCAACTGTCTGGAGACGTGGAGGACGGCGAAATGATTTTGGATGAATCCGATGACGGCCAACGCATTTCCGCCGTGTGGGTCGGTACCGCGACGGTGGAGGGCTGCGGCCTAATCATCAAGGGCACGCGGCGACTGGCCGGAGAAGAGTCTGGTCACCTCTTTGTGATGACGAAGACGCCTGGCTGGCGTTGACCTGACACCCAAACCGGCACAAAGACTCCGTGGAGCGAAATCATGCCCCATGCGGCCGTTAGACTGCCGGGCACGATCACAGGGAGAAAAACACCATGACACCAGCCAAACTGGCCCTATTGGCCATCCTCAGACATGTTGCGGAGCTCAATGCCTCCGATGTCTACCTGACGACCGGGGCCATGCCCAGCCTCAAGGTACAGGGCATCCACCGGCAGTTGGGGAATGAGCGATTGCCCTTGGGACGCACCCGGGAATTGACCTATTCGATATTGAGTGGTGAGCAGATTGCCCGATTTGAAACCGAAAAAGAGCTGAATTTCTCGTATTGGGCAGAAAGCATCGGCCGTTTTCGGATCAACGTGTACCAGCAGCGCGGTGAAGTGGCCATGGTCGCCCGGTTCGTGAACAGCCAAGTCCCGGACCTCGCCACCTTGGGTCTCCCCCCGGTTGTGGCCCAACTTGCCCAATTGCAAAGGGGATTGGTGCTGGTGGTTGGGGCGACGGGATCGGGCAAAAGCAGCACCTTGGCGGCCATGATCAACCACCGTGCTGGCCGCCATCCCGGCCACATCCTGACGTTTGAAGACCCCATTGAGTTCCTCATCAACCATCAGCGCTCAACCGTGGATCAACGCGAAATCGGCGTGGACACGTTGAGTTTCGGTTCAGCGCTGCGCAACGCGATGCGTCAAGCGCCAAACGTGATTGTGATCGGTGAGATACGGGACAGGGAAACCATGCAGCACGCCATTGCGTATGCCGAGACAGGTCACCTGTGCATATCCACCTTGCACGCCAACAACGCGAACCAGGCCATCAAACGCATACTGAATTTTTTTCCCGACTCGGCACACGACCAATTGCTCATGGACCTGTCACTGAACCTTCAATCCGTCATTGCACAACGCCTGCTCCCTGGAAAAGCGGGACACCTGGTGTTGGTCCACGAGGTGATGATGCGAACCGCGTTCATTGCTGATCTCATCAGCAAAGGGAAGATTGATGAAATTCGTGCCGCGATAGCCAAAAACTCAGCGCCAGGCATGCAGTCGTTTGACCAATGTTTGCTTGAACTACACAGTAAAGGTCTGATAGACCAAGCCACGGCTTTGGCAAACGCTGATTCAAGAACGGATTTGGGCCTAAAGATGCGGCTCACAGGTCAACCGCTTTGAAGCATCACCTGGCATGGGCCGAGGCGACGGTGCATATCTTTGGAGCGGGAAACGAGACTCGAACTCGCGACCTCAACCTTGGCAAGGTTGCGCTCTACCAACTGAGCTATTCCCGCACTGAGAAAACCGCGCTGCGGAATGTCGTCGTGACAACCTCCGCAGGACACCATCCGCTGTACAACGGGTGGCTTATAGCCCAAAAGCCCCCATGCTGATGGGCATGGGGGCTGAGGGGGGGGGGATAAGAGCCTGACGATGACCTACTTTCACACGGGAATCCGCACTATCATCGGCGCTAAGGCGTTTCACTGTCCTGTTCGGGATGGGAAGGAGTGGTACCACCTTGCTATGGTCATCAGGCATAACTGTGTGTTCGTCGTGTGCACTGCACAGGACGAACGAATTCATAGAGTCTGTGATCAGCGGTATTTTGATTGCGACCAACGCATGCTGCCATGTGTTTCATGGAGGCATTGGCATAGACATTCTTGAATCGCCCAAATCGTCAGATTTGGAGATCAAAGTTATAGGGTCAAGCCGCACGAGCAATTAGTACTGGTTAGCTTAACGCATTACTGCGCTTCCACACCCAGCCTATCAACGTCCTGGTCTTGAACGACTCTTCAGGGGGCTCAAG
>PNML01000038.1 GCA_013823635.1 Polaromonas sp. | reverse complement strand
GTCGGCGCCCAGGTGGTCCAGCTTCAGGAAGACAAAGTCCTTGTTGGGGCCGCAACCACGGCCTTCCTTGATTTCCTGGTCCATGCAGCGCGACACGAAGTCGCGGGGGGCCAGGTCTTTCAGGGTGGGGGCGTAGCGCTCCATGAAACGCTCACCATTGCTGTTGAGCAGAATGGCGCCTTCACCGCGGCAACCTTCGGTCAGCAGCACACCGGCACCGGCCACGCCGGTGGGGTGGAACTGCCAGAACTCCATGTCTTGCAGTGGAATGCCGGCACGGGCGGCCATGCCCAGGCCGTCACCGGTGTTGATGAAGGCGTTGGTGCTGGCGGCAAAAATGCGGCCAGCGCCTCCGGTGGCCAGCAGGGTGGTTTTGGCTTCGAGGATGTGCACATCGCCCGTTTCCATTTCGAGGGCGGTCACGCCGACCACATCGCCTTCGGCGTTGCGGATCAGGTCCAGGGCCATCCACTCGACGAAGAAGTTGGTGCGGGCCTGCACGTTTTGCTGGTACAGCGTGTGCAGCATGGCGTGGCCGGTGCGGTCGGCCGCTGCACAGGCGCGCTGAACGGGCTTTTCACCGTAGTTGGCGGTGTGGCCGCCAAAAGGGCGCTGGTAAATGGTGCCGTCCGGATTGCGGTCGAACGGCATGCCCATGTGCTCGAGGTCGTACACGGCGTTGGCCGCTTCGCGGCACATGAATTCGATCGCGTCCTGGTCGCCCAGCCAGTCGGAGCCTTTGATGGTGTCGTAGAAGTGGTAGTGCCAGTTGTCCTCGCTCATGTTGCCCAGGCTGGCGCCGATGCCGCCCTGGGCTGCCACGGTGTGGCTGCGGGTGGGGAACACTTTGGACAGCACGGCCACATTCAGGCCGGCGCGGGCCAGTTGCAGCGAGGCACGCATGCCGGAGCCACCGGCGCCGACGATCACAACATCAAAACGGCGCTTGGTCACAGAAGAAGCTTTTGTCATGGCTTTAGAGCCTCCAGAGAACTTGAATGGCCCAGCCCATGCAACCCACGAGCCAGACGATGGTGAATGTGTGCAGGGCAAGGCGAATACCGGCGGGCTTGACGTAGTCCATCCAGAGATCCCGCATGCCCACCCAGGCGTGGTAGAACAGTGCCACCAGCACGGAGAAGGTCAGCACCTTCATCCATTGGGACGAAAAGATGCCTGCCCAGGCTTCGTAGCCGATGGGCCCGGACGTGGTGACCACTTGGATCAGCACGATGAGGGTGAACAGTGCCATCAGCACTGCGGAAATGCGTTGCGCCAAGAAATCGCGAACGCCATAGTGCGCACCGACCACGACGCGCTTGGAACCGTAATTCACAGCCATGTTGTTTCTTTCAGTGGTTGTAGGTGGATCGGGTGTCAGTACAGGCCAAACAGCTTGGCACCCAGGACAGCGGTCAGGCCCAGCGACAACACCAGCACCACTTTGGCCGAGCTGGCACCAAATTCCTTGGAGACGCTGTGGGTGGCGTCCATGTACAGGTGACGAAGGCCTGCGCACAGGTGGTGCAGATAGCCCCAAATCAGTCCCAGGACCACGAGTTTGACAAACCAGCCCGGCACAAAGCCCAGCCCTGCCGAGAACGCTGCCGTGAAGGATTCGTGGGAAATTTCCGACGACAGGGAGGCGTCGAACATCCAGACGATGAAGGGCAGCAACAAAAACATGACGGCACCGCTGATGCGGTGCAGGATGGACACCCAGCCGGCCGCGGGCAGTCGGTAGCTGGTCAGGTCAGTGAATGCGTTGATGTTGCGGAACTCCGGCCGCGTTTTGTTCAACTGGGACATGTGAGACTTTCTTTGTCAGTGAAAAAGGGGTTGTAACGCCCTTGTAACCGTGCAAGATGGCAGCTGAATTCTATTGCAATGCAGCATTCACCAAACTTGCAAAACCGGGTTGGACGAGTGGGTTGGTCAACTGAGTTCGTTTTTGTAGTGGTGGCTGTCCGTGCGGTAGATGCCGCGCCTGAGTTCCATGGGGACATCGTTGTAGGTGTAGGCAATCCTTTCCACACTCAACAAGGGGTGACCGGGGGGGACACCCAGCAGGGTGGCCGCTTCTGCAGAAGCGCCCTCGGCCTTGATCTTTTCGTTGGCCCTGACCATGCGCACGCCAAACTCGCTTTCGAAGAAGGCGTACATGGGGCCTTGATCGGATGACAGGGCCTCCAGGGACAGGCCTTTGAAGGGGGTTCCAGGCAGCCACACGTCTTCGAGAATGGTCGGTGTGCCCTGAAACGCCAGAACCCGCCGGACGAACACCACCGGGTCGGCGCTGCGCAGGCCCAGCAGCCGTGAAATTTCGGCGCTGGCCCTGAGTCGCCGACACTCCACGATTTTTCGTTCGGCGCGCATTTCCTCGCCGTTGTCGGCCTGCAGTCGCAGAAAGCGGTACTGGATGTGACGCTCGGCATGCGTGGCGACAAAAGTGCCCTTGCCCTGACGGCGCACCACGAGGTTGTCGGCCGCAAGTTCGTCGATGGCTTTGCGCACCGTGCCTTGGCTGACTTTGAATCGGACCGCGAGGTCCTGCTCACTGGGGATCACATCGCCGGGTTTCCATTCGCCGCCTTGCAGGCTCTTCAGAATCAGCGTTTTGATCTGTTGGTACAGCGGACTGAATGCGGGCGTGGCGCTGGGCAGGGAGCCTGGAGTCGTCATGGCTTCTGCGGTGCCATGCGTCTCGTTGGCGGTGTTGGCTGGGCTGTTGGTGTTCATGTTTGTCTCTGGTCAATCATATCTTATATAAGACATAAGACAAATTGACGTGCGCCTGTCAACAGGGGTACACTTGACAGTGGCTTAGAAACTGGTCAACCCATTCGTTTTGGGGTGTATCACCGGTTTTTCAGGTTGAATCTCGCACATCTTTTTTGCTTCATCACCCTCACTCAGGAGTCCTCACCATGTCCAAGAATCCCGTACGAGTCGCCGTCACCGGCGCCGCAGGTCAGATCGGTTACGCGCTGTTGTTCCGCATTGCCTCCGGTGAAATGCTGGGCAAGGACCAGCCCGTGATCCTGCAGTTGTTGGAGGTGCCGATGGAGAAAGCCCAGGAGGCCCTGAAGGGCGTGATCATGGAGCTGGAAGACTGCGCCTTCCCGCTGCTGGCTGGCATTGAAGCCCACAGCGACCCGATGGAAGCCTTCAAGGACACCGACTACGCCCTGTTGGTCGGCGCCCGTCCCCGTGGCCCCGGCATGGAGCGTGCCGACCTGCTGGCCGCCAACGCCCAGATCTTCACCGCACAGGGCAAGGCCCTGAACGCCGTGGCCAGCCGCAACGTCAAGGTGCTGGTGGTGGGCAACCCCGCCAACACCAATGCCTACATCGCCATGAAGTCGGCCCCCGACCTCAAGCCCGGCAATTTCACCGCCATGCTGCGCCTGGACCACAACCGCGCCGCCAGCCAGATCGCTGCCAAGACCGGTAAGCCTGTGGCATCCATCGAGAAGCTGGCCGTGTGGGGCAACCACTCGCCCACCATGTATGCCGACTACCGTTTCGCCACCATCGATGGACAGTCCGTCAAGGACATGATCAACGACGAAGTGTGGAACAAGGACGTGTTCCTGCCCACCGTGGGCAAGCGTGGCGCCGCCATCATCGCCGCCCGTGGTGTGTCTTCTGCTGCTTCCGCCGCCAACGCGGCCATCGACCACATGCGTGACTGGGCCCTGGGTACCAATGGCAAGTGGGTCACCATGGGCATTCCGTCCAATGGCGAATACGGCATTCCCAAGGAAGTCATGTTCGGCTACCCCGTCACCTGCGAAGGCGGCGAGTACAAGATCGTCGAAGGTCTGCCCATCGACGCGTTCAGCCAGGAATGCATCAACAAGACCTTGGCCGAGCTGCAGGGCGAGCAGGACGGCGTCAAGCACCTGCTGTAACCACTTGGTAACCACCCGCTCGGACCAGGCCTTGACCACCCAAGCCGCTGTGGTTGCCTCCCTGCACCCGCGCAGCGTGCTGCGAGGGGCGCAGGCAGGTGCTTGGGTGTTGCCCGTGTGTGACCACTACAGCGGCGTCGGCTCGCGCATGCGCAAGAGCTTGCAGTTGCAAGCCGAGCTCACGCAAGAGTTCGGTGCGTGCGTGTTCGATGTCACGCTGGACTGCGAAGACGGCGCACCCGTGGGTGGCGAGGCCGAACACGCCGCCTTGGTGGCCGAGTTGTTGAATGGCGCTGCCCCCGGTGCGCGGGTGGGGGTGCGGGTTCATCCCGTTGACCATGCGGCCTTTCAGGCTGACATTCAGACCTTGCTGGCCCCAGCCGTGCGGCGACCGGCGTTTGTCATGCTGCCCAAGGTGGAGTCCGTGGCCTGCGTCGAGGCCGCTGTGGCGGCCATGGACGCACAGGGGGCCTCGGCTGTGCCCCTGCATGTGCTGATCGAGTCGCCGCTGGCGGTGCACCACAGCTTTGACGTGGCGGCCCATCCCCGTGTCCAGTCACTCAGTTTTGGGCTGATGGATTTTGTGTCCGCTCATGGTGGTGCCATACCGGCGTCTGCCATGGGTGTGGTGGGACAGTTTGAGCACCCACTGGTGGTGCGCGCCAAGCTGGCCTTGGCCAGTGCAGCGCATGCCCATGGCAAAGTGCCCTCACACTGTGTGGTGACCGAGTTTCGGGACCTGTCGGCCCTGCGCAGGGCCGCCCTGAGGGCCCGCGATGACATGGGCTACACCCGGATGTGGAGCATTCACCCGGACCAGATTCGGACGGTGGTGGAGGTGTTCGCGCCCACCGCAGACGAAGTGGGTGAGGCTGCCCACATCATTGCACTGGCTGTGCAAGCCGGTTGGGCGCCGATACAGGTGCAAGGCCAATTGCATGACCGTGCCAGCTACAGGTTTTATTGGCAAACGCTGGAGCGCGCCCACCAAACCGGGCGCACCATGCCGAAAAATGTGGCGGCATTTTTTGCGCCATCCCCCTCTGTTGGATGAAAGGTTGCGTCATGCGTTCGACTGTTTTTCGTCCTGGTCGCCTGCTGGTTTGCGCGGCGCTGTTGTCCCTGAGCCTGGGGGTCGGCGCAGCCTCGGCCCAGCCAGTGCGCAAGGCCGTTGCGCCCGCACCTGAGGTGGTCGAACCGGCGCTCACCGAGGCGGAGTTGGGCGTGGCCAGTGCCGTGCACGTGGGCGCGTTGTCGTGTGAGCTGGGCCAATCGGTTCAGCTGGACGCCGATCCCAAAACGCCCGGTTACTTTCGCCTGCAGTTGCAAAAAATGGTCTTCCGGATGCGGCCAGTGGAGAGCCGGACGGGGGCTGTCCGGCTGGAAGATGCGCACCAGGGCGCCGTGTGGATTCAGTTGGCCAACAAATCCATGCTGATGAGTCAAAAACTGGGCCGCCGCCTGGCCGATGAGTGTGCCAACGCGGTCCAGCGGAGTGTGGCGCAGGCCATGAAGCTCAACCCCTTGCCCAGCCTGCTCGATGCCCAATAGGGCCGGAAATTTTGTTCAAGTTTGTTGTTTCCTCTTCTTTTTACTGAATGGAGATTGCCATGTTGAAAGCTTATCGTGAACACGCAGCCGAGCGCGCTGCGCTGGGCATTCCCCCGCTGCCTTTGGATGCCAAGCAGGTCGAGGCCCTGATCGAGCTGATCAAGAACCCGCCTGCGGGCGAAGACGCTTTCCTGATGGACCTGCTCACCCACCGCGTACCGCCCGGGGTGGATGACGCGGCCAAGGTCAAGGCCAGTTTCCTGGCTGCCGTGGCACACGGTGACATCAGCGTGGGTCTGATCTCCAAAGCCAAAGCCACCGAGCTGCTGGGCACCATGGTGGGCGGCTACAACGTCCACCCCCTGATTGAGCTGCTGGACGACGCCGAAGTCGCCGGTGTGGCTGCCGCGGCGCTGAAGAAAACCCTGTTGATGTTCGACTTCTTCAACGACGTCGCTGAAAAAGCCAAGGCCGGCAATGCCAAAGCCAAGGAAGTGATGCAGAGCTGGGCCGACGGCGAGTGGTTCACCAGCCGCCCCGAAGTCGAGAAAAAGATCACCGTCACCGTCTTCAAGGTGCCCGGCGAGACCAACACCGACGACCTGTCGCCCGCCCCCGACGCGACCACCCGCCCCGACATCCCCCTGCACTACCTGGCGATGTTGAAGAACACCCGTCCCGACGCGGCCTTCAAGCCCGAGGAAGACGGCAAGCGCGGCCCCATGCAGTTCATCGAAGACCTGAAGAAAAAAGGCCACCTCGTGGCCTATGTGGGCGACGTGGTTGGCACCGGCTCCAGCCGCAAATCCGCCACCAACAGCGTGATCTGGGCCACCGGCCAGGACATCCCCTTTGTGCCCAACAAGCGCTTTGGCGGTGTGACGCTGGGCGGCAAGATTGCCCCCATCTTCTTCAACACCCAGGAAGACTCCGGCTCGCTGCCCATCGAAGTGGACGTCAGCAAGCTCGAAATGGGTGACGTGATCGACGTCATGCCCTACGACGGCAAGCTGGTGAAAAACGGCGAAACCGTGGCCGAGTTCAAACTCAAGAGCGATGTGCTGTTCGACGAAGTCCGCGCCGGCGGCCGAATCAACCTCATCATCGGCCGCGCCCTGACCGGCAAGGCCCGCGAGTTCCTGGGTCTGCCCGCTTCCACGCTGTTCCGCCTGCCCACGCCCCCCAAGGAAACCAAAGCCGGTTTCACGCTGGCCCAGAAAATGGTCGGCCGTGCCGTGGGCCTGCCCGAAGGCCAGGGCGTGCGCCCCGGTACCTACTGCGAGCCCCGCATGACCACGGTGGGCAGCCAGGACACCACCGGCCCCATGACCCGCGACGAACTGAAAGACCTGGCCTGCCTGGGCTTCAGCGCCGACCTGGTGATGCAGTCGTTCTGCCACACCGCTGCCTACCCCAAGCCAGTGGACGTGAAAACCCACCGCGAGCTGCCCAAGTTCATCAGCAGCCGCGGCGGCGTGTCCCTGCGCCCCGGTGACGGCGTGATCCACAGCTGGCTCAACCGCCTGCTGCTGCCCGACACCGTGGGCACCGGTGGCGACAGCCACACCCGCTTCCCCATCGGCATTTCCTTCCCCGCAGGCTCTGGTTTGGTGGCCTTCGGTGCCGCCACTGGTGTGATGCCCCTGGACATGCCCGAGTCGGTGCTGGTGCGCTTCAAGGGCAGCATGCAGCCCGGCGTGACCCTGCGCGATTTGGTGCACGCCATTCCGCTGTACGCCATCAAGGCCGGTCTGTTGACCGTGGCCAAGGCCGGCAAGAAGAACATCTTCTCGGGCCGCATCCTGGAAATCGAAGGCCTGCCCGACCTGAAGGTGGAACAGGCGTTTGAGCTGTCCGACGCATCGGCCGAGCGTTCTGCCGCCGGTTGCACCATCAAGCTCAACCCCGAGCCGATCAAGGAATACCTCACCAGCAACATCGTGCTGATGAAGAACATGATCGCCGACGGCTACGAAGACAAGCGCACCCTGCAGCGCCGCATCGAGAAAGTGGAAGCCTGGTTGGCCAACCCCAACCTGCTCGAAGCCGACAAGGACGCCGAGTACGCCGCCGTCATCGAGATCGACCTGGCCGACATCAAGGAACCCATCCTGTGCTGCCCCAACGACCCCGACGATGCCAAGACCTTGAGCGAAGTGGCCGGCACCAAAATCGATGAAGCCTTCATCGGTTCGTGCATGACCAACATCGGCCACTTCCGTGCCGCTGCCAAGCTGCTGGGCGGCAGCCGCGACATCCCCGTCAAGCTGTGGGTGGCACCACCCACCAAGATGGACGAGTCCGAGCTGATCAAGGAAGGCCACTACGCCAGCTTCGGCGCCGCCGGTGCCCGCACCGAAATGCCCGGTTGCAGCCTGTGCATGGGCAACCAGGCCCAGGTGCGCGAAGGCGCGACCGTGGTGTCCACCTCCACCCGCAACTTCCCCAACCGCCTGGGCAAGAACACCAACGTGTTCCTGGCCTCGGCCGAGCTGGCCGCCATCGCGTCCAAGCTGGGCAAGATCCCCACGGTGGAGGAATACCACGCCGCCATGGGCATCGTGAACAAGGACGGCGCCAACATCTACAAGTACCTGAACTTCGACCAGATCGAAGAGTACGTGGACAACGCCAAGGGCGTGACCGCCTGATCTGCCGCCACGCTGTCGCCCTGCGCCGGTGAACGGTGCGCTCGGCGCAGCGCTGGCCAATGTGCATTGGCACCCCACCCACCCTGGTCTTCAGGGTGGGTTTTTTTATAGCTAAAACACCAATACCATCAAGCGGTAGACGCCTTTTTCGATGAGAATAGGCTCAGGCAACCTCGCCGCACCCAACCCAGCAACTGGCCCCAGCCACGCAGCCGGTTGTCGGCAGTGGCCGAGTGCACAGCCGGGGAGGGCGCTGTCTCCCGCTGCCCGGGTGTGGTCTGGCGCGACTGGGGCAGCAGCACATAGCGCACCTCGCACAACGGACCCGGGCCCGCCGGGTGGTCAGGCTCCACCACCACCAGTTGGTCGGTCAGCAGCATGTCCTGGCCGGATGTCAGGAAGTGGTCTTGCCGGTCGTCGGGGCGGGTCACCCACAGCCGCCCTTGCAAGACCTGGATGGTCACGCCCTCGCTGGCGTTGATGACCCGCGTCTGGCCGGGGCGAAGTGTGGTGGCAGGGGGCAATGTGGGCATGGTGTGAACCTCCGTGTGTGGTGACTCCACTGTCCGGTGTTCTGACCGGGGCCGCCACACACAGTGGCGGCCGGTGTGTGGGGGAGCAGTCGAGACACACAGGCATCTGTACCGGTTGGGTTGGCGGGCAACTGTGCTGTGGCGCCGCACAGATTCGGCGCGTGTCTGGCGGGTGCTGGGGCAGAATGGTTGGGCCATGAACCCGCCGTTGCACCTGCACACTGTGGCCACGCCGCCCGCCACCGATCTGTCCGAGCCTGCCCCCGACAGGCCTGTGCCACGCTATGTGCAAATGGCCACCCGCCTGGCCGGGCTCATCGAGTCCGGGGCGTTCAAAGCGGGTCAGCGCCTGCCCTCGGTGCGCGACAGTGCCGCACAGGAGGGGGTGGCCGTGTCCACCGCGGTGCAGGCCTACCGCTGGCTGGAAGAGCGGGGGCAGGTGCAGGCGCGGCCCAAGGCCGGATACTTCGTGGCGCCGCGCAAGCGGCCCATTGCCCTGCCCATGGTCAGCAAGCCACCCGCGCACAGCCTGGTGGTCAAACGGCCCAGCCGCACCGATCTGTTCGAAGATTCGCTGGAGGGTGAGCGGGGGTGCAGCTTTGGCGGTGCCTGCCCCCGTGACCGCGATTTCTTTGACGAGGAGCCCGTGCGCGTGGCGGTCAGCCGGGCCACGCGGGTGCACAGGCGCAGCCTGATCGACTACAGCAACGGCCCCGGCGAACTGGCCTTGCGCGAGGCGGTGGTGCGCCGGGCGCTGCACCTGGGGTGTGAGCTGCGGGCGGAGGACGTGACCATCACCTCCAGCTGCATCCATGCCGTCAGCCTGTGCCTGCGGGCCGTGACCCAGCCAGGCGACGTGGTGGCGCTGGAGTCGCCCACACACTTCGGTTTTCTGGACCTGCTGGAGTCGCTCAACCTGCGTGCGCTGGAAATTCCCACCCACCCGCGCACGGGGCTGTCCTTGCCCGCGTTGCAGCTGGCGCTGGACACCCAGCCCGTCAAGGCCATGCTGGCCGTGCCCACGCTGTCCAACCCTTTGGGCGCGGTCATGCCCCATGCCGACAAGCGGGCACTGGTGAAGCTGCTGGCCAGCCGGGGCGTGCCGCTGATAGAAGACGTGGTGTTCAACGACCTCATGGCCGCTGACGAACGCCGCAAGGCCGCCAAGGCCTTTGATGCCGATGGCTGGGTGATGGTGTGCGGCTCGTTCTCCAAAACGGTGGCGCCCGGCATCCGCCTCGGTTGGGTGGATGCGGGCCGTTGGCGCAACGCCGTGGCCACCTTGAAGCGCGTGCACGGCGGCGCCACCAACGCGGTGCTGGAACACGCCCTGGCCGACCTGCTCACCCAAAGCAGTTACGAGGCGCGCATGCGCCGCATCAGTGCACAAATGAAAGAGCGGCTGGCCGAGGCCAGGCGGCTCATCGGCGCCAGCTTTCCGCGCGGCACCCGCATCAGCGACCCGCCCTCGGGCTACACCCTGTGGGTGGAGTTGCCGGCGGGCAGCGACAGCCTGGCGCTGTTTCACCAAGGGGCGGCTCAGGGCATCACGTTTGGCCCGGGCGCTTTGTTTTCGGCCACCGACCGCTTCAACCACTGCATGCGCCTGAGTTTTGCGGGCGCGTGGGGTGAGCGCGAGCGCAAGGCGCTGCGCGAGTTGGGGCGCCTAGCCACCGAGCAGGTGGCGGGCGGACCCATGGCCCAGCCGCAAGCGGTGCGGGCCTGACGCTGGGGGAGCGGAGCGGGCGGTGACGCGCCCGTTCCAAGCCTGTGGCCACGCAGCCCGCACAATGGCATGCGGTGCCTGACCAGCCGATGTGGGCACCCAGCCCAACCGGGCTTACCCAACCCACCAGGAGACTCGCCTTGAAGCTGTACGTCACCCCCCGCGCGCCCAACCCCCGTCGCGTGACCATGTTCATGGCTGAAAAAGGCCTCACCGGCATCGAGCTGGTGGCCGTGGACATCAATGCCCACGAGCACCGCAGCGACGCCTACCGCGGCCTCAACCCACTGACCACCGTGCCCACCCTGCAGCTGGACGATGGCCGCACCCTGTCGGAAAGCCGCGCCATCTGCACCTGGCTGGAAGGCCAGCACCCCGAGCCCAACCTCATGGGCCACAACGCCGATGAACGCGCCTTCATCGAAATGGCCGACCGCCGTGCCGAGTGGTATTTGATGGTGCCCATTGCCCAGGTCATCCGCCACACCCACCCCGGCCTGGCCGCGCTGGAGCAGCCCCAGTTCGCGGAATACGGTCAGGCCCAAATGGCCAAGGTGCGCGACTATGCGGCCCGTTTTGACCAACTGCTGCAAACCCAGGCATGGATGGCGGGTGAGCGCTTCACCGTGGCCGACATCACGGCCTTTTGTGCGCTGGAGTTTGCCCGGCTGATGAAGTTCAGCCCCAAGGCCGAGGGCCTGATGGCCCTGCAGGCCTGGCGCGACCGGGTGGCCGAACGGCCCTCAGCCACGGTCAGCTGAAGCCAAGCGCGGGGCAGGCCCGCACCGTCAGGCGTTGGTGGGCAGCTGGAAGGTGCGCACCAGCTGCTCCAGCTGCGCGGCCTGGTCTTGCAGGGCCTGGGCGGCGCTGGCCGCGTGTTCCACCAGGGCCGCGTTTTGTTGTGTGACACTGTTCATGTCGCCCATGGCCAGGTTGACCTGCGCGATGCCCTGGGTCTGCTCGGCGCTGGCCTGGGCGATGTCGCCAATGATTTGCGAGACGTGGCGTATGCTTTCCACCACCTCGGTCATGGTGGTGCCGGCCTGGTGCACCAGCGCGCTGCCCGTGCCGATCTTGCCCACCGAGTCACCGATCAGGCCCTTGATTTCCTGGGCGGCGCTGGCCGAGCGCTGCGCCAGGCTGCGCACCTCCGACGCCACCACCGCAAAGCCCCGACCCTGCTCACCGGCACGCGCGGCTTCCACCGCTGCATTCAGCGCCAGGATGTTGGTCTGAAAGGCAATGCCATCGATCACCCCGATGATGTCGGCAATCCGCTGCGACGAGGCGTGGATGGAATCCATGGTGCTCACCACCTGCGACACCACGGTGCCCGCGCGCACCGCCACGTCGGACGCACCGACCGCCAACTCGCTGGCGTGGCGGGCATGGTTGGCGTTCTGGTTGACGCCTTCGGTGAGCTGCTGCATGGACGCGGCCGTGCGCTCCAGGCTGGTGGCTTGCTGCTCGGTGCGGGCCGACAGGTCGCTGTTGCCGCTGGCAATGCCGCTGGACGCGGTGTAGATGGTGTCGGTGCCCCGCCGCACCTGGCCCACGGTGTGGGCGAGGCTGGTTCTCATGTCTTGCAGTGCCTGCTGCAAATGGCCAATTTCGTTGCGCGACGTGACCGCGATGGATTGGGTCAGGTCACCGGCGGCAATGGCCTGGGCGGCTTTGACGCCGGTTTCCAGGGGCACGGTCACCACGCGGTGGATGAAGGGGTAGATCAGCCCCAGCACGGGTATGGCCGTGACGATGGCCACCAGGATGGATTTGTAGCGCTGCATGGCCAGGTCTTTGTTCACCTGGTCCAGCGACACCTTCATGCTGACCACACCCAGTACGCTGCCTTCTGGCGCCTGGTGGCAGGTGAGGCAGTTCTTGCCCAGCGAGTTGCTCAGGGCCAGGGTGGGGCGCACCACCCGCATGTATTCGCCTTGTGCGTCGGTGTCCACGCGAAAGCTTGGCTGGCCGCTCTGCAGCACCGCCTGCTCCTGCGCGTCGGGCTGGCTGTCGTCCTGGGCCGTGCCGGGGCCGAATGCCTCGATCACCGCAGGCCCGCGCAGCACGCGCACATCGCGGATGGTGCCCAGCTGCTTGATCTGGTCCAGGAACACATGGCGTTCGCCCACCGTGCCCGTCACCATCATGCCGGTCAGGCCGGCCATGGTGGCGTTGTGCATGCTCAGCGAGTAGTCTTGCGCCTGCTTCAGGGCCGCGTTGCGGTACACCTGGCTCTGCCACAGAATCACCCCGGTCCACACCACCGTCAGGGCCACCGCCACGGTGACCAGAAATTGCATCCAGATTTTGTAGCGGGTCATGGGCGGAGGTAGGGGTGTCGGTTGGGGAAGCGGCCCAGGCGCCGCGCGGGAGCCTGTCGCTGGTGGAAACATGGGTCGCCCATTATTCCGTGGCACCGCGTCAGTGGTGGCTGAAATGCGGGTCTGGTTGCGTTTTGTCAAACACGGGCCATTTGACGCCATGCTACTCACCGGTGTTTGGTTGGCGCCGTGGTGCGAATGAATTCAAAATAGTTGTAGCAAACAACTATTATAAATTAAGCGTTACATGGCAATTTCGTTTGTTTTTTCTGAAAAAGGTGCGCCTTGAATCCTGTTCGCCGTTCGACCCCGCCGCTGCACCCCGTGGTTGACGAGTCCGAGGTGACGTTCAGCGCCGTGCGCGCACAGGGGGCGGGTGGGCAGCACGTGAACAAGGTCTCCAGCGCGGTGCACCTGCGCTTTGCCGTGGCCCAGTCCTCGCTGCCCGACGAGGTGAAGGCGCGGCTGCTGGCGTTGAAGGACAGGCGCATCACCGCCGACGGGGTGGTGGTCATCAAGGCCCAGGTGCACCGCAGCCAGGACCAGAACCGGGCCGATGCCCTGGCGCGGCTGCAGGCCTTGGTGGATCGGGTTGCCCAGCCACCCAGGGCGCGCCGGGCCACCCGTCCCACCCTGGCGTCGCAGCGCAGGCGGCTGGCCGGCAAGCAGGCACGTGGTGAGGTCAAGCGTTTGCGCGGTGGTGTTGACCGCGGCCAGCACGGCGATGCTTGAGCCGGCTTGTGTTGTGTCAAACAGGATCCACTGGGGATGAAGGACAATGGCGCGCCGCCCCGCTCGGGGGTGGTTGTCCGAGGGCGCTGCCTGCTCACCGTTGTCCACCCGCCAATGTTCACCGTGTCTCCCCCCACCTTTGTCCAGTTGCTGTCGGCGATTCACCACTGCGGCACCCGGGCGGTCCCCGAGGAGGAGCGCTACCGCGTTCGCCTGTCCAACCTGGTGGCGTTGCTGGGTGCGGTGCTCAGCACGGGTTACAGCCTGTTTTACCTGTTTGGTTTGCACGCCATTGCGGCGTTTGCGGTCAACAACCTGTTTGTGTTGGCGTACCTGGCCTACTTTGGTTGGTTGTTGAGGCAGCGTCCGCAGGTCGCCCGAAGCTGGTTGGCCGCCACTTTCGGGGTGCAGATTCTGCTGTTCATGCTGGTGTTCTTCGACCGGGAAACCGGTTTGCAGCTGTTTTTGGTGGCGGGCTGTCCGATTGCGTTTCTGGTGTTCGGTCACCGCGAGCAGTTGCAGCGCAACCTGTTTTGTGTGCTCTACCTGGTGGGTTTTCTGGTGACGGAGTGGGTGCCCTCGCTGGCCTTGCTGGGCCCCATGCCAGACGACATCAACCGCCTGTTGTACCTGACCACCGTGGTGGTCGTGGTGGCGATGATGGTGCAGGTGATGGAGGTGTTCCTGGTGGAAATGGACCGGCGGACCACGGCCCTGCAGGAGCTCGCCGTGACCGATTCACTCACCGGCTTGAACAACCGCCGCGGTTTTGTGGACAAGGTCAAGGCGCTGCGTGCGCTGTCGGTGCGCACCGCGCGCCCCCTGAGCATCATCATGGTGGACATCGACCACTTCAAACAGATCAATGACCGCTACGGCCACACCGCAGGCGATGCCGTGCTGGTGGCGGTGGCCAGGGCGCTGCGGGTCAGCGTGCGGCGTGAGGATGTGGTGGGCCGCATGGGCGGCGAGGAGTTTGCCCTGGCGCTGTCGGGCAGCACCGTGGCCGAGGCGCTGGCCACGGGCGAAGCGCTGCGGGCGCGCATTGCACAGCTGGAGACGGCGACCGCCAGGGGCGTCATCCGGTGCACCATCAGCGTGGGCGTGGACACCGTGCGCGCCGACGATCCCGGCATTGGCGTGGGCATGGGCCGGGCCGACACCGCCCTCTACCGCGCCAAGCAGCAGGGACGCAATCAGGTGTGCGAGCTGGGCTGATGGCGCAGCCAGTGCTCCAGCACCTGGGCGGGTTGGGGCCGTTGAAACAGGTAGCCCTGGTAGCTGTCGCAGCCGCTGCGCTGCAGGATGTGGTGCTGCTCGGCGGTTTCCACGCCTTCAGCCAGCACCTCCAGCTTCAGCGCCCGGGCCATGGCAATGATGGTGGCGGTGATTTCGCGGTCGTTGGGGTCGGTGGCCAGACCCTGCACAAAACTCTGGTCGATCTTGAGTTTGTCGATGGGAAAGCGCTTGAGGTAGGCCAGCGAGGAGTAGCCGGTGCCAAAGTCGTCGATGGCCAGTCGAATGCCCAGGGCCTTCAGCGCGCGCAGCTTGGTCACCGATTGTTCGGCGTAGCCCAGAAACATGCTTTCGGTGAGTTCCAGCTCCAGCAACTGGCGTGGCAAGCCGGTGTCACGCAGCACCTGGTCCACCAGGTCCACCACATTGCCGCCCAGAAACTGCCGGGCCGACAGGTTGACCGACATCACCAGGTCGGGTAAACCGGCGTCTTGCCAGGCGCGGCCCTGGGCGCAGGCGGTGCGCAGCACCCATTCCCCCAGCGGCACGATCAGTCCCGTTTCTTCGGCAATGGGAATGAAGGTGCCCGGCGACACCAGCGCTTCACCCGGAGGCTGCCAGCGCACCAGGGCTTCCACCCCTGTGGCCAGGCCGGTGACGGCGTCGATCAGTGGCTGGTAGTGCAACACAAATTCCTGCGTCACCAGGGCATGGCGCAAGCGGGTTTCCAACGTCAGCCGTTGGCTGGCGGCGGTGCTCAGCGCCTCGGTGTGGAAGCGGTAGGTGTTGCGTCCCTGCTGTTTGGCCAGAAACATGGCCATGTCCGCGTGCTGAATGAGCTCGGTGGCGTTGCTGGCGTCGTCGGGGTAGAGGCTGATGCCGATGCTCAGGCCCACAAACACCTCGTGGCCGTTGGGCAGCAAGAATGGCTGTTCGGTCTCGCGTATCAGTGCCTGGGCCATGAGGGCGGCGGTCTCGGGGTGGTCGATGGGGTCCAGCAGAAACAGAAACTCGTCGCCCCCCAGTCGCCCCAGTGTGTCGCTCTCGCGCACACGTTGGCTCAGCCGTTTGGCCAGCATTTGCAGCAGGGCGTCCCCGGCGGGGTGGCCCAGGCTGTCGTTCACGTTCTTGAAGCGGTCCAGGTCCAGAAACAGCACGGCCACCTGGTTGCGGTGTCGGTGGGCCCGTTCCACCGCATGGGTCAGCCGGGATTGCAGCAGCAGGCGGTTGGGCAGGTCGGTCAGGGGGTCGTAGTGGGCCAGGCGTTCCAGGCGGGCTTCCGACTGGCGGATTTGGGTGATGTCGGTGAACACGCCCACGTACTGAAAAGGTACGCCCTGCTCGTTCTTGACCGCGCTGATGGTGAGCCATTGGGGGTAAATTTCGCCGTTCTTGCGTCGGTTCCACACCTCCCCGTGCCAACGACCTTCCTGCTTCAGGTGTGCCCAGAGGCTTTGGTAAAAGTCGGGTGCATGCCGGCCAGACTGCAGGAAACTCGGGTTCTTGCCCAGCACCTCGTCTTCGGTGTAGCCGGTGATGTCGGTGTAGGCCCGGTTGGTGGCGATGATGCGTGGCCCCAGGTCGGTGATGAAGACGCCGTCGTGCGTGGCCTGGAACACCGTGGCTGCCTGTTTCATGGCCTCGTTGGCGCGCACCTTGTCCACCGCCATGGCGGTGATGCGGGCGAACTCCATCACCAGGTCCAGTTCCCTGTCGGTGGGCTGCCCCTTTCGCTCCCGAAACACACCAAAGGTCCCCATGACGTGACCAGCGTCGTCGCGCATGGGCACAAACCAGCAGGCCTGCAGCCCCGCCTGCGCGGCTGGTGCCAGCAGCGAGGCCCAGGGTGACTGTTGAACATCGTCCACCACCACCAGTTCGCCCGAGAGCATGGCGGCATCACAGGGGCTGCCGTTTGCCTCGGGCGCCACGCTGTTGTGCAACTGGCTCAGCGCCAGGGGCAGGTTGGGGGAGGCCGAGCAGGGCTGCTGCGCGCGTCGGGCGGACTTGACCCAGATGCAGGCACAGAGTTCAGGCTCGATGTTTTGCAGGTCCTGGGCCAGATCGTGGAGCAAATCACCCAAAGGCGTGTTGGCCGCGACGTGGTCCAGCGCCACCTGGCGAGCCTGGCGGATGGCTTCATGGCGCTTTTTGTCGGTGATGTCCATCCAGGCGCCCACCGCCTCCTGGGGTCTGCCCATGGGATCGCGGGTGATTCTCAATTCTTCGTGCAGCCACAGCGTGCTGCCGTCACCACGGCGGAAGCGGTACTCCTGGCTGAACAGGTCCTGGTGCATCAATTGCGGGTGGTGGGTCAGGTCGACCGTCAGGTCGTCGGCATGCACATGCCGCAGCCACCAGCCATCGGCCAGGGCCGCTTCGGGTGTGTGGCCCAGCAGCCGCTCGATGTTGGGACTGACCCAGGACACCCGGATGCCGTCGCCCTGAAAGCCCAGTTGGTACAGCACGGTGGGGCTGGTGCCGAGCACATGGGCCAACCGGCGGCTGGTTTGCTGCAGTTGGGCCCGTTCGTGGGCCAGTTCCGCCTGCTGCGCCAGGTTTTCGATCAGGGCGGCCGCCTCGTACAGGTAGCCCGGGTGCTTGGTCAGGTAATCGGTGGCGCCCAGCTTGAGTGCACGGGCCGCCACCGCCTCGCTGCCCTGGCCGGTGACCAGCAGGATGGGGGTGCTCAGGCCGTGGTCTTCCCGCAGCAGCTTGACCAGTTCCAAGCCATCCATGCCGGGCAATCGGTAATCCACCAGCAGCACGTGGTAGGGCGTGCCTGCCTGCAACGCCTGTTGCAGCTGACCCAGCGCCAGTGTGGCATTGGCCACGGTGGTGAGTTCGATGTGGGGCGCGTGCTGCCGCAAGTGGCGGCGCAACAGGTCGATGTCGAAGGGGTTGTGCTCCACCTGCAGCACCCGCAGGCGATGTTGCTCACGAGCCAGCCGATCTTGCAGCCGCTGGTGCGCGTGGACCAGGGTGCGGGGCAGCCGCGCCAGGTAGTCGCCGCGCTTGACCAAATAGCCATCGGCCCCGGCCGACAGGGCCTCGTTGGCCGCGTGGGTTTCGGACACCTCGGTGCCGGTGAGGATGACCACCGCCACCGGCAGGTGCTGGTCCACCACGTGTTGCAGGGCCGCCATGCCGTTGCCGTCGGGCAACGACAGGTCCGTCAGCAGCACGTCGAAGGGCGTGGGTTGCTCGGTCAGTCGGGCAAGGCCCTCGCTCAGGGTGCTGGCCACGGTCAGCGCCATGCCGGGGGCGTGGGCGGCGAGGGTGCGCCGGGCCAGGTCGGCATCGGCAACGGCGTCTTCTATGTAGAGCACGCGCATGGGGTCACCGCGGGGGTTCGTTGGTCAGGCACCAGTACAACTCAATTTGTTGGGCCACATCCATGAAGTTGTCAAACGCCACCGGTTTGACGATGTAGGAATTGGCGCCCAGGGCGTAGGCGGTGCTGATGTCGCGGTCCTCTTTGGAGGTGGTCAGCACCACCACCGGGATGCGCTGCAGGTCGGGGTGGGTCTTGAGGGCTTTGAGCACCGACAGGCCGTCCACCTTGGGCAAGTTCAGGTCCAGCAGGATGACGGCAGGGCGGGGTTCTCCGGCTTCCCACTTGGCCAGCCAGTCCAGGGCCTCCTCGCCGTCCCTCGCCACGACGACCGCGTTGACCAGTTTGCGGCGCTGAAAGGCGCGCAGGGTCAAGTCCACATCCACCGGGTTGTCTTCCACCAGGAAAATCGGGGGGTGCATGGGGGTCATGTGCAAGGGCTCCCTGGGCGATGTGTGGCGTTCTCGGTGGCCAGTGGCCGGTCATTGGTGGGCAGGAGGCTGGCTTGGCCCAACCGGCGCCGGAGCCAGGGGCAGTGACACACTGAATCGGGCCCCTTCGTTGGGGGCGCTGTGTGCCCAGACTTTGCCCCCCATGCGCTGCATGGCTTTGCGGACCAGGGCCAGGCCGATGCCGGTGCCGGGATGGTCTTCCATGCGGTGCAACCGATGGAAGATTTCAAAGATGCGGTCATGGTACTTCATGTCGAAACCGATGCCATTGTCTTGTACCCAGAACACGGCAGTGTTGTGGTCGGGGTTTCCCCTGATCTCTATGCGGGGTGGGCGGGCCGATCGGCTGAACTTGAGCGCGTTCTCCAACAGGTTGCGCAGCGCGATGGCCAGGCCATCTGCATCGGCCAGCACGCGCATGGGGGGCAGGTCGACCAGCACCTGAACCTGTCCGCTTTCGATGTCGTGCGCTCGCTCGGCGAGCACATCGTTCACCAGTGCGTTCAGGTCAACGGCGGTGCAGGCCAGGGCACGCCTCTCCATGCGGGAGTAGGCCAGCAGGTCGCTGATGAGCTGGTCCATGCGGGCAACGCCATCGCGGATGTTGGTGATGAACTGGCGACCGTCGTCATCCAGTCGGTCGGCGTAATCGGCCTGCAGCAGGCGGCTGTAACCTTCCACGCCCCTCAACGGGGCTTTCAGGTCGTGTGAAACCGAATACACAAAACTCTCCAGCGACTGGTTCAGTTCACTCAGTTCCGCCGTGCGTGCGTTGACCCGGCTCTCCAGCGAGGCGTTGAGCGCGCGCAACTCCAGGTCGGCGAGTTTGAGTTCGGTGATGTCCAGCAGCGTGCCGTTGAAACGCAGCACCTGGCCCTGGGCGTCACGTTCCACGCTCACCGATGGCTTGAACCACCGCAGGGGTGCCAGTTCCGGGTTGCTGCGAAAAGGCGCGTGCTCAGGGTCCAGCCGCTGGGTCATGCGGTGCCAGCCCGTTTCCACCATGGCGCGGTCGTCGGGGTGGACGTGGTGGAGGTAAGCCTGCAGGGTGGGGGGCTGCGGCGACCGGGGAATGCCGAGCAGGTGAAACAGCTGGTCCGACCACCACACGGTTTTGGTGGCGGGGTCGAAGGTCCAACTGCCCAGTCGGGCATGGTACTCGGCGTCGCTCAGCCGCTCCATTTGCAGCGCCAGGTCCAGCTGGGCTTGTTTGCGTGGGCTGATGTCCAGCAGCACCCCGTGGATGGCGGTGACCTCGCCCCGCGCATTGCGGGTCAGCCAGGTGCGGTCGTCCAGCCACAGGTAGTGGCCCATGGCGTGGCGCAGGCGGTATTCCTGCTGGTACTCGTCTGGCCCCTGGGCCAGGTGGGTGGCCACGTCCGCCTCGATGCGGGGCAAGTCTTCGGGGTGGATCAGGCTGGCAAATTGCAGCTGGCCCGACAGGAAGTCGGTGCGTGAATACCCCCATTGCGACACGTTGGGGCTGACGTAGTCGGCTGGCCATCCGGGTGTGTTGCGCCAGCTGAAGGTCACCACCGGGGAATGCCCGATCAGCTCGGCCAGCCGGTTGACTTCTGTCTGGCGCAACTGCAGGTCGCTGGCCATCTGGTCCACTGCGGCGCCGATGGCCGCCAGTTCATCGCCACCGCTGAGGTGGGCGCGGGCGCCCAGCAGGCCGCGACCCAAGGCCTGTGTGGTGGCCGTGAGGTGTTTGATCCGGCGGAACCACAGTGCATGCAGCAGCCAGGCCAGCAACGCCATGAGCACCAGCACCATGGCACCGGCCCGGACCATGTTGCCTTGCTCCTGGGCCAGTTGTCTGGCCACGGTCTGGGAATAGTCCAGCCTGACCAGCAGCACGTGCTCTGGGTGAACGCCCGCCACACCCAGTGCCGTGTGGGCGTCTGTTTGCGGCAACACCTGCAAGCCGGGCACCCAGGTGGACACCGCCCGGGTGAGCGTCTGGTGTTGTTCGGCGGGCAGTTCGACCAGTTGGCTGGCCAGCACCTGGTCGAACCTCTGGCCGAGGTCGGCGCGGCTCAGCGAGGCCTGAACGCGTTGCTCCGCATCCAGCAGCCAAGCGTGTGAGACGCCAGGGCGCAGCGCCAGCGATGACACCAATCGGCGCACCTGCAGCGGGCTGCTTTGGGCCAGCTGGGTCTCGAGGCGGGTTTGTTCCACGCCCAGTCGGTCGCGCAACCACTGCAGTTCGTTCTGGGTCACGGCCGCAATCTGGGTCTGCACCTGCCACTGGTGGTTGAGGGCGGCGGCCACCAGCGCCAGCACCCCCAGCAGCAAGGGCGCCAGGATGCGCGCCGGCAACAGCAGCAAGGGGTGCCAGCTCACGGGCGTTTGTCCTGTTGGGCCAGCGTGCGCAACGCCAGCAGGCCGGGTTGGGGGTTGATGAGGGCGCCCCAGTTCGGGGGAGCACCGAGCAGCCCCAGGCGCCTCAGGGTGTCCGTGGCGGGCGCAGCCAGGGCGGCCAGAGGGGCAGGTTGGCCGTTCAGCAGTGTTTGGCTGTCGGCCAGCGGAAAGAACCTCAGGCCTTCCAGCGTGGCCAGGTACTGGTCGGTGGACAGGTCCACCCCCGGGGCCAGTTGTTGCGCACCACGGACCGGGTCCTCCTGCAGCGCCCGTCGGCCCCGCTCCCAGCCCAGCACGATGGCGGCGGCACGTTCGACGGGCAGGTCAGCCCGGGTGACCAGCACATCCAGTATCCGGCCAGGCAGATCGGTGCTGTCGAACAGGGGCACCATGCCTTTGGACAGCAACAGGCTTTTCATGGGTTCGTAGGTGATCACGGCATCGGCACGGCCGCTGTTGAGCACGTCCACATGCTGGCTGGCTTCCACGTGAAAAGTCGACACCTCAGCGTGCGTGAGGTCGGCCGCTTGCAGCACCCCGTCCAACATCAGGTTGCCCAGCGAGGTGTCTTCAAACGCCAGCCGCTGGCCGCGCAGCTGGGTCAGGCTGGTGATGCCCGGGCGCACCAGCAGGGTGTCCGCGCCGTGGGACACATCCAGCACGGCCACCACCTGCACCGCCAAGCCGCCGTCGGCCAGCCGAATCGCTTCGTCCAGGGTGAGGGTGGCGGCGTCCAGCAGCCCGCTGCGCAGGGCGCGCTTGCTTTCACTGGCCGACGCCAGCTCCACCACCTGCACCTCACGGGGGTCCAGCAAACCGCTCTCACGCGCCAGCACCAGCGGGTCGTAGCCCACCCAGGGGTTCACGCCCACTTTGGTGGGTTCATGGGGCGGGGGTGTGCAGCCCACCAGCAGGCAGGCGGCAATGCCGCAGCCCGCCAAGGTGCTGGTCAGCCATTGACCCATGCGGGTTGACATGTGTGGGGTGCCCTCCTTGCTCACCGGGTTGTGCCGTGTGGCCATGTTGCCTGACCTCTTGCCGGGTCGTGCACCGCACGTGCCCGACAGCATCGGAACACGTGGGGTCATTGCCTGTCAAGGCCAACCACTGAATTCAATGTATCGATAGCTAACTCATCAATTACTGTGTGCGTTAGATGGCAATTTGATTAAAAAATCCTGGCCACCAAGGCGCCACGGGTCTCGGCCTCCTGTCCGGCCACCGGTATCCATACCACGTGGGGGTTGCCGGGGGCCGCTTCCAGCGCCTGCCCATCGGCACCGCGCATGGCCTCCAGTTTGACCAGGCGGTTGCCGCTGGGGTGGATGATTTCCAGCGTGTCCCCCACCGCAAAGCGGTTTTTGGCCTGGATTTCGGCCCAGCCGTCGGCCACTTGCAGCACCTCGCCCACAAACTGGCTGTGGTGCGCCACCGAGTGGCCGGTTTCGTAGTTCTGGTAGTCCTGCGAGGGGCGGCGCTCCAGAAAGCCGCTGGTGTAGCCCCGGTTGGCCAGGCCCTCCAGTTGCGTGATCAGCTCGGGGTTGAAGGGCTTGCCCGCCACCGCGTCGTCAATGGCGCGGCGGTAAATCTGGGCGGTGCGCGTCACGTAGTACTGGCTCTTGGTGCGGCCCTCCACCTTCAGTGAGTCCACGCCAATCTTGACCAGCCGCGCCACGTGCTCCACGGCGCGCAGGTCTTTGCTGTTCATGATGTAGGTGCCGTGCTCGTCTTCCATGATGGGCATGAGCTGGCCGGGGCGGCCCGCTTCTTCCAACAAATACACCTGGTCGGCAGCGGGGTGGCGCTGGCCGCCGCCGCAGGCAGCGGTGGCCACAAAGGCGCTGTCGGCCTGCTGCTGCTCGGCGGCAAAGTTGAAGTCGGCCCCCAGCTTGTCCATGTGGGCGGGCATCACGTCGCCGCTGTCGGTTTCCTGTGCGCTGCTGGGTTTGTACTCCCAGCGGCAGGCGTTGGTGCAGGTGCCCTGGTTGGGGTCGCGGCGGTTGAAGTAGCCGCTCAGCAGGCAGCGGCCCGAGTAGGCGATGCACAGCGCGCCGTGCACAAACACCTCCAGCTCCATGTCGGGACACTCGTTGCGGATGGCCTCGATCTCGTCCAGGCTCAGCTCGCGCGAGAGGATGATGCGCGTCACCCCCACCTTCTGCCAGAACTTCACGGTGGCGTGGTTCACGGTGTTGGCCTGCACCGAGAGGTGGATGGGCACGTGGTTCCACGCGCCGCTGTGCATCTTGTCCAGCACCATCATGATGAGGCCAGGGTCGGCCATGATGATGCCGTCGGGCTGCATGGCGATGATGGGCTCGATGTCGCGCAGGTAGGTGCGCACCTTGTCGTTGTGCGGCAGCAGGTTGCTGGTCAGGAAGAACTTTTTGCCGCGCTGGTGGGCCTCGCTGATGCCCTGTGCAATCTGCTCCAGCTTGAAGTCGTTGTTGCGGGCGCGCAGGCTGTAGCGGGGCTGGCCGGCGTACACGGCATCGGCCCCGAAGTCGTAGGCAGCGCGCATTTTGGCCAGCGAACCGGCGGGCAGCAGCAACTCGGGCGATGCGCCCGCCTGGCGGGGCTGGCTTTGGGCGGCGGTGGTGGTGGAAAAGGAGGCGGTCATGGCAAACGGGTGAAGGGCAGGCGCTGCCGGCGCAGCAAAGCGCCTATTGTCCACAGCCCCTGTGGGCGGTGCCAGGTCTCACCCCACGCTGCGGTGGGTGTCGCTGGGGTGCACGCTGGCTGACGCGGGTCAAACAGGTGAACGGCCAATGTCATCACAATGCGGCCCCATGACCAAACAACTCTTGATTGCCGGTGGTGGCATCGGTGGCCTGGGCACGGCGCTGGCCTGCGCCCGTGCCGGTGTGCAGGTGGATTTGCTGGAGCAGGCCGCCCAGTTTTCGGAGGTGGGTGCGGGCATACAGCTGGGGCCCAATGCCGTGCGAGTGCTGCACGACTGGGGCCTGGCCGATGCCCTGCAGGCCGTGGCCGCCTTCCCCGACCGCATCCGCGTGCGCGACGCGCACGACGGTCACACATTGGGTGAGCTGCCCTTGGGTGAGCACGCCGCCCAGCGCTACGGCCAGCCCTACGCCACCATCCACCGGGCCGATGCCCACCAGCTGCTGCTGACGGCCGTGCAGGCTCAGGGCAACGTCCACCTGCACCTGAACGAGCGCGCCCGCAGCGTGCACGAAAGTGCCGACGGCGTGCGCGTGCGCACCGAGGCCGGGCACGACCACGAGGCCCAAGCCCTGGTGGGCAGCGACGGCCTGTGGAGCGTGGTGCGCAAACACGTCATGGGCGGCCCCGCCGGGCTGGACACGCCGCCGCGTTTCTCCGGCCACCTGGCCTACCGGGGTCTGGTGGACTGGGCCGACGTGCCCGCCAACCTTCGCACCCAGACCGTGACGGCCTGGCTGGGCCCCCGGCTGCATGCCGTGCACTACCCCGTGTGTGGCGGGCGCAAGTTCAACGTGGTGGCCGTGGTGCATGGCCGCCAGACGGCCAACCCCCAAAGCTGGTCGCACGATGCCAACCGCGCCGACCTGCTGCAGGCCATGGGCCCCGTGCACGCCAACCTGCTGGCCATGCTCGACGCCGTGCCCAACTGGAAGCTGTGGCCCCTGAACGACCGCCCCCCCATGACCGGTGCCTACGAACACGCCCAGGGCCGGGTGTTGCTGGTGGGGGACGCCGCCCACCCCATGCGGCCCTACCTGGCCCAGGGCGCGGCCATGGCGCTGGAAGACGCCTGGACCCTGGGCCAGCTGCTGTCCACCACCGACCAGGACTGGCCCCTGCTGTTCCAGCGCTTTGCCATGCTGCGCTGGCAGCGCAATGCGCAGGTCCAGGCGCGCTCGGTGCGCAACGGTCAGGTGTTTCACGCCAACGGTTGGCTGCGCACCGGGCGCAATGCCGCCATGGCCTTGCTGGGCGAGCGGCTGCTGGACAACCCGTGGCTGTACAGTGGTCCCCCTCAACCCGTGCCCTGACCCTGTGCACGCACACCCCGTGGAGTTATTGCATGACCCGTTTCTATGGCCACACCTCCCGCCGCCAGCTGACCCGATGGCTGGCCTGCACCAGTGCCGCCACGGTGCTGCTGGGGGCCTCTGCGCTGGCCCAAGCCGCTGCCGATGCCTGGCCGGTGCGACCGCTCAAGCTGGTGGTGGGTTTCCCGGCCGGTTCCTCGCCCGACATCATGGCCCGCACCATCGCCGAGCCGCTGGGCCAGGCGCTGGGCCAGCCCGTGATCGTGGACAACCGGGCCGGCGCCGGTGGCAACATCGCCGCCGACCAGGTGGCCAAGGCCACCGATGGCCACACCCTGGGCCTGATGATCAACGGCAACCTCACCATCGCCAAAATCCTCAACCCCGCCACCCCCTACGACCCGCTGACCGACCTGGCCCCCGTGTCGCTGATTGCCACCGCGCCCCTGGTGCTGGTGGCCCCGGCGGGGCAGGGCAGCGATGCCGCCACCTACCTTGCACAGGGCAAGCAGGCGGGTGACCGCTGGAACTACGCCACCCCTGGCGTGGGCACGGTGGCGCACATCGGCATGGAGCTGCTGAAAAGCCGCACCGGCCTGGCGGCGGTGCACGTGCCTTACCCGGGCAACCCCCAGGTCATCACCGGCATGATGGGCGGGCAAACCCAGCTGGCGCTGTTGCCGCCTGGCTTGGCCATGCCCCAGGTGCGGGCGGGCAAGCTCACCGCCATCGGCGTGACCTCGGCCGGGCGCAGTGCCCTGGTGCCCGAGGTGGCCAGCCTGAGCGACAGCGGTGTGGCGGGACTGAAAGGCTTTCAGCTCGAAATCTGGAACGCCGTGGCCGCGCCGGCCCGCATGCCCGCGCCCCACATCCAGAAGGTGGCCAATGCGCTGGTGGACATTGTCCGCCGCCCCGAGATGCGGGAAAAACTCTTCCACCTGGGCTGGCAGGTCACCGGCACCTCACCCGAAGGCCTGGCCAAACGCATACAGGCCGACACGGCCCAGATGTCCCGCGTGATTGCCGCCCAAGGCATTCAGGCCCGCTGACGCCCGGAGGCAAACATGGCATTGCCCTGGCTCGCGCTGATCAAGGCCGTCCCCTGGACCGAGGTGGTGGCGCACGCACCCGCCGTGCTCACCGCCGCCAAAAAACTCTGGCAGCCCAAACCGGGAGAGCGCCCGCAACCCTTGCCCGACGGTGAAGGCCGGGGCACGGGCGACGGCACGGCAGCGCCCGGCCAAGGCGCCAGCGCCTTGCGCGTGGCCGCCCTGGAGTCCCAGGTGGCCGAGCTGACCGGTCAGCTGGCCACCACCAACCAGCTGGTGCAAGACATGGCCGAGCAGCAGGCCCGCATGTTGGTGCAGGTGGAGGCCCAACGCCAAACGCTGAGCCGCCTGCGCTGGGTGGCGGTGGTGGCCCTGGTGCTGGCGGCTGTGGCGGTTGTCAGGGTGTTTTCAGCTGCTTGATCTGTGGCTGAAAACCCAATGCAATCAAGCGTTGGGTGCCATTTTCATGTGATTTTGGTGACGGATGCGGCTCACAGGTGGGTGCGCAGCTGCCACAGCTCGGGGAACAGCACCACGTCCAGCATCTTGCGCAAATAGCCCACGCCGCTGGTGCCGCCGCTGCCGCGCTTGAAGCCTATGACCCGTTCCACGGTGGTGACGTGCCGAAAGCGCCACAGCCGAAAGGCATCTTCCAGGTCGGTGAGTTTTTCGCCCAATTGGTACAGCGCCCAGTGCTGCTCGGGTTGGCGGTACACGGCCAGCCAGGCCTGCATGACGGCCTCGCTGGCCACGTAGGGCTGGGTCCAGTCGCGTTGCAGGTGGCTTTGCGGCACGGCCAGGCCCTGGCGGGCCAGCAGCTGCAGCGCCAGGTCGTACAGCGAGGGGCCTTCGAAGGCCGCCTGCACGGTGGCCAGCAAGTCGGGCCGGTGGGCGTGGGGGCGCAGCATGGCGGCGTTCTTGTTGCCCAGGCTGAACTCAATGCAGCGGTACTGGTGGCTCTGAAACCCGCTGGAGTTGTCCAGGTGGGGGCGGATGGCGCTGTACTCGGGCGGCGTCATGGTGGCCAGCACGTCCCAGGCGTGCACCAGCTGCTCCATGATTTTGCTGACCCGCGCCAGCATCTTGAAGGCGGGGGGCAGGTCGTCGGCGGCCACATGGCGCATGGCGGCGGCCAGCTCGTGCAGCAGCAACTTCATCCACAACTCGCTGGTCTGGTGCTGCACGATGAACAGCATTTCGTTATGGTTGGGCGAGCGCGGGTGCTGGGCGTTGAGGATGGCGTCCAGGTGCAGGTAGTCGCCATAGCTCATGCTGCGGCTGAAGTCGAGCTGGGCCTTTTCGGCGTGGACGATGGCTTCGGGCGTGGCTGCGGGCATGGGCGTGTGGCCGTCGTCGGCGGGGGGATTCAGGTGGGGGCACATGGGCGGGGCTTTCAGGTCACGGCGTGTTGCTGGTGGAAGCGGGGTTGCTGCCATTCGGCGCTGTCCAGCACCTGGCACAGGTGGTCCACGGCGTGCCACACGTCTTCAAAGCCCAGGTACAACGGGGTGAAGCCAAAGCGCAGGATGTCGGGGGTGCGCTCGGGGTGGGCGGCGTCGCCCGCGCGGAAGTCGCCCACCACGCCCCGCGCGATCAGCGCCTGCACGATGGCGTAGGCCCCGGCGTTGACCGAGCCCGTGCCGTGGTCCAGCCCGGCGGGTGTGCCGGGTTCGCGGGGCGTGGGCGAGAAGGTCAGGCACACCTGCGAGCCCCGGCATTCGGTGGCGCGGGGCGTGGCCAGGCCCAGGTGGTGGTGGGCACAGCGCTGTTCCACCAGCGCGGTGAACAGGTCGGTCAGCGCCAGGCTTTTGGCGCGCAGCGCCGCCATGCCGCCCAGGGGCTCGGCGGCCAGCGCAGCCTCCAGCCCGCACTGCAGCGCGGTCAGGCTGAGGATGGGCTGGGTGCCGCACAGGTAGCGCGACACCCCGGTGGCGGGCCGGTAGTCGGGGGTGAAGGCGAAGGGCGCGGTGTGGCCCCACCAGCCGGCCAGCGGCTGCCAGAAGCGGTCCACATGGCGGGCGTGTGCCCACACAAAAGCCGGTGCGCCGGGGCCACCGTTC
>PNML01000037.1 GCA_013823635.1 Polaromonas sp. | reverse complement strand
CACCACCACCATCGTCCGTGAAGAAATCAAGACCCAGAGCGTCAAGTCCAAGCTGATCGAACCCGGCTACGGCTGGCTGCGGGTGTCGCAGTTCCAGGAGCGCACGGTGGAAGACTTCGCGCGCAAGCTGGAAGAAATGGTCAAAGCCGAGCCCAAGCTCAAGGGTCTGGTGCTGGACCTGCGCAACGACCCCGGCGGTCTGCTGGACGCAGCGGTGGCCATTTCGGCCGCGTTCCTGCCGGAAGGCGTGACCGTGGTGTCCACCAACGGCCAACTGGAGGAAAGCAAGTTCGTCTACAAGGCGTCGCCCCAGTTTTACCAGCGGCGGGGGTCACCCGACCTCATCAAACAGCTGACGCAAAACACCCATGGCCTGCTCAAGACACTGCCCTTGGTGGTGCTGGTGAACGAAGGGTCTGCCTCGGCCAGCGAAATTGTGGCGGGTGCCCTGCAAGACCACAAACGCGCCACCATCCTGGGCAACCAGACCTTTGGCAAGGGGTCTGTGCAAACCGTTCGCCCTCTGGGGCCGGACACCGGCATCAAGCTCACCACGGCCCGCTACTACACGCCCAGTGGCAAGACCATCCAGGCACGCGGCATCGTGCCCGACGTGATGGTGGATGAAACCGAAGAGGGCAACCTGTTTGCGGCCCTGCGCACCCGCGAGGCCGACCTGAGCAAGCACCTGGAGGGCGCACCCGAGAACGGCAAAGAGGCCACTGGCGCCGAAAAAGCCGCTGAAAAGGCGGCCGAACAGCAGCGCGAGCAGGCACGGGAAAAGGCCCGACTGCGCCTGGAAGAAGAAAACCGCAAAAACCCCGGTGGCCGTTTGCTGCCCGAGTTCGGCAGCGACAAGGACTTCCCGCTGCAACAGGCGCTCAACCAGCTCAAGGGCAAGCCGGTGCTGGTCAGCAAAACCTTGACCGAGCGCAAGGAAGAGAAAAAAGAGAACTGACGCCCCGCCCACTTCCCCGACACACCCCGGCACAATGCCGGGGTTTCTGTTTTCTGCGAGCCACGCCCATGGACGACACCCAACTGCTGCGCTACTCCCGCCACATCCTGCTCGAGGAACTCGGCATCGAAGGCCAGGAGCGCCTGCTGCACGCCAAGGTGCTGATGGTGGGCGCGGGCGGACTGGGCTCGTCCGCGGGCCTGTACCTGGGCAGCGCAGGGGTGGGACAGCTCACCGTGGTCGACCACGATGTCGTGGACGAAACCAACCTGCAGCGCCAGGTGGCCCACACCCTGGCCCGCGTGGGGCAAGCCAAGGCCCTGTCCTTGCAAGCGGCCATCGCCGCCATCAACCCCGACGTGCGGGTCAATCCCATCACGCAGCGCGCAGACGCTGTTTTGCTGCAAGCGTTGGTGTCCGACGCCGATGTGGTGCTGGACTGCACCGACAACTTCGCCACCCGCCACGCCATCAACCGTGCGTGCTTTGAGCGGGGCAAGCCCCTGGTGTCCGGTGCGGCCATCCGCCTGGATGGCCAGCTGAGTGTGTATGACCCACGGGATGCCGCTTCACCCTGCTATGCCTGCGTGTTCCCAGAAGGTTCAGGGGTGGAAGAAACCCGTTGCGCCACCATGGGGGTGTTTGCGCCGCTGGTGGGCATCATCGGCACCCTGCAAGCGGCCGAAGCCCTGAAACTGATCAGCGGCATGGGCAGCCACATGGCCGGACGCCTGCTCATGCTCGACGGGCGCCGCCTCGAGTGGACCGACATCCGCCTGCCCCGGCAGCACGGCTGCCCGGTGTGCGGACACAGGGGCGCTTGAGGACTCGCCTTCCTCAGGGGTTGCAGCGGTCGCAGCGGGAGGGGTCGGCCACACCGCCCGGTGCCCGCAACACCTCGTGTTCGTGGTGGCAACAGGGACAGGCCCAGCGCTCCCCCAGCAGTTCTCGGGTGGGTGCGCCGCATTGCCCACACGGCAAACCCCGCACAGCGGCCACCGGCCAGTAGCCGGGTTGGCCACACGCCGGGCACTTGGATTGCAGCTTGGCCACCAAGTTGTCCGCAGCCGCACGGATCAGGTGCTGGCGTGTGGGGTTGCAAAATGCCCGCAGGTCGCTTTCCAGAAACACGGCACCGGTTGCCGACTCGGCCAGCGCACCGTCAAACGCCTGGCGCAAGCTGGCCCAGTCGGACAATCCCTTGCGGATGCGGGGATCACTTTCGCCATCCGGCCTCAGCGCCAGGTGGTGCTCGGGGAAATGGGCATCCGCCGCCAGTTGTGTGGCCTGGTCCCAGGTGTGCACCAACCGGTGAACGTTGCGGGCTGGCCCTTGCGCCATGCCGCAGATTTCTACGCCCTGCTCGTCGTCGATGTACAGCAAGAGCTCCACGTTCCAAGGGAAAAATCCGCCCACCGGGTCTTCCATGAACGCCCCTTCGCTGGCCAAGCCGCGCAAGCAGCCCGACAGCTCCATGCCTTTTCTGGCTTTCAGCCTGGCGGCGTCCATCTGGCTGCCGGGCCGTTCCTGGTCACGGGTGAAAGTGCCCAACAGGTCGGTGTCAAAGCCTGACACCCGCTCCACCGCCCAGCCCAGGGCTTGGCGGAACACGGGAGCGATCAGGTCTTCTTTGCCGTGCTGGGTGAGCAGGACCACTCGGGGAGGTGGCGGGGTAACAGAGGTCGCGGGTGGCGCGGAATTCGCTGCAAAGGTCATGCAGACATTGTGCCTGTGGGCACATCACACCGCCATGTAGCGGCCAGGTCGGTGGTTGATGGCCAGTGTGATGTTCAGGGCGACGGCGCCCACCACCGACCACAACAGCTGCTGCCAGGGCACAAAGGCCGAGGCCGCCAGCACAATCGCGCAGTCCAGCCCCATCTGGATGTGGCCGGCACGCCAACCCCGCTTCTCCTGCAGCATCAGCACCAGCACGTTCAGGCCACCCAGGCTGGCCCGGTGGCGAAACAGGATGAGCATGCCCGTGCCCGCGAGCAAACCGCCCATGACGGCCGCGAACGGGGTGGACAAGGTGGCGATGCCCAGCCAATGCGGGATGGCCTCGGCCAATGCGGAGAGCAAGGTCACAGCGGTCAACGTCTTGAGGGTGAAGGTGCGCCCCATGCGGCGCCAGGCCAGCACATAAAACGGCAGGTTGATGGCAAAAAACACCACACTGAAGTTCCAGCCTGTGGCGTAGTGCAACACAAAGGCCATGCCCGCCGTGCCACCCGTCAGCAAACCCGCCTGACGAAACAACACCACACCCAGGGCCACGAACAGGGTGCCCACCAGCAGCGCCTGCACATCCTCATGCCAACGGTGACGGCTGGCGGGCGATGGGGACGGAGACGTGGAAACCATGGGGGCGGCGGTGACAGTGGTGGTCATGGCACAGTTGCCACGCACGGCTCAGGCGGGTAACCCAAGCAGCGGTGGCGCAACACGGGGGTGGTGAAGGAGGACTGGATTGTTCCACGCTGGGCGAAGCGGGGCTTGCGCCACATCAAGCGTTGTCGCCACAGCCCGGCGAGGCACAGAGGCTCAGGCGGTGAGGATCCAGCCTTCCAGTGGGTCAATGCCCTGGGGCAGCCCCCAAAGGGGGTGCCCCTGCCGGTGCGCACGCCACCCCCACGCCGCCTGCACCAGGCAAAGCACCGCGTCCAGGTGGTCGCCGGTGGCATCTGCCAGCAGGGTGTCGCCCTGCGCCGACGTGAGTTTGAGCCGCAAATCCAGGCGGGTACGACCCTGCTCCAGGGCCGTCAGCATGTTTTTGCGGGCCACCCAGCGTTCTGGCGTCTGCCGACTGACGTCGTCACTCTTGTAACTGACAGCGCCCCCCAGCAGTTCACGGGCCAACAGCGCCGGATACGCCTCCAGCGCGACCCGCTCTGGGCCATTCGTGGTGGGCAGCGGCTGGTGTGCGGGCAGGTGCGCGCCCGCTGCCAGCAAGCGTGGCAGGCCTGCGTGCATCATCCAGGCCACGGGTGGGTTGACCCATTTCATGCTGGGGCTGGAGCCGGCGGGCCGGTCGGTGGCGCGGTGGGCCAATTTGCTGCCCACCGGACGGGCGTCACAAAACGCCTTGAACAAGGCCCGCAATTGCGCCTTGTCCTGCGAGGCAAAGTGGGTCACGCAAGCCAGCCAGTCGGTGGGCCAACCCAGGGTGGTCACCAGTTCCCTGGGCAACCCAAAAGGCAAATCGAAACCGCCGACCCAGGGCCGGTCGACCAGACACGTTTGCCAGGAAGGCAGGTCGGAAAACCGCTTCAACTCAAGGAGCTGAACAACATGACCAGCACAGCGCCCGAGTGCCACCACCACCTGCTTCCTGGGGGATGGTGCACTGGAAAAATCGCAGCCCAGCAGCAGCGGGCACCCGGTCATGGACACCGTGCTGACTGAAGCGAATCAGCGCGGTTGATCGCTGTCATTGAGGGGGTAGGCGTCGGCCAAATAAGCCGGCCCCTTCATGACCATGACGATCGCGGCGCCGATGGCCACCGTCAAGACCACCGTCCAATGCAGCACCACCACACCCACGATCACATAGTCAAACAGCAGCAGACTGCGCTCGTCCGCGGGTGTGGGGTTGGTCGGCGAGGCCCAGTGCCACACCACCGCCAGCAGCAGGGGCAGCACCGTGCCCCAGGCCAGGATGTGCGGGAGGCGCTTCCACAGCGCCCACTCCAAGCCGGGTGGGGACTTCTGGAAACCAGGCAACTTGTTCCACCAGCCGCTCACGACATCACCCTTCAGACGCGGCCCACGATGGAGGCAGTCGCCATCAGTTCTTCCAGCAGGGCCAGACTGACCGAGCCCGAGACACCATAGGGATCAAATTCGGGGCGCTCCGAGTACTTCAGCACGATGGAGGTGTTGAGTTTGGCCAGGTTCACTTGCCCCATGGTCCAACCGCCAAAACGGCGCTCGCGGATTTCTTCGTAGTGCAGCAGCTGCACCTGGGTGTGACGGACGTCGCGGATGATCTGTGCGTACAACTCGTTGACGGCAGAACGGCCACCTTCG
Source organism: Polaromonas sp. (assembly GCA_013823635.1). Taxonomy (GTDB): domain Bacteria; phylum Pseudomonadota; class Gammaproteobacteria; order Burkholderiales; family Burkholderiaceae_C; genus UBA2334. The sequence goes on along the minus strand of PNML01000037.1, from coordinate 23,094 downwards.
ATGGCCTGCAAAAAAATACCGCCACCGTAACACAGCACGCCGGTGATGCCGTTTTCCGGGTTGTGCGATCGGGCACTGGCCAAAATGGCGTCGATGGCGGCCTTGTCGTTTTTGTCCACGGCACGGCTCACATACAGCAGTCGGGTCAGCATGGTGTTCAGCCTTTTCTGGGAATGAGGGACAAAAATTCACGGCGCAGGTTGGCGTCCTTCAAAAACACGCCGCGCATGACCGAGTTGATCATTTTGCTGTCCATGTCTTTCACCCCGCGCCAGCCCATGCAAAAGTGGCTGGCCTCCATGACGATGGCCAGTCCGTCGGGTGAGGTTTTCTCCTGGATCAGGTCGGCCAGCTGCACCACGGCCTCTTCCTGGATTTGCGGGCGCCCCATGATCCACTCGGCCAGGCGGGCGTACTTGGACAGACCGATGACGTTGGTGTGCTCGTTGGGCAACACACCGATCCAGATTTGACCGATGACCGGGCAAAAGTGGTGACTGCAGGCACTGCGCACCGTGATGGGCCCGACGATCATCAGCTCGTTGAGGTGCTCGGCGTTGGGGAACTCGGTGACCTCAGGCCCTTTGACGTAGCGTCCCTTGAACACCTCGTTCAGGTACATCTTGGCCACACGGCGTGCGGTGTCGCTGGTGTTGTGATCGTTCTCGGTGTCAATGACCATGCTGTCGAGGACACCACGCATCTTGTCGGTCACTTCATCGAGCAAGGCCTCAAGCTCGCCGGGCCGGATGAACTCGGCGATGTTGTCATTGGAGTGAAAGCGCTGGCGGGAAGCCTTGATGCGCTCCCGGATCTTGATGGACACCGGCGTGCCCTCGTTGTCGTCAGCAGGGTTCATGGTCTGAAGGGGTTGAGAAACAAGGGCAACAGCGCAAGGGCTGTGCAAGGTTGGGGGAATCCTACCACTGGGCCTCCGCAGGGGATGCCAGCCACCCATCAACCTTATATTTTTAAGGTTTTAACCGCTTATCGCTTGATTTGATTGAATTCTTAGCTACATATTTTTAAAAACACCTTGCCAGGGTGGTCAGTAGCGGTGCCCGGTCAGAAACAGCATCACCCGCATCAGGCCAAAAGCCAGTCTGTCCAGGGCGCGCTGGTGCCACGGGCGCGCCATCAGGGCCTGGTGGTCCAGTGCTGAAGCACCGTGGTCCATGGCCTGTTGCAGCCGCTGGCGCAGGTCCTGGGCAAATCGGCAGTCGGTGGTGACCACATTGGCCTCCCGCGCCAGCAACAGACTGAGGGGGTCCAGGTTGCTGGATCCCACCGTGGCCCAAGCCCCATCCACCACGGCCACCTTGGCGTGCATGGCGCTGGGGGTGTATTCGCGCACATCCACCCCCGCGTCGATCAGCTGTTTGTAGACCGGGCGGGCGGCGTGGTACTGCATGAAACCTTCGTAGTGACCTTGCATCAGCACCCGCACCCGCACACCGCGGGCAACCGCCGTCACCAGCGCCCGCCGCAGGCGACGGCCAGGCACAAAGTAGGCGTTCGCCAGCAGCACCTCATGGCGCGCCTCGCCGATCGCCTTGAGGTAGGCTTTCTCGATGTCGGCACGGTGCCAGATGTTGTCGCGCAGCACCAGCATGGCCTGCGCGTTCTCCACCATGGGCGGTGGGGTGCGGTGGGTGGAACGCTCGTGCAGGCGACGGCCATGCTCCCACAGCCAGTCGGGCAGCAACCAGTCGGAAAAGTCCCCCACGGGCGCACCGGCTTTCAGGGCCTCCCAGGCGGCACCAAATTCACGCTGCCGCGCCTTGCGCACGGCCTGCAACCGCCACCAGAGTTGCAGCATGGATGCGCTCATGTCATCGACCAACGGGCCGGTACAGCGCAGGGCAAAGTCAAAACGGGGGAAGTGAAGGGCGTTGGTGGCGGTGTCAATGTGGTCATCCAACAGGTTGATGCCCCCACAAAACCCCAGTACCCCATCGACCACACACAACTTGCGGTGCAGCCGCCGCCACTGGCTGGGCAGCAGCAAACCCAGGCGGCCCAGGGGCGCATACACACGCAGCTGCACCCCGGCAGCCAGCAGGCGGGCACGCCACGCCGCAGGCATGTCGGCGGTGCCCACCCCATCGACCACCAGGCGCACCGTCAGGCCGCGCAAGGCCGCTCGCTCCAGCGCCTGTGCCACCACCAGCGGCGACCCCCTGAAGTCAAAAATGTAGGTTTCCAGGTGAATGCTGCTGCGCGCCGCGTCCATGGCCTGCACCAGGGCCGCGAACAAGGCCTCCCCCCCTGTCAGCAATCCCAGCCGATGGCCGCTGCTGAGCTTGTGGGGGTGAATTCGGGCCGCCACCATGGCCGGTCACATGCCAAATTCGGCGATCAGGGGCAGGTGGTCCGACATGCGCGACCACGCCTTGCCGTGGGGCACAGAGGCGGTCAATGGTGTGAGGCCACGCACATAGATGCGGTCCATGTGCAACAGGGGAAGGCGCGAGGGAAACGTGGCCAGCCGTATGCCCTGGAAAGTGCGCAAGTCCAACGAGGCCATCGGCTGGTGCAAGCGCTCACCCCAGTCATTGAAATCGCCGGCGACCACCAGCCGCTGGGACTGCGGCACTTCGCGCGCCAGGTAAGCCCCCAGCTTCAACACCTGGCGCTCCCGGCTGGCGGCCAGCAACCCCAGGTGAACCACCACCACGTGCACAGGCTCTGCGTCCACCGCCACCACCACGTGCAACAGCCCCCGCTGCTCGAAGCGGTGGTCCGACACATCTTCATGGCCTGTGCTCAGCACCGGCCACCGGCTGAGCAAGGCGTTGCCATGTTCGCCGTGGCGGGTAAGGGCATTGGTGCGGTAGACCGCCTCGTAACCCTCAGGCAGCAGGTAGTCGGCCTGGCCCTGTGCAGGCCAGTGCGCAAACCGCCGGGCCATTTTGTGGTGGTGGGAGCGCACTTCCTGCAGGCAGACCAGGTCAGCGTCGAACTGCTCCACGGCGTGCACCAGGTTGTGGATTTCCAAGCGCTGTGCAGGACCCAGGCCCTGCACGCCTTTGTGAATGTTGTAGGTGGCGATGCGCAAGGTGCTCATGGCTGCATCATGCCAGCGCCCGGCACCCCCCACACACCGACAGCACCCCGCCTGGCCCAATGCGGCAGCCACAGAATGGCCTCGGCGTTGGATGCCGAGTGGCACTTGTCTGCCGCCTCGGCCCAGGGCAACCACACCTGGTCGGTGTGTTCACGCGCGGACAGGCAAACCGCATGGGCCTGGGGTACACACAGGCCGAACAGCCGCTCGGTGTTGCGTGTCACCCCTGGGGCGTAGCGGTGCCGCCAGGCGGGGTAGATGTCGTATTCGTTTTCCAAGCCCCAGTCGGTCAACCGGTGACCCGGGGCCAAAGCATCCAGCCCGGTTTCTTCGTGGACCTCGCGCACGGCGGTGTCGGCCCAGGATTCACCGAGGGTGTCTTTGGAGCCGGTCACCGATTGCCAGAAGCCCGGCCCATCGGCACGCTCCAGCAGCAACACCCGCAGATCGGGCGTGTGGATGACCACGAGCACCGACAAGGGAATTTTGAACGTCACCGCGACACCTGGCGCAGCCCACGGCATTCAAGGGCGTGAGGCACCGGTCCAGGTGGTGCGCACACGTTGCCACATTTTCCAGCCGGACCAGGCCTTGATCCCCAGCGACAGCACACGCCTGGGCTTCAACACCACCAGCGTCGCAACCGCAACAGCCACCCACTCGGGGTGACGCTGCAGCCACGCAGAGGCTGAGCGCACCCCGTCAGCCGCACCCAGCCAGGGGGCGAGCACCTGGGCATCGCGTGACAACTGCTGCCTCAATTCGCCAGAACGCAGCAACAACTGCTGGCGGCGTCGGGCCAGTTGCTCGGCCTTGGACAGCGTGGGTGGGGTCATGGTTTCAACCGGTCGCGGTCCTGCTGCAACTCGGCCAAGCTGGCCACAAACAGGCGACTGCCTTGTGCCATCCTCTGCTTGACCATGTATGCGGCCACGACGCCCAAGGTGAGAAACAGCACCGTGAAGGCCATCAGCGCCAGCAAGCGGTGGCTGTCCCACAGGGCCACGGTGATCAGGATGGCCAGAAACCCCACGCCCAAACTCAGGAACACACACGCAAACGCCGCCAGCACCAACAAGCCACCCAGGCGGGAGACCTCCTCTCTGGCTTCCACGGTGAACAGCTCCAGGCGCACCTGGAACAGGCCCAGCACGCCCGAAAACAACCCCTTCAGGGAAGCGGCCAGCGGCGCAGGCGCAGGGTTCTGCCGTTCAGGCACGGGGGAGCGGGCGCTCACCGGCGGCCAATGAGCAAGCCCACAATGAGCCCAACGCCCGCCGCCGTGCCGATGGCTTTCCAGGGGTGCTCATGCACGTAATCGTCGGTGGCACGGGCCACTTCACGGGTTTTGACCTTGATGGCATCTTCCGCATCGGCCAGCTTGTGGCGCGCGGCCTTGAGGTTTTCGGCCATGCGCTCACGCAACACCGCGACCTTGCCTTCGGTGTTGTGGGCGGTGGCGTGCATCAGTTCTTCAGCATCCTGAATCACTTGCTTGACATCGGCCACAAAACGTTCCTTGGTGGCGGTGGTATCGGTGTATTGGGTCATGACTTCTCCTTGGTAAAAAACATAGGATACCAGCCACCCATTTCCGTTCCCGCGCCGCCCCGCCCGCGGGGCACAGCGCGGCCGATGCACCCTGCCCAGGGGTGATCTGGCCGGTGTCAGGCCGCCTTGACAGCGTCCGGGTTGCGCAGGCGGATGTGCAATTCGCGCAACTGCTTTTCGTCCACCGGGCTGGGGGCCTGGGTCAGCAGGCACTGGGCACGCTGGGTTTTGGGGAAGGCGATCACGTCACGAATGGATTCGGCCTTGGTCATCAGCGTGATCAGCCGGTCCAAACCGAACGCCAGACCGCCATGCGGAGGCGCGCCGTACTGCAAGGCGTCCAGCAGGAAGCCGAACTTCAGCTCAGCGTCTTCCTGGCTGATGTTGAGCGCGGTGAACACCTTGCTCTGCACATCGGCGCGGTGGATACGGACCGAGCCCCCTCCCAGCTCCCAACCATTGAGCACCATGTCATAGGCCTTGGCGATGCACTTGCCCGGATCGGTGTCCATGTAGTCCTCGTGGCCGTCCTTGGGCGCGGTGAAAGGATGGTGCACGGCGTTCCAGCGGTTTTCCTCTTCGTCGTGCTCGAACATGGGGAAGTCCACCACCCACAGGGGGGCCCAGCGGTCTTCGAAAACGCCGTTCTTTTTGCCCAGTTCGCTGTGCCCGACCTTGATGCGCAGGGCTCCGATGGCATCGTTGACCACCTTGGCCTTGTCGGCGCCGAAGAAAATGATGTCCCCGTCCTTGGCACCGGTGCGCGACAGGATTTCGGCCACGGCCTTGTCGTGCAGGTTTTTCACGATGGGGCTTTGCAGTCCATCGCGGCCCTTCGCCACCTCGTTGACCTTGATCCAGGCCAAGCCTTTGGCCCCATAGATCTTGACGAACTCGGTGTAGGCATCGATTTCGCTGCGGCTCATTTCGCTGCCGCCTGGCACACACAGGGCCACCACACGCCCGTTTTTCATCTGTGCCGGGGCACTGAAGACCTTGAAGTCCACATCTGCCATCACGTCCGTGAGTTCGGTGAACTCCAGCTTCACCCGCAAATCGGGCTTGTCGGAGCCGTAGCGGTGCATGGCCTCGGCATAGGGCATGACAGGAAACTCACCCAAGTCCACACCCATGGTGGTCTGGAACACGTTTTTTATCATGCCCTGGAACATGGCCCGGATGTCCTCTTCCGTCAGGAAAGAGGTTTCGATGTCGATCTGGGTGAATTCCGGCTGCCGGTCGGCACGCAAGTCTTCGTCACGGAAGCACTTGGTGATCTGGTAGTAGCGGTCGTAGCCGGCCACCATCAGCAACTGCTTGAACAGCTGGGGCGACTGGGGAAGGGCAAAAAATTGACCGTCGTGCACACGGCTGGGCACCAGGTAGTCGCGCGCGCCTTCGGGCGTGCTCTTGGTCAGCATGGGGGTCTCGATGTCAATGAACCCGTTGGCATCCAGGAACTTGCGCACCTCCATGGCCACGCGGTAGCGCAGCATGAGGTTTTTCTGCATGTGAGGGCGACGCAGGTCCAGCACGCGGTGCGTCAGGCGGGTGGTCTCGGACAGGCTGTCGTCGTCCAGCATGAAAGGCGGCGTGACGGATGGGTTGAGCACCGTCAGTTCATGACACAACACCTCGATCTTGCCGCTCTTGAGCGCCTCGTTGGCCGTGCCTTCCGGACGGGCACGCACCAAACCCTTGATTTGCACGCAATACTCATTGCGAAGGTCCTCAGCGGTCTGGAACATGTCGGCGCGGTCTGGGTCGCACACCACTTGCACGTAGCCTTCGCGGTCGCGCAGGTCGACAAAAATCACACCGCCGTGGTCGCGGCGACGGTTGACCCAGCCGCAGAGGGTCACGGTTTGGCCCATCAGGGCTTCGGTCACGAGACCGCAATAGTGAGAACGCATGGCCATAACTTGTCTTTCAGTGGATATCGGTGGGCACTGATGCGGGCATCAGACCTGGGAACGGGGTGCGGCAAGCGGCCTGCCGACTTTGGTGGGGTGGCCACTACTGCCAGGCAGGATCACCCCCATGGAAATGACGTAGGTCAGTGCCTCGTCAACGGTCATGTTCAGCTCGATGCAATCGGTTCGTTTCAGGATGACAAAGTAACCGCCCGTGGGGTTGGGTGTGGTGGGCACATACACGCTCAGGCAATCTGGCGGCAGGTGTGAGGCAACATCACCGCCTGGCTGACCCGTCAGGAAACCAATGGTCCACATGCCCTCTCGCGGCCACTGCACCAGCAAGGCCTTGCGAAACGCATTGCCCTTTTCGGAGAACAGGGTGTCCGACACCTGCTTCACGCCCGAATAAATGGAGCGCACCACGGGAATTCGGTGCAACAGCGCATGCCACCAGTTGACCAGCTTGTTGCCCACAAAATTGGAGGCAAACGCGCCGATGGTGAGCACCACCGCCAAGGCAAACAACACGCCCAGGCCAGGAATGTGCCAACCCAGCCAACGCTCCGGCATCCAGGCTGCGGGGAGGATGTTGAGTGTTTTGTCCAGAGTTGACACCACCCAGTCCAGGACAGACAGGGTGATGATCAGTGGCACCAACACCAACAGGCCGGACAACAGCCATTTGCGCAGAGAGGACATCAACACAATCTCAATGGCACGCGCAGGCGCCGCCACAGGGCGTGGCGGCCGGTGCGGCACTGGCCGCAGCCGCGGGCTCCGAGGCGGTGGTGGCGGCTTCACCGGCGGCAGATGCCGCTGCCGGAGCCGCTGCGGTGGCGCCACCTCTGAAATCGGTGGCGTACCAGCCCGACCCCTTCAGTTGAAAGCCAGCGGCCGTCAATTGTTTGCTGAAGCTGGCTTCACCGCACTGGGGACACACGGTCAATGGGTCGTCGGACATTTTTTGCAAAACGTCTTTGGCGTGGCCACACGACCCGCATTTGTACGCGTAAATTGGCATGAGGTTGAACCCTGGGTGAACAAAGGAAAACCTCAAATTATAGGTTGCGCCCGCGTTTTCAAGCGCCGACGCGCACACCGGCCGACAGGCCAGCGCTGCACCCTCACCAGAGACGGATCTGGAGATACAACTGCATGGCGAACAGGCCACCCACAAAACCCGTTGCCGCCCACACCAAGCCCTGCAGCAGCCGATTGGTTCGTCGCTGCTCGGCCAACAACTCCCGCAACTCGTCCGACGGGGACATGGCTTGCCGACGGAGTGCGTCGTGCAACAACCTGGGCAGCGCAGGCAGCAACTTGGCGTAATGCGGCGCCTCGGCCTTCAATTGTTGCAGCAGCTTTTCCGGACCGACCTGCTCCATCATCCATTTCTCAAGGAAAGGCTTGGCGGTGCTCCACAGGTCCAGATCGGGGTCCAATTGCCGCCCCAGGCCTTCAATGTTGAGCAAGGTCTTTTGCAGCAACACCAGCTGGGGCTGAATCTCGACATGAAAGCGACGCGAGGTCTGGAACAGGCGCATCAGCACCATGCCCAACGATATTTCACGCAAGGGGCGGTCGAAATAGGGCTCGCAGACCGCGCGGACGGCTGCCTCCAGCTCATCCACCCGCGTGTCGGGTGGCACCCAGCCCGACTCGATGTGCAACTCGGCCACCCGCTTGTAATCGCGCTGGAAAAACGCGGTGAAGTTCTGCGCCAGGTACTCTTTGTCAAACTCGGTCAGTGTGCCGACGATGCCAAAGTCCAGCGAGATGTAACGACCGAACGTTTCCGGCGCCAGGCTGACCTGGATGTTGCCGGGATGCATGTCGGCATGGAAAAAGCCGTCCCGAAACACCTGGGTGAAAAATATGGTGACCCCGTCGCGGGCCAGGCGTTTGATGTCCACCCCGGCGCTGCGCAAACGCTCCGTCTGGCTGATGGGGACGCCATGCATGCGCTGCATCACCATCACATCGGGGCGGCAGTAGTCCCAGATCATTTCCGGAATCAGCACCAGGTTCAAGTCTTGCATGTTGCGGCGCAACTGCGCTGCGCTGGAGGCCTCGCGGAGCAAATCCAACTCATCGTGCAGGTATTTGTCGAACTCAGCCACCACCTCGCGGGGCTTGAGCCGCTTGCCGTCCGCCGACAGACGCTCCACCCATCCGGCCATCAGACGCATGAGGGCGAGGTCTTTCTCGATCACCCGCAACATGTGGGGTCGCAGCACCTTGACCGCGACCTCTCGCCCATCGGACAGCACGGCAAAGTGAACCTGGGCAATGGACGCGCTGGCCACCGGTGTGCGCTCAAACGACGCAAACACCTGGTCAATGCCACGGCCAAAAGCCTGCTCGATGGTCGCCACTGCCACATCGCTCGCAAAAGGGGGCACCCGGTCTTGCAACAAGGCCAGTTCGTCGGCAATGTCGGGGGGCAGCAAATCGCGGCGGGTGGACAGCACCTGCCCAAATTTCACAAAAATGGGCCCCAGCGACTCGAGTGCCAGGCGCAAGCGTTCGCCCCTGGGCTGGTCAAGCGTGCGCCCCAGGGTGAGCACACGCGTGAGGCGGCGCAACCAGGGGTGTGAAAAGCTGGACAACACCAGCTCATCCAGCCCGTGGCGAAACACCACCCACAGGATGAACGCGCCGCGAAAAAAGCGGCTCATGACGAGGCGGCGTCAGCAGCAGGCGATGGCTTCACGCGCCCGACAAACGACCGCAACGCCAGCCCGGCCACCCCCAGCGCCTTCACCAGCGTGTGGGCAGCGGCATCGCCGAGCACGCGCGACAGGTCCTCTTCGATGTCCCAGCGCACGTTGTCCGTGAGCCAAGCCACCTCGGCCGCCAGCTGCACATCGCCCTCGATGGACACCGCAGGCTTGTCGCCCCGCGCCACCGTTCCGACCAAATCGGGCAACGCCGTCTGGGTGAGAGAAACCACCAAGTCGGCACGCACAGGCGGTTGACCAGACGGGGGGGGAAAGGGAGGCCGCTCCAACAAGCCAGCGGGTGTGGCCGTGAGTGTCAGCTCGAAACGCCCCCACACCATGCGCGCCGATTTGCCGCGCTGCCGACGGAGGCGCTCCTGGGCCTGGGGCTCCTGCATGAGCACGTGGTTCAGCAGCAAGACCACCCGGTTCTGGGTTTCGTCAATGACCCAGGGCGGCAACTGGACGGATTCCACCAGGTTCTGGAGCAGCGACAGGCCAGGCAGGGGCGGAAAAGAAAAAGGGGGCGTGGTGTTCATACGCCCCCGATTTTGACCGATTGCCGAAAGGCCTGGTCGTTGCCCCGGCTCACTGCAGGGCTTGCACCCCCGCCACCAGCCAACCACCCGGTCCGGACTTGGGACGGGTGATGTTCCAGACCTCGCGGAAGGGGCTGGGCCCAGTGGAGGCGTCCTCGCGCAACATGCCCGAGAACTCCACACTGGCCATGTACTCATCGGGCGCTTCCTCGATGCCCAGGAGGTGAGCTTCCAGCATGACCACATCGGTGGCGTTGACCGCACCGGGTGCCTGGCGCTCACGCTCGGCCAGCTGCGCAGTGATCTGCGCCAGCATGTCATCGGTCATCATGGCCCGCAGGGTGGGTATGTCAGACCGGTCCCAGGCTGCCTGCAACCCGATGAAGTTGGATTTCGAGGCCGCCAGAAACCCATCCACATCGAAACCGGCGGGCACACCCCACTGGGGCGACCCCGTCAACGCAGACCCGATGATGCTGCCACCCGCTGCTGCTTTGGGCGCTTCGCCAAAGCGGCTGGCCTCGAAGCCGGTGGTGTTGCGCTCCCACGGGCGCGCCGACGCATCGTTGCCCACGTTGTTGGGGCTGTAGCTGCGCGGCAGTTCCGCACCACCTGCGCCCTGGTAGGCCAAGGTCCCTGGCTGCGTCGTTGCCCCGCGCCTTGCACGCAGGACAAAGCCCACCACCGCCAGCACAGCCACACCCAACAGCAAGAACATCAGCACCTGCCCAAACGCCTCGCCCAACCCCAGCGACGACGCCAACCAGGCCAAACCCAAACCGGCCGCCAACCCACCGAGCATGGCACCCCAAGGTTTTTTGGCCGGCACCGCTGCTGCTGCGGGCGCCGGGGCCTTGGTGGCCGAAGCGGCGTTCGACGGCGCCGGGGTGGCCGCATTGCCGGGCGCATTCGCCGGTGGCGCGGCATTGCGTTGGGTCACGTTGCCGGACTGTTTGCCGAACGACGAGCCACCGCCCAGGCGCTTGGCAAACACCTCGGGAGACGACAGCACCATGGCCATCACCATCAGGACAGAAAGCAGTTTCATCGTTGTCTCCAGGTCACCATCTCAATTTCAGCGTGCCAGTGGGAGCCCTGGTATCAGCATTTGGTTCCGACGTGCAATGCCACCACCCCGCCCGTGAGGTTGTGCACATCCACGTGCCCAAAACCAGCCGCCTTCATCATGGCCTTGAGCTCTTCTTGCGACGGGTGCATGCGAATGGACTCGGCCAGGTAGCGGTAACTGGCCTCGTCGTTGGCGATGAGGCCGCCGAGCTTGGGCAGCAGGTTGAAGGAGTACCAGTCGTAAACCTTTTCGAGGGGCTTGGCCACGCGGGAAAACTCCAGCACCAGCAACCGGCCACCGGGCTTGAGCACGCGGCACATTTCCTTGAGGGCCAGATCCTTGTGGGTCATGTTGCGCAGGCCAAATGCCACCGACACGAGGTCAAAATGGTTGTCGGGGAACGGCAGTTGCTCGGCGTCGCACACCAGGGTGGGCAGGGCCACGCCCTTGTCCAGCAGACGGGCGCGGCCCTCGCGCAACATGGCCTCGTTGATGTCGGTGTGAACCACACGACCCGTCTTGCCCACACGCGGGGCAAACCCCAGCGACAGGTCGCCGGTGCCACCCGCGATGTCCAGCACCTGGTAGCCCTCGCGGGCGTTGGCCACGGTTTGGGTGTAGGCCTTCCAGATGCGGTGCAGGCCGCCCGACATGACGTCGTTCATCAGGTCGTATTTGGGGGCCACGGAGTCGAACACGCCGCGCACTTTGCGGGCTTTTTCCTGCTCGTCAACCGACTCAAAACCGAAGTGGGTGGTGCTCATGGATCAGATGCTAAACGTCAATGGCTGGCGCAACCATGGCCAGACTTGTCTGGCATGGGCGCATCCCGGTCAACACCGGCTGCCTGAAGCCGAGTGTTGTACTCAGACCACAAATCGGCCTGCTGGCTGCCCAGGAAGTAAAGGTAGTCCCAGGAGTAAATGCCACTGCTGTGGCCGTCCGAGAAGGTGGGCTGCACCGCGTAGTTGCCCACGGGTTCCAGGCCAACGACGGTCACATCCCGCTTGCCGGTTTGCAGCACCTCCTGCCCCGGGCCATGGCCCTGCACTTCGGCGGACGGGGAGTACACCCGCATCAACTCAAAAGGGATTCGGAATTCCCTGCCATCCGAGAAACCCACTTCCAGCACCTTGGATTGCTGGTGCACGGTGAGCGAGGTCGGTGTGGGGGTATCTGCTTGCAATCCGGCCATGGGAAGGCTCCTGCTGGTGGTTGAAGGGATGCGTCGTCCGGCCCGGTCGGCTCAGGGCGCGGGGTCGGGCTGGAGCCGACGGGCAATGAGGCTGTCCACCTCGGCCAGGCGCGCGTCCAACGTCGCCAGGTGGTGTGGAGCGGCATCGCGCAGGGCCTGGGACCAGACCGGCGCGGGAAAGTGGCTGTCCCAGTCAAACCGGGCAATGACGTGCCAGTGCAGGTGGGGCACCACATTGCCCAGTGCGGCCAGGTTGATTTTGGTGGGCGACAGCAACTCGCGCAGGCAACGCTCCACGGTGTTGACCGTGCGCATGACCGCCCATTGCGCAGGTTCGTCCAGGTCAGTCCACTCGGCCACATGGGCTTGCAGCACCACGCGGTAGAACGCCGGAAAGCCCGGCTCCAGCGCGCGGATGACGCGGCAGTTGGGCAAACGCGCCACCAGCAGACCGCCATCGGCCTGGCACAAGGGGCAACCGGTGGCTTGCGCCTCCCCTGCGGGTGCACCGGCGAGCTGGCTCACACCAACACCCGTTCGATGCCACCCTGGTTGGCCCGTTGCACGTACTCGGGCAGCCAGTTTTCGCCCAGCAGTTGCCTGGCCATTTCCACCACGATGTAGTCGGCCTCCATGAGGCCGTTCTGCAGATCTTCGCTGTAGCGCGTCAGACCGGTCAGGCAGGCGGGGCAGCTGGTCAGCATCTTGACCGGGCCGCTCTGGGGTGCCGCACCGGTGGTCTCGACCAGCGCCGCCAGTTGCTGCTCGTTCTTGCGCAGTTCTTCTTCTTTGCGAAAACGGATCTGGGTGGAGATTTCGGGCCGCCCCGCCGCCAGCGTACCGGCCGTACCGCAGCAGCGCTCGCTCTTGATGACCGCGTCGCCCACCAGCGCCTTGACGGTTTTCATCGGATCTTGCTGTTTCATGGGGCTGTGGCAGGGGTCGTGGAACAGATAGCCCCCCTGCCCCGGCGGCAGCTTAATGTCTTTTTCCAGCAGGTATTCGTGGATGTCCACGATGCGGCAACCAGGGAAGATTTTGTCGAACTGGTAGTCCTGCAACTGGTCGTAACACGTGCCACAGCTCACCACCACGGTCTTGATGTCCAGGTAATTCAGCGTGTTGGCCACGCGGTGGAACAGCACCCGGTTGTCGGTGATGATTTTTTCGGCCTTGTCGAAATCGCCACTGCCGCGCTGCGGGTAGCCGCAGCACAGGTAGCCCGGCGGCAACACGGTTTGCACACCGGCGTGCCACAGCATGGCCTGGGTGGCCAGACCCACCTGGCTGAACATGCGCTCCGATCCGCAGCCTGGGAAATAAAACACCGCTTCGGTGTCGGCCGAGGTGGCCTGGGGGTTGCGGATGATGGGTACGTAGTCACGGTCTTCGATGTCCAGCAGCGCCCGCGCCGTCTTCTTGGGCAGGCCGCCGGGCATTTTTTTGTTCACGAAGTGAATCACCTGCTCCTTGAGCGGTGCGCGCCCCACGGTGGGCGGCGGCAAGGCCGTCTGCTTTTTGGCAAACGCCGACAGCACCCGGTTGCCCAGGTTCACCCCGGTGGCGCCCCAGTCCAACACCAGCTTGCGCAGCACCGCAATGGCCGTGCCGTTCTGGGTGTTGAGCATGGCCATGGCCAAGGAGGCGGCGGGCTTGAAGCTCTTCTGGCCCATCTTGCGCAACAGGTTGCGCATGTTCATGGACACATCGCCAAAGTCAATCTTCACCGGGCACGGCGATTCGCACTTGTGGCACACGGTGCAGTGGTCGGCCACATCCTCGAACTCTTCCCAGTGCTTGATGCTGATGCCGCGGCGGGTTTGCTCTTCGTACAAAAACGCCTCGATCAGCAGCGAGGTGGCCAATATCTTGTTGCGCGGGCTGTACAGCAGGTTGGCACGCGGCACGTGGGTGGCGCACACGGGCTTGCATTTGCCGCAGCGCAGGCAGTCTTTGATGCTGGTGGCAATGGCCCCAATGTCGCTCTGCTGCATGATGAGTGACTCATAGCCCATCAACCCGAAGCTGGGGGTGTAGGCGTTGGTCAGGTCGGCATGCAGCGTGTGGTCGGGACCGGAAGAATTGATGCCTTTTTTGCCTTCTAGCGCTTGTCCTGATTGATTTTTCAGCTCTGTATTTCTGAGCAACTTGCCTTTGTTGAACCGGCCCTCCGGGTCGATGCGGCGTTTGTAGTCGGCAAATGGGGCCAGTTCCTCGTCGGTCAGGAACTCCAGCTTGGTGATGCCAATGCCGTGCTCGCCTGAAATGACACCGTCCAGGCTGCGCGCCAGCGTCATGATGCGCGCCACCGCCTCGTGGGCGGTTTGCAGCATGTCGTAGTTGTCGCTGTTGACCGGGATGTTGGTGTGCACGTTGCCGTCACCGGCGTGCATGTGCAGCGCCACCCACACACGCCCCTTGAGCACCCGCTGGTGAATGGCGTTGCACTCGGCCAGCACAGGTCCAAACGACGCACCCGAGAAGATGCCCTGCAACGGTGCCCGCAGCTGGGTTTTCCAGCTGGCGCGCAGGCTGTGGTCCTGCAACTGGGGGAACAGCTTGTCCACGTCGAGCAGCCAGCCGGCCCACAGGTCGCGCACGCTGCCCACCAGCGCCAGCGCCTGCTGCACGCGGTCTTCCAGCAACTCGGTGCTGGTGATGTCGTTGGCGTCGTCAGACTTGCCCAGGGGCAACGAACCCTGCTGGAAGAATGTCTGCAACTCGTCGCACAGCTTGAGTTTGTTGCGCAGGCTCAGCTCGATGTTGATGCGCTCGATGCCGTCGGTGTACTCGGCCATGCGCGGCAGCGGAATCACCACGTCCTCGTTCACCTTGAACGCGTTGGTGTGCTTGCTGATGGCGGCGGTGCGCTTGCGGTCCAGCCAGAATTTTTTGCGCGCCTCGGCGCTGATGGCCACAAAGCCCTCGCCGCTTCGGCTGTTGGCGATGCGCACCACCTCGCTGGTCACGCGGGCCACGGCGTCGGCATCGTCGCCCACGATGTCGCCCACCAGCACCATTTTGGGCACGGTGGAGGTGGTGATGCGCTTGCTCTTGGTGGCGTAACCCACGGCTTTCAGGTAGCGGTCGTCCAGGTGCTCCAGGCCGGCCAGCAGCACGCCAGAGCGCTTGGCCTCGGCGAACATGAAATCCTTGATTTCAACGATGCTGGGCACCGCATCGCGGGCATTGCCGAAAAACTCCAGGCACACCGTGCGGGTGTGCGCGGGCAGCTTGTGCACGACCCAGCGCGCGCTGGTGATGAGGCCGTCGCAGCCCTCTTTCTGGATGCCGGGCAGGCCGCTCAGGAATTTGTCGGTCACGTCCTTGCCCAGGCCTTCCTTGCGGAAGCTGGGGCCGGCAATGTCCAGGCGCTCGGTGCGAACGGGGGTCTTGCCATCGGCCTCGAAGTACTTCAGCTCGAAGCTGGCGGTGGCGATGTCGTGGATCTTGCCCAGGTTGTGGTTGAGGCGGGTCACCTCCAGCCACTGCGCGTCGGGCGTGACCATGCGCCAGCTGGCCAGGTTGTCCAGCGCCGTGCCCCACAGCACGGCCTTCTTTCCACCCGCGTTCATGGCGATGTTGCCGCCCACACAGCTGGCTTCGGCGCTGGTGGGATCCACCGCGAACACGTGGCCCGCGCGCTCGGCCGCATCGGCCACGCGCTGTGTCACCACACCGGCTTCGGTCCAGACGGTGGGCACGGGGTGGTCCACGCCGGGCAGGCTGACCAACTCGACCTCGGTCATGGCCTCGAGTTTTTCGGTGTTGATGACCGCGCTTTGCCACGTCAGCGGAATGGCGCCGCCGGTGTAGCCCGTGCCACCGCCCCGGGGAATGATGGTCAGGCCCAGCTCGATGCAGCCCTTGACCAGCCGGGCCATTTCGGCCTCGGTGTCGGGTGTCAGCACCACAAAGGGGTATTCCACGCGCCAGTCGGTGGCGTCGGTCACGTGACTGACGCGGCTCAGCCCGTCAAACTTGATGTTGTCTTTGGCGGTGCACCGGCCCAGCGTGCGCACCACCTGGGCGCGCAGCTTGGCCATGTCGTCGAACTGGCGGGCAAAACGTTCCACGGCCTCGCTGGCCGAACCCAGCAACTGGCCCACCAGGGCATCGCGGGCGGCGTCATCGCCGGGTGTGCGGCGCTTTTGCACCTCGCCCAGGCGGTGGTGCAAGGCATCCACCAATTGGCGGCGGCGCTTGGGGTTGTCCAGCAGGTCGTCTTGCAGGTAGGGGTTGCGCTGCACCACCCACACATCACCCAGCACCTCGTACAGCATGCGGGCCGAGCGGCCCGTGCGGCGCTCCTGGCGCAACTGGTTGAGCACTTCCCAGCCACTGGCCCCCAACAGGCGTATGACGATCTCGCGGTCGGAGAACGAGGTGTAGTTGTAGGGTATTTCCCTGAGCCGAGGTGCATCCGCCTGAGGCGGCATCAGGTGCTGTAGAGGGGTGGGAGCATTCATGTCTTGGGGGCCTGCCCCGGCCGGTTCGCGGGTGGCGTGGGGACCTGTTTTCCGGGGGGGAGCAATATTACCGCAGTGCAACATACACACACACCCCTCATGGAAACCCCCAATGCCAAGGGACTGAAAGCGAATTGAAATGCTTTTGTCACATGCACGGCCTACGCTTGGTGACAGTCTGACCCGAAGACTCGCGAGCCAAGGGCCAGTTTTTTCATGTACGCAGGAGTTTCCATGAACATCAAACACACCGCACTGGCCGTCGCCTGTGCATTGGGCACCCTTGGCAGCACTCCGGTGTGGGCCCAAACCGAAATCCAGTGGTGGCACTCCATGGGCGGCGCCCTGGGTGAGTGGGTGAACGACCTGGCCAAAGACTTCAACGCCAGCCAGAAGGACTACAAGGTGGTGCCCACCTTCAAGGGCAGCTACGACGAGTCCATGACCGCCGCCATCGCCGCCTTCCGTGCGGGCAATGCCCCCCACATCCTGCAGGTGTTCGAGGTGGGCACGGCCACCATGATGGCCAGCAAGGGCGCCATCGTACCCGTGGGCGAGGTCATGAAAAAGGCCGGCGTCACCTTCGACCCCAACGCCTACGTGCCCGCCGTGGCGGGTTACTACACGGCGCCCAGCGGCCAGATGCTGAGCTTCCCGTTCAACAGCTCGACCACGGTCTTCCACTACAACAAGGATGCCTTCAAGGCCGCCGGACTGGACCCCGAGAAGGCACCCAGCACCTGGCCCGAGGTGGCCCTGGCCGCCGCCAAGCTCAAGGCCAGCGGGCACAAGTGCCCCTTCACCACCAGCTGGGTGAGCTGGACACAGCTGGAGAGCTTTTCTGCCTGGCACAACACCGAGTTCGCCACCAAGGGCAATGGCATGCGCGGCCTCGACGCCCGCCTGACCTTCAACAGCCCGCTGCATGTGCGCCACATCGAGAACCTGGGCAACATGGCCAAGCAAGGCCTGTTTGTGTACAAGGGCCGGGGCAACGCGGCCGATGCCACGTTCGTTTCGGGTGAATGCGCCATGACCACGGGCAGCTCGGCGCTGTACGGCAACGTCAAGCGCAACGCCAAGTTCACCGGCGGCATTGCTCCCCTGCCCTTCTACCCCGATGTGCCCGGCGCGCCCCAAAACACCGTCATCGGCGGCGCCAGCCTGTGGGTGATGAGTGGCAAAAAGCCCGACGAATACAAGGGTGCGGCGCTGTTCTTTGCCCACCTGTCCAAGGCCGAAGAAGCCGCCAAGAGCCACCAGCGCACCGGCTACCTACCGGTGACCAAGGCGGCGTTCGAGCTGACCGAGAAGTCGGGTTTCTACAAGCAGAACCCCGGCACCGACGTGTCGGTGAACCAGATGATCCGCAAAACCACCGACAAGTCGCGCGGCATCCGCCTGGGCAATTTCGTGCAGATCCGCACCATCAACGACGAGGAGTTGGAAGGCGTGTGGAGCGGCAAGAAAACCGCCAAGGAGGCGCTGGACACCGCCGTCAAGCGCGGCAACGAGCAGCTGGAGCGGTTTGAAAAGGCCAACAAGTCCTGACCAAGCCCCCACGGGCAATGGGCAACCCCGCCCACCGCCCCCTGAACAGACCCGGACGCCCTGCGACGGGTCTGTTTTTTAATAAAATCAGCATCTATGGCCCGTCTTTGCTGAACAATTTGCTACCTTTTACATAACAAGCATTCAATGGAAAAACGGGTTCGCTTCAAGTCCGCCTGGTTGCCCTGGGTGCTGGTGGCGCCGCAAATGGCGGTGGTGCTGGTGTTCTTCTTCTGGCCGGCGGCACAGGCGCTGTACCAGAGCCTGCTGCAGCAGGATGCCTTTGGCATGTCCACCGAGTTTGTGGGGCTGGACAACTTCCGGCGCCTGTTTGCCGACAGCACCTACATCAACTCGTTCAAGACCACTGCGGTTTTCTCGCTGCTGGTGGCCGTCCTGGGCCTGAGCCTGTCGCTGTTGCTGGCCGTCATGGCCCACCGGGTGGTGCAGGGCGCGGGGTTTTACAAAACGCTGCTGATCTGGCCCTACGCCGTGGCCCCGGTGGTGGCTGGCGTGCTGTGGCTGATGATGTTTGCCTCGCCCTACGGTGTGGTGGCGTGGGCGCTGCGGGAAATCGGCGTACCGTGGGATCACCTGCTCAACGCCGATCACGCCATGGCCCTCATCGTCATGGCGGCGGTGTGGAAACAGATTTCCTACAACTTCCTGTTTTTCCTGGCGGGGTTGCACAGCATTCCCAAGTCGCTGATCGAGGCAGCCGCCATCGACGGCGCATCGCCCTGGACGCGGTTCTGGACCATCGTGTTCCCCCTGCTCTCGCCCACCACCTTCTTCCTGCTGGTCATCAACATCATTTACGCGTTCTTTGACACCTTTGCCATCGTGGACGCCACCACACACGGCGGCCCGGGCAAGGACACCGCCATCCTGGTCTACAAGGTGTATTACGACGGTTTCAAGGCGCTGGACATGGGGGGTTCTGCGGCGCAGTCCGTCATCCTCATGGGCATCGTCATCGCGCTGACCGTGGTGCAGTTCCGCTACGTCGAGAAAAAAGTGCAGTACTGATCTGCCACCCTGAACCGCACTGTCCATGATTGAACGACGCCCCCTGCTCACCGCCACCGCCCACTTGGTGCTCATGCTGGGCGTGGCCATCGTCGCCTTCCCCGTGCTCATCACCCTGATCGGCTCCACCCAGACCGCCGAACAGATTTCCACCAGCAACCCGCTGTCGCTGTGGCCGGGCGGCCATGGGTTGGAGAGCTACCGCATGGCCCTGATGGGCGGCAAGACCAGTGGCGGCAGCACCATTGCGCCCCTGGCGCCCATGCTGTGGGTGAGCCTGGTGAGTGCGCTGGTCATCGCCGTGGGCAAGATCGCCATCTCGCTGCTGTCGGCGTTTGCCATCGTCTACTTCCGCTTTCCGCTGCGCAATGTGGTGTTCTGGATGATCTTTGTCACCCTCATGCTGCCGGTGGAGGTGCGCATTGGCCCCACCTACGAGGTGGTGTCCAACCTGGGGATGCTCAACACCTACGCCGGGCTCACCGTGCCGCTGATCGCGTCGGCCACGGCCACGTTTTTGTTCCGGCAGTTTTTCCTGACCGTGCCCGACGAACTGGTGGAGGCGGCCCGCATGGACGGCGCCGGTCCCATGCGGTTTTTCTGGGATGTGCTGCTGCCGCTGTCGCGCACCTCCATCGCCGCGCTGTTTGTCATTCAGTTCATCTACGGTTGGAACCAGTACCTGTGGCCGCTGCTGGTGACCACCAGCGAAGACATGTACCCGGTGGTGCTGGGCATCAAGCGGGCCATCTTTGGCGAGGTCTATGTGGAGTGGAACGTGGTCATGGCCACCGCCATTCTGGCCATGCTGCCGCCCGCCCTGGTGGTGATGCTGATGCAGAAGTGGTTTGTGAAGGGCTTGGTGGACACCGAGAAATAGCCCCCATCCCAGGCCCCCAGCGGCCTCGTGCGACCAATTTGTGACAAAAAAGTGCTTCCAGCGCTTATCTTCAAACGATTTAAAGCTACTGTTTTATGGCATCCATCTCTTTGCGCAATGTGGTCAAAACCTATGGTCACGGCCCCAAGGCCACGCCCGTCATCCACGGCCTGAACGCTGAGGTGGCTGACGGTGAGTTCGTGGTCATCGTCGGTCCCTCGGGTTGCGGCAAATCCACACTGCTGCGCATGGTGGCCGGGCTGGAGGAGATTTCCGGTGGCGACATCGCCATTGGGCCCCGGGTGGTCAACACCCTGGAGCCCGCCGAGCGCGACATCGCCATGGTGTTCCAGAACTACGCGCTCTACCCCCACATGAGCGTGTTCGACAACATGGCCTATGGCTTGAAGATCAAAAAAATGCCGCTGGCCGAAATCAAGCAGCGGGTGGACAAGGCCGCTGGCATCCTGGAGCTGGGGCATTTGTTGCAACGCAAGCCGCGCGAACTGTCGGGCGGCCAGCGGCAACGGGTGGCCATGGGCAGGGCCATCGTGCGCCAGCCCCAGGTGTTTTTGTTTGACGAACCGCTGTCCAACCTCGACGCCAAGCTGCGCGCGCAAACACGGCTTGAAATTCAGAAGCTGCACCGCGAACTGGGCATCACCAGCCTGTTCGTCACGCACGACCAGGTCGAGGCCATGACCCTGGCCCAGCGCATGATCGTGATGAACAGTGGCCGCATGGAGCAGTTCGGCACGCCAGAGGATGTCTACGCCCGCCCCGCCACCACCTTTGTGGCCAGTTTCATGGGATCGCCTCCCATGAACCTGCTCAACAACGCACCCGGCACCACCAGCGGCGAAGTGCTGGGCGTGCGCCCCGAGCACCTCGACATCGTGCCCCAGCCGCTGGCCGGCGCCACCTGGGCGGTGGAGGTGGACACTGTGGAGCTGCTGGGCGCCGAACGGCTGGTGTACGCCCGCCTGCAGGGCGAAACGCTGATCGTGCGGCAAGAGGAAAACCAAACCGCCCCCCAGCCCGGCACCACCCTGCACCTGCGCCCTCGCCCCGACCGCCTGCACCGCTTCAGCGCCGCCACCGGGCAACGCCTGGCCGGCTGAGCGGCCAACCGCCGCCGCCCGCAAGAGTTCCGCCCCTGCACCACACGCCCCAGAACCCCGTGAACCACCTCCCCACTTCCCCCATGGACCCCGTGGGCAGCGTCAGCTCACCCTGGCCCTACCCCCGCTGGGTGGCCCACCGGGGCGCGGGTCGGCTCGCCCCCGAAAACACGCTCGCCGCATTTCGCCTGGGTGCCAGCCACGGCTACCGCATGTTCGAGTGCGACGTGAAGCTCAGCGCCGATGGCGTGCCTTTTTTGTTGCACGACGCCACCCTGGACCGCACCACCAATGGCCTGGGCACCGCCGGGGAGCAGCCTTGGTCGGCGTTGGGCCAGCTGGACGCGGGAGGCTGGCACAGCAGCGCATTTGCCGGCGAACCCCTGCCCACCCTGGAGGCGGTCGCCCACTACTGCCAGGCCAACGGCCACAGCCTGAACATCGAAATCAAACCCACACCCGGGCACGAGGCCGACACCGGCCGACTGGTGGCCCTGGCCGCCCGGGCACTGTGGGGCACGGGGACACCGTCAGACACCGTGCCGCCCCTGCTCACCTCTTTCCGGGTAGAGGCGCTGGCGGCGGCACAGGCGGCTGCCCCAGAGCTCCCGCGAGGACTGCTGCTGGACAGGCTGTGGGATGGCTGGCTGGCGCAGGCCTTGGCGCTGGACTGTGTGGCGGTCGTGGCCCACCACCCGCTGTGGGTCGACGCCGCCGTGGCGCAGGCCCGTGCGGCGGGGTTGCGCACCCTGGCCTACACCGTGAACCACCCCGAAGAAGTGCAACGCCTGTTGGCCCTGGGTGTGGATGGGCTGATCACCGACCGGGTGGATGCGTTTTCACCCCACAGCTGACCGCAGGCACCGGTCAGACCCAAAGGGTCTGACTCAGAACTCGCCCTTGACCACGGGAAAACCCAGAGCCGCCCAGTCCAGCATGCCGCCGCGGTAGTAGTAGATCTTGTCCGCAGGGAAACCGTCACGCGTCATCGCCAATATGGCGGTGGGGCTTTGGGGGCAAACAGGGCCATTGCAAAAGGCCACCACTTTTTTGGCAGCGGCGCAGTCCCACTTGCCGGCCACCTTCTTGCAGCCCAGCTCGTCCATGCGACTGGCCACCTCGGTGTAGACAATGTGCAGGGAACCAGGAATGGTGCCGTCCACCCGGTCGCCCGGCTCGCGCATGTCCACCAGCAGTGCATCACGGTCGTTCATGGCCTGCAGCACCTCAATTTCACCCACGGGGTGAACCCCTGGCACGGGCACCAGCGGCTGCAACCAACCCTTGTTTTTGGCACATGGCGTCATCACGCGACGGATGACGGTCTCTTTGCCATCCGCACCTTTGACCACAAACTGGGTGTCGGTGCCCATGATGCGCAAATACTCGGGCTCGGCCGCCGCCGCAGTGCCCACCGCACCCAATCCAGCCAACAAACAACCCACCCATGCCCAACTCCAACGCACCATGATCAGCTCCAAAGTAAAAGGTGCGCAAATATAAGCAATGACAGATATTAGTGGGGTTGACATTTGTCAATCTGCCAAAAAGACAGGTGCACCAGCCGGCGGGCGGTGTCAGCCTTCAACGGGCGGCACGCGTGCGCCAGGCCGCCAGTGTCCCCGTCACCAGCACCAGTGCCAGGTAGGTGGCCAGCTTTCCGTCCCGCCCCCACAAGGCCAGGCCCAGCATGGACACGCCCACGCCGGCCAGAAAGTACACCAGCCAAGCCCCCAGCGCCGTGAGGGTCCAAGGCTTTTTTCGGCGGGCAATGAGCTCGCACAGGGCCAGGCACAGGCCCAGACCCGCCGCTGGCACCAGGAAGTTGAGCAAATGGAGGGAGGCGAGCCAGACAGACATCGCTGCGAATTTTATAATCCGTCGCTTATGGCAGTCTGGGCGCTCGGCATCAACCACCACTCTGCCCCGCTGGATTTGCGGGGCCGGTTTGCGTTCGCCATTGACCGGGTGCCTTCGGTGCTGCAAA
>PNML01000036.1 GCA_013823635.1 Polaromonas sp. | reverse complement strand
GAGGTGGAGCCCATGGCCATCGGGCGCAACTTCCGCGTCAAGATCAACGCCAACATCGGCAACTCCGCCGTCACCTCCAGCATCGAAGAAGAGGTCGAAAAACTGGTGTGGGCCACCCGCTGGGGTGCCGACAACGTGATGGACCTGTCCACCGGCAAGAACATCCACACCACCCGCGACTGGATCGTGCGCAACAGCCCCGTGCCCATCGGCACCGTGCCCATTTACCAGGCGCTGGAAAAGGTGGGCGGCATCGCCGAAGACCTGACCTGGGCCATCTTCCGCGACACCCTCATCGAGCAGGCCGAGCAGGGCGTGGACTACTTCACCATCCACGCGGGCATTCGCCTGCCCTTCATTCCGCTGACCGCCAAGCGGCGCACCGGCATCGTCAGCCGGGGCGGCTCCATCATGGCCAAGTGGTGCATTTCGCACCACAAAGAGAGCTTTCTGTACGAGCACTTCGAAGACATTTGCGACATCATGAAGGCCTACGATGTGTCCTTCAGTCTGGGCGACGGTCTGCGCCCCGGCAGCGGGGCCGACGCCAACGACGAAGCCCAGTTTGCCGAGCTGCGCACCCTGGGTGAGCTGACAAAAGTGGCCTGGAAGCACGACGTGCAGACCATGATCGAAGGCCCCGGCCATGTGCCCATGCACATGATCCAGGCCAACATGGACGAGCAGTTGAAGCACTGCCACGAAGCGCCCTTCTACACCCTGGGCCCGCTGACCATCGACATCGCGCCCGGCTACGACCACATCTCCAGCGCCATCGGCGCGGCCATGATCGGCTGGATGGGCACGGCCATGCTGTGCTACGTGACCCCCAAAGAGCACCTGGGTCTGCCCAACCGCGACGACGTGAAGCAAGGCATCGTGGCCTACAAGATTGCCGCGCACGCCGCCGACGTGGCCAAGGGCCATGCCAGCGCCCGCGCCCGCGACGAGGCCCTGAGCAAGGCACGCTTCGAGTTCCGCTGGCAAGACCAGTTCAACCTGGGCCTGGACCCCGAAACCGCGCGCGACTTCCACGACGAAACCCTGCCCAAGGACTCGTCCAAGGTGGCGCACTTTTGCTCCATGTGCGGCCCCAAATTCTGTAGCATGAAAATCACGCAGGACGTGCGCGACTACACCGCTGCACAGGAAGGCCTGACCAACGCCGCAGCGGGAACCGGCACGGCCACCGCTGCCGACATCGAGGCGGGCATGGCCGCCAAGAGCGCCGAGTTCCGCGCCCAGGGCGGGGAAATCTACATCCCCATCACCCCGGTCTGATCGCCATGGGTTCGCGCATCGCCATTGCCGGGGCTGGCCTGCTGGGCCGGCTGCTGGCGTTTGAACTGCTGCAACGCGGCCACGCGGTCACGCTGTTCGACCCGGCACCCTCGCTGGTGCAGGCCCCGCTGGCGGGCGACCCGGCCCGCGCCGCCGGTTGGACGGCGGCAGGCATGCTCAGCCCCACCGCCGAGCTGGAGTGCGCCAACGAGGACGTGTTCCGCCTGGGGCTGGACTCGCTGCAACGCTGGCCGCAGATCGTGACCACACTGGCCGGTGCAGGCCTGCCGGTGGCCTTTCAGCGCCAGGGCAGCCTGCTGCTGGCCCACCGGGGCGACGAAGGTGCGGCCCGCCGCGTGGTGGACCTGCTGCGCCACAAGGCCCCGGCCGACCACGCGCCGCAGGCGCTGAGCCTGGCCGAGCTGCGCACGCTGGAGCCCGACGTGCACGGCCCCGCCCACGGCTGGCTGCTGCCCCACGAGGGGCTGGTGCACACCGTGCAAACCATGACCGCCCTGGGCCAGTTCGCGCTGGACCATGGCGTGGACTGGCGCGGCAACACCCCGGTCACCGGCCTGAGCCCGGGCCAAGTGCACACCGCGCAAGGCACCGAGCACTTCGACCAGGTGTTCGACGTGCGGGGCACCGGTGCGCGCCAGCGTGCGGGTACGGTTGACGGCAGCAGCCTGGGCACGGGTGGCTTGGGTGAGGGCAGCAGCACGGGCAACACGCCCCGCATGGGCGATGTGCGTGGCGTGCGCGGCGAGGTGTTCTGGTTGCACGCGCCGGGCGTGGTGCTCAACCGCCCTGTGCGGCTGCTGCACCCGCGCTGGCGGGTGTATGTGGTGCCCCGCCCCGGTGACTTGGTGGTGGTGGGTGCCACCGAAATCGAGAGCGAGGACCGCTCGCCCGTGTCGGTGCGCAGTGCGCTGGAACTGCTGAGCGCGGCACACAGCGTGTTGCCCGGCCTGTCGGAAGCGCGCATCGTCCACAGCGAGGCCAACCTGCGCCCCGCCTTGCCCGACAACCTGCCGCGCACCCACGCCGAACCCGGCCTGACCCGCATCAACGGCCTGTTCCGCCACGGCTGGCTGATTGCCCCGGCCCTGGTGGCGCAGGCGCTGCACACCGTGGACGAGGCGGTGCCCGCATGACCGCCTCATCCATTTCCCCAGCGTCGGCCGAAGCGGTCACGGTCACCGTCAACGGTCAACCCCACCAAGTGCCTGTGGGCACCGATCTGGCCGGGCTGATTGCCCTGCTCGGCACGCCCCCACAGGCCCTGGCCACCGCCGTCAACGGCGAGTTCGTGGCCCGGGGCCAACGCGCCCAGTGCCTGCTGCGCGAGGGCGATGCCGTGTTCACCTTTCAACCCATCACCGGCGGCTGACGTGTTCCGCCCCACTCTGGTCCACACCATGTCCACCGACACCGACACCGCCAACCCCGACGCCCTGACCCTGGGCGGCGTGACGCTGCACAGCCGCTTTTTTCTGGGCACCGCCGGTTACCCCTCGCCCGCCGTGCTGCAACAGGCCATTGCCGCCGCCGGGACTCAGGTGGTGACGGTGGGCCTGAAGCGCCAGTTGGCTGGGGGCCAGGGGCCGGGCGAGTTCTACCGCCTCATCCGCGACAGCGGTGCCCACTTGCTGCCCAACACCGCCGGTTGCCGCACCGCCCGCGAAGCCGTGACGCTGGCGCGCATGGCGCGCGAGCTGTTCGACACCCACTGGATCAAGCTGGAGGTGGTGGGCGACGACCACACCCTGCAACCCGACCCCTTCGAGCTGCTGACCGCCACCACCGAGCTGGTGGCCGACGGCTTTGAGGTCTTCCCCTACTGCACCGACGACCTGGTGAGCTGCCAGCGCCTGCTGGACGCGGGCTGCCGCATCCTCATGCCCTGGGGCGCGCCCATTGGCTCGGGCCAGGGCCTCATCAACCCCTGGGCGCTGCGCACCCTGCGCGAGCGCCTGCCCGGCGTGACGCTGGTGGTGGATGCGGGCATTGGCTCGCCCGCGCACGCGGTGCAGGCCATGGAGCTGGGCTTTGACGCCGTGCTGCTCAACTCCGCCGTGGCCCAGGCGCACGACCCCGTGGCCATGGCCCGCGCCTTCAAGCTGGGCATTGAGGCCGGGCGCACCGCCTGGACGGCGGGCATCATGGCCAGACAGGACATGGCGGTGGCCACCACCCCCGTCACCGGGCGGCCGTTTTTGCTGTGACGGGGCAGCGTGGGGGCGCGTTGGCTGCGCCAATGGCTTGGCTTGGCAGTCGAGCACCCACGGTTTCGCCACCGCCTCTCCGCCGTTGACGGCCCCGCATGGTCGGTCTATGGCACACCTACAAATTATCAACAGCTATATTTTTAGGACTGATTTTGCTTTATTTTCATAGCAAATATCACATTTAAAAGTAGCAAACTGTTCAATAAAATAAAGCGATAAGCCACAAAAATGCTTGATGTTTCTTCTCATAAAAAAGTGGTGTGGACCGTGGCGGGGTCTGACAGCGGTGGCGGTGCTGGTTTGCAGGCCGACCTCAAGGCCCTGGCCTGCTGGCCGGTGCATGGGTGCAGCGCGGTGGCGGCCATCACCGCGCAGAACTCGGTGGCCGTCACGCGGGTGGACGCGGTCGCGCCCGAGCTGCTCGACGCCCAACTGGCCGCCCTGGCCGCCGACCTGCCACCCGCAGCACTCAAAACCGGCCTGCTGGGCAGCGCCGAGAACCTGCGCGTGCTGGTGCGCTGGATAGACCGCCTGCGCCAGAACGGCCCGCTGGCCGTGGTGGTGGACCCGGTGCTGCGCGCCACCACCGGGGCCGCGCTGGCCAGCGACGAGCTGCGCTTGGCCTACCTCACCGAGCTGCTGCCGCGCACCACCTTGCTCACCCCCAACCGCGCCGAGGCCGCCGCGCTGCTGGGCTGGCCCGCGCTGAACACCCCCGCCGAGGTGGAAGCCGCGTCTGCCGCCCTGCGCGCGCTGGGCGCACAGGCCGTGGTCATCACCGGCGGTGATGCGGTCGGTGATGCGGTCGGTGGGGCGGTCGGTGGGGCGGTCGGTGTGGCGGGCGGCGATGAGGGTGACAGCGCCAGCGCCGCCCACAGCCACGACCACATAGACAGCCCACACGCCAGCGGCTGGCTCAGCTCGCCCCGCGTGGCCACGCCCCACCACCACGGCAGCGGCTGCGTGTTTGCCAGCAGCGCCGCCGCCGCGCTGGCGCTGGGCCATGTGGCGGTGGACGCCGTGGTGCTGGCCAAAATGGCCACAGCCCACGGCATTGCCCACGGCTACCCCGCAGGCCAGGGGGCAGGCCCGGTGCAGCCCACGCCCGGTTTTGCCCGGCAACTGGCCCACCTGCCGCGCATGGGCCTGCCCGGCCAAGGGCCGCTGGGTACCGCCGACCCGGCGCTGGCGTTTGCCCCGCTGTCCTCGCCCGACCTGGGCCTGTACGCCGTGGTGGACAGCGCCGCCTGGGTGCAGCGCGTGCTGGCCGCCGGGGTGCGCACCGTGCAACTGCGCGTGAAAGACCCGCAGCAGCCCGACTTGCGCGAGCAGGTGCGCGCCAGCGTGGCGGCAGCACGCGCCGCCGGGGCGCAGCTGTTCATCAACGACCATTGGGCGCTGGCCCTGGCCGAAGGGGCCGATGGCGTGCACCTGGGCCAGGAAGACCTGGCCAGCGCCGACCTGGGTGCCCTGGCCCGCGCCGGGGTGCGGCTGGGCATCAGCACCCACAGCCTGTGGGAGATGTGCCGCGCCTGGGCGCTGCAACCCAGCTACGTGGCCTGCGGCCCCATCCACGCCACGGCCAGCAAAGACATGCCCTGGCTGCCCCAGGGCAACGGCAACCTGGCGTATTGGAGCCAACTGTTGCCGCTGCCGGTGGTGGGCATTGCGGGCATGAACGCCCAGCGGCTGACCGAGGCTTTTGCGCACGGCGCAGCGGGCGTGGCCCTGATCAGCGGCATCACCGCAGCGCCCGACCCGGAGGCCGCCGTGGCCGAGCTGCTGGCCGCCAGCGTCGCCGGGCAGCAGCAGGCCCGCGTACCCGCCCCACCCTGGCCCCGGCCCACGCTGGCGGGCTGACACACTGAAAGCCCCACCCCATTGCATACAAATGCCGCGCTGGGGGGTGCTACCATCCGCCGCCCCAAAAGGGGCTGATCGGGCACACGCCCCGGCAGCCCCACCGATGACCCCGTTGCCGGAGAACCCCCATGTTCCGCACCCTGCTCAAATCCAAAATCCACCGCGTGGCCGTGACCCAGTGCGAGCTGCACTACGAAGGCTCCTGCGCCATCGACGAAAACCTGCTCGACGCGGCCAACATCGCCGAGAACGAGCAGATCCACATCTGGAACATCAACAACGGCGAGCGCTTCATCACCTACGCCATCAAGGGCGAGCGGGGCAGCGGCATGATTTCGGTCAACGGCTCGGCAGCGCGGCGCGCCTCGGCGGGCGACCTCATCATCATTGCCGCCTTTGCCCAGGTGCATGAGGACCAGGTGGCCAGCCACCAGCCCCAGCTGGTGTTTGTGGACGAGCACAACCGCCAGACGGAGCTGCGCCACCAGGTGCCCGTGCAGCCTGCCGAGGGTTATCCGGCGAGCTGAACGCTTGACAAGGCGCTCAGTGCGAGCCGCCCAGGTAAGCGGCCTTCACCGCGGGGTCGTCCCGCAGCTGACTGGCCGGGCCGTGGACTGAAATTTTGCCGTTTTCCAGCACGTAGCCATAGTCGGCCACCGCCAGCGCGGCGGCGGCGAACTGCTCGACCAGCAACATGGTCACGCCCTCGGACTTGAGGCGGGTGATGATTTTGAACACCTCCTCCACCAGGATGGGCGCCAGGCCCATGGAGGGCTCGTCCAGCAGCACCACGTCGGGGTTGAGCATGATGGCCCGGGCCATGGCCAGCATTTGCTGCTCGCCACCCGACAGCGTGCCCGCCAGCTGCAGGCGACGTTCTTTCAGGCGGGGAAACAGCTCCAGCGCCCGCTCCAGGTCGGCGGCCACGTCGCCCTTGGGGCGACTGCCCGTCAGACGGGGAAAGGCCCCCAACGTAAGGTTGTCCACCACCGTCATGGTGGCGAACACGCGGCGGCCTTCGGGCGAGTGGGCCAGGCCCAGCTTGGCCACTTGGTAGGACTCCATGCCGTCGATGCGCTGGCCGTTGAGCTGGATCTGCCCACCGGTGGGCGCGATCATGCCGCTGATGGCGCGCATGGTGGTGGTTTTCCCGGCACCGTTGGAGCCGATGAGGGTGACCACCTGTCCGCGGGGCACTTCCAGGGAAATGCCATGCAGCACCTGCACCTTGCCATAACCGGCACTGAGATTGTCAATGTTCAACATGGGTGTGTTCCGTGCTTTGCGTGCAAAGGGGTTGGGCGGGTGTGGCGCGCTCAGGCATGGGCCGTGGCTTCGCCACCCAGGTAGGCCTCGACCACCTTGGGGTCGGCCTGCACATCGGCGGGCAGACCTTCGGCGATCTTTTGGCCGAAGTCCAGCACAGACACCGTGTCGCACAGGCCCATCACCACATCCATGTGGTGCTCAATCAGGATGACGGTGACCCCGTGCTCGCGGATCTTGCGGATGATGGCAATCAGTTCCACGATGTCGGGCGCAGTCAGGCCGGCGGCGGGCTCGTCGAGCAGCAGCAACTGGGGGTCCAGCGCCAGGGCGCGGGCAATTTCCAGCAGGCGCTGCTTGCCATACGGCAGGTTGCGCGCTTCCTCGTGGGCCAATGCGTCCAGCCCCACGAACTTGAGCAGCGCCATGCCGCGCGCCGTGGCGTTGCGGTTCTCGGTGGTGTAGCCCTTCAGGTGCAGGGCCACGGTCCACAGGTTGCTGCGGAATGTGTGGTGCAGACCCACCATCACGTTTTGCAGCGTCGTCATTTCGCCAAACAGCTGCACGTTCTGGAAGGTACGCGCCACGCCAGACAGCGCAATCTCAGACGAGGTGCGCCCGGCCTGCGGCTGCCCGGCAAAGGTCACGCTGCCCGCGGTGGGCACGTAGATGCCGGTGAGCACGTTCATCATGGTGCTCTTGCCCGAGCCGTTGGGGCCGATCAGCCCGTGGATGGTGCCACGCCGGATGGACAGATCCACCAGGTTGAGCGCCTTCAGCCCACCGAACTGCATGAGGATCCGGTCGGCTTTCAGCAGCTCGTCGCCACCCGCCTTGGCCACCGAGAGCGCGTCGCTGATGGCGGGCAGCCGGGCCACGTCTTCGCCCTCGGCGTCGTCGGTGGGCTGGGACTTGAGGTTGAGCGCGTTGCGCACAAAACCGACGATGCCGTCTTGCAGGTAATACACCACGAACAGGGTGATGAGGCCGAAGATGGACAGGCGCCAGTCGGTCATGGTCTGCAGCTTGAACGATACCGCCGCCAGCGCCAGCGTGCCCACCACCGGAATGGCCGCCGCCTGGGGCTTGACCTTGCCGCGCATGACGGACACCGCAAACCCAGCGGCCACGACCACCGCCATCAGCACCGCGAACCAGCGAAACAACTCGATGTCGTCCAGCAGCTTGGGCAGCAACACCACAATGGCGGCACCCAGCATGGCCCCGGAGCGGGTCTTGCGGCCACCCATGATGACCGCCAACAGGAACATGACGGTCAGCTCGTTGTTGTAGGTGTTGGGCGAAATGTATTGCTCTGAATACGCATACAGCGCGCCCGCCAGACCGGCCAGACCGGCGCTGATGACGAAGGCATACACCTTGTAGCGGTACACCGACACGCCCATGCAGTCCGACGCCACGGGGCTGCCGCGCAGCGCCTCGAAGGCCCGGCCCAGGTGCGAACGCAGCACGCGGTGCACAAACACCAGCGACAGCACCAGCAACACCACCACCACCCAGTAGAACTCGATTTCATCGAGCTTGTGCCCCAGGATTTCGGGCTTGGTGAGCGTGATGCCCATGGGGCCTTCGGTCAGGAAGCTCATCTCGTTGATGAGGATCTGGATGATGGTGCCGAACGCCAGCGTCACCATGGCCAGGTAAGGACCCGTCACCCGCAAGGCGGGCAGCGCCAGCAGGGCACCGAATGCGGCCGTCACCGCAATCGACGCGGGCAGGGTCACGTAAATGGGCATACCCAGCTTCAGGATGAGCACGCCGCAGGTGTAAGCACCGATGCCGAACAGGCCGGCGTGACCCAGCGAGACCTGGCCGGTGTAGCCCACCACGATGTCCAGACCGAACAGCACGATCGCGTAGATCATGATGGTCTCGATCAGGTGGATGTAGTACGGGTTGCCCGATACCAGTGGAAAGGCGAGCAGGGCCGCCACGGCCAGCGCGGCCGCAATGAGGAGTTTTGGCTTCATGGTGAGAGAACCTTCAGACCTTTTTGATGGCCGATTTGCCAAACAGACCCGCGGGCTTGACCGCCAGCACGATCAACAGCAGCACCAAACCGGGCACGTCCTTGTAGCCCGTGGACAGGTAGAAACCAGTGGTGGTTTCGGCCACGCCCAAAATGATGCCGCCCACGATGATTCCCATGCCGCTGGTCAGCCCGCCGATGATGGCCACCGCAAAGGCCTTGAGCCCGAGCACCGCGCCCATGGTGGCGCCGGTCAGCGTCAGCGGCGCGATCAGCACACCGGCAAAGGCCGCCGTCAGCGACGACAGGCCGTAGGAAAACGTGATGACCAGCCCGGTGTTGATGCCCATGAGTTTGGCGGCGTCGCGGTCGTTGAACGTGGCGACCACGGCCTTGCCATAGATGGAGCGGCGGTTGAACACCTCAACGGCGACCATCATCATCACCGCACCCACGACCACCAGCACCTCCATGGGCAGGATGTTGGCACCCAGAAATTTCATGGGCGATTCGGGCAGGGGCGAAGGAAACTTCAGGTCGTCGCGGCCCCAGACGTTTTCGGCCACGTTCTTGAAAATGATGCCCAGCGCGATGGTGGACATGATCCAGCCGAACTCGGACTTCATCTTGATGGCCGGGCGCACACCGATGCGCTCCACCACCGCCCCCTGAACCACCCCAAACAGGCAGACCAAGGGAATCATGAGCCAGTAGTTGACGCCCCAGCCCACCAGGGACAGACCCACCAGGGCACCGAGCATCAGTGCGTCGCCCTGGCCGAAATTCAGGGTGTCCGAGGTGGCAAACGTGAGTTGGTAGCCAAAGGCAATGACCGCGTAGATCATGCCCAG
Source organism: Polaromonas sp. (assembly GCA_013823635.1). GTDB lineage: Bacteria > Pseudomonadota > Gammaproteobacteria > Burkholderiales > Burkholderiaceae_C > UBA2334. Next base: position 19,158 of record PNML01000036.1, on the reverse strand, counting down.
GGCCACACCGCTGAACACCAGCTGCGTAAATATCTGCATGGCTTGCACCCAAAGTGGCGAAAAAAGAGATGGCAATGCCCTCAGCAGCGGCGAGCGCTGCCGGGACATGGGGTTTCCAACGAAAGCTGCCTGCGCGCCAGGGCGCAGGTGCACAGGGGTGTGCTTACTTCTTGACGCGGACCTGCGAGGCCACCTTTTGGTCGGCTTCGTAGGCGTAGACCACGCGCTGACCCTTGACTTCACCGAACACCGGGATGTTGGCGGTGATGGCTTCGTGGTCGGTCTTGCTGAAAGGCTTGTTGTAGGTGGTGACCACGCCCTCGACCGGGGCCTTCAGGTCTTCCAGAGCGGCCTTGATCTTCACGCCTTCGGTCGAGCCGGCCTGCTTGATGGCGGCGGCCAGCAGATACACCGAGTCGTAGCCCTGGGCAGCGGACACGGGGGAATCGATGCGGTTGTTCTTGGGCGAGAAGGTCTTGAGGTAGCTGATGATGAAGCTCTGACGCTTGGGCGTGGTGGGCTCCTGAATGAAGGTCTGGGGCATGCGAGCACCTTCACCGCCTGGGCCGGCGTTGTCGATGAAGTTGGCCATGGACAGCGTCCAGCTGCCGATCATGGGCACTTTCCAGCCCAGTTTGGTCATGCCGTTGGCGATCTGGGCCAGCTCGGGCCCGATGCCGTAAGTCAACACGGCTTCGGCGCCGGCTTCCTTGGCCTTGAGCAGCTGAGGCGTCATGTCCACGTCCTTGACGTTGAACTTTTCCACCGCCACGGGCTTGACGCCCTTGGCCATCAGCGCCTTTTCCAGGTCTTCACGGCCCAGCTGGCCGTAGTTGGTCGAGTCGGCCAGGATGGCCACTTTCTTGAAACCCCGTCGGGTGATGGCCTCTTCCACGATCATGGGCGCCTGGATGCTGTCGTGCGCGGCGTTGCGAAATATGAAGTTGTCGGGCTGGTTGTCGAACTGGTGTGTCACCGCGGTGCCAGTGGCCACGTTGTTCATGACCGGAATCTTGGCTTCCTGGTAGAACCTCTGCGACGCCAGGGCCACACCCGTGTTGATGAAGCCCACCGTGGCCACCACCTTTTCGCGGTTGATCAGCTCCTGGGCAATTTGCACACCGCGCTCGTTCTTGGCCTCGTCGTCACGCTCGACCAGCTGAATCTGACGGCCCAGCACACCACCCGCCTTGTTGATTTCGTCGGCGGCCATGCGCACACCGTCGCGCATGCTCACGCCCATGGACGATGACCCTCCGGTGAACGGGCCAGACAGGCCGATCTTGATGGGCTCGGCAGCCTGGGCCAGGGTGGTCAATGCGGCCAGCGACAAAGCGGTGATCACGGCGGTAAAACGAGAAGCTTGCATCTGTGTCTCCATGCCTGTGGGGGCAGTTGTTGAATTGAGGCACCAGTTTGATGCACTGTCCCTGCCGTCGCCAGCGTTTGAATACCGAGGGGGGCACCGCATCTTTACGTACTCGCAAACCCTAATCGACGGGACGTGATCGGCTCGACCCTTGCAGTGAACCAGCCTTTTCCAGCGCATATTTGATGAGGTCGGCCTGGGTTTCCAAGTCCAGCTTTCGCCGAATGCTCTGGCGATGCGACTCCACCGTGCGCACGCTCAGGTCCAACTCACGGGCAATCTGTTTGCTGGACTTCCCATTCGCCAGAAACGACAGGATGTCCTGCTCACGCATGGACAAGAGGTTGCGCGGTGCGGGTGCCCTGAACAGCTGCTGCATCATGCTGGCACTGATGTGTGAACCGCCCGAGGCCACGTTGTGCAAGGCGGTGAGAATTTCCTGCGATGGCGCGTCTTTCAGCACATATCCCCGGGCACCAGCGGCCAGGGCGCGTTGAGCGTACTCAACGTTGTCGTACATGCTGAGCATGATGATGGCCAGGCCAGGCATGCGCTGCAACAGCATGGCGGTGAGCTCGATGCCGTTCACGTCCTTCATGCCAATGTCCATCAACACCAGGTTGGGCTGACAGACCTGCAACGTCTCCAGCGCAGCGGTGGCGTCTCCGGCTTCGCCGACCACCGTGATGTCGGGCGCGCTGGACAGGCGGGCCCGCAAACCGTCGCGCACCAGGGGGTGGTCGTCCACCAGCATCAGTCGGATCATGGTGTTCCTCGTTCGTCAGGCCAAGGTGCGCAATCGCCGGATGGCACGCGCCGACAGGGTGGCCACGATGTGGGTGCGCCCAGGCTGTGAATTCACGGTCAACTGGCCACCAATGGTTTCAATGCGCTCGCGCATGTTATGCAGCCCTATGCCCCGGCGGGGGTTGTCATTCATGGCGTGCACATCAAAGCCTTGGCCATCGTCCTGGATGCTCAACTTCAACAAGCCTTGCTCGAACGACAGCCGGATTTCAACATGTCGGGCGAGGGCATGCTTTTGAATGTTGCTGAGGGCTTCCTGGGTGATGCGAAACAACACGGTTTTGACATCGTCGGGCAGCTCGGGACAAACACCTTCCTGCTCCAGCAGGAATTCAATGCCCGCCTCCCCACAGGTCTCTTCGCCCAAGCTTTGCAACGCGGCGGGCAGACCCAGGGTGTCGAGCATCACCGGGCGCAAGCGGTGGGACATGCCTCGCACGTCCAACAGTGCTTCCTTGACCCTCTCCAGGGCACGCAGCAACGGCGTCCGCACAGCGATGCTGGCGCCGTCCATTCGGTCGAGCGCCGATTCCACCAGCAACTTGATGACCACCAGGGTCTGCCCGGTGCCGTCGTGCAGTTCGCGCGACAAGTAAGCCCGTTCCTCTTCCTGCGAGTTCACCACCTTGCGCGCCAGCAGCGCCAGCTTGGCGTCGCTCACCCGGTGCTCGGTGAAGCTGAGCACCAGGGCGCACGCAAAAATCAGGGCCATGCCCAACGCACCGGCCCCGGCAATCCAGAGCAGCGTGGTGTGCACGTTGCGGTCAAGCTCCAAGTCCAACTCGCGCATGACGGCTTCCATGTCGTCCAGGTACATGCCCGTGCCGACCATCCAACCCCAGCGGTCCAGCACCGTGACATAGCCCAACTTGGGCTCCTCAGCTTGTGTGGAAGGCTTGATCCAGCGGTACACCACAAATCCACCACCGGTGCGTGCACGCTCCAGCAGCATGCGGATGGTGGGCTCGCCCCGGGAGTCGCGCATCTCGATCAGGTTTTTGCCCACCAGGTCGAGTTGACGGGGGTGCATGAGGTTCACCCCCTCCATGTTGTAGAGGTAGAAATAGCCATCAGGCCCGTAATCCAGGTGGGCCAACTGGTCCATCACCTTTCGCTTGGTGGCCTCATCGTCCAGCCCCTGGTTGTACAGCGGGCTGATGGTGCTCATGGCCAATGCCACCTGGTGGCGCAGCTCATCCTCGCGGGTGCTCATGAATGCGGTGCGCAGCTGCAGCCTGCGCCCCTCTGCCAAGGCCTGCTGCTCGGATTGAAATGCCCACGCAATCAGCAACAGCGACACCAGCAGCGGAAACACCGCCAGCACCAGCACCTTGTGGGTGAGTTTCACGGTCGCTGGCCGGTCATCATGCCGCGCCGATGTGCGGCACCAGGCTGCCCACCGGCTGGCCCGCCTTGAGGGCGGCGGTGAAGGCCAGCATGCGGTCTATGGGCTGGCGGGCGCGGGGAATCAGCGCCGGGTCCACCAGCACCTCGTTGGCACCGGTTTCCAGCACCCGCACCAGGTCGACCAGGCTGTTCATGGCCATCCAGGGGCAGTGGGCGCAGCTTTTGCAAGTGGCGCTGTTGCCCGCCGTGGGCGCTTCGATGAACACCTTGCCGGGGTTTTGCTGGCGCAGGGTGTGCATCATGCCGTTGTCGGTGGCCACGATGAACTCGGTGGCATCCAGCGTTCTGGCGGCGTTCAGGATGGCGCTGGTGGAGCCCACCGCGTCGGCCAGGGCCACCACATCGGCGGGGCTTTCGGGGTGGACCAGCACCTTGGCACGGGGGTGCTCTTTCTTGAGCGCTTCCAGCTCGAAGGCCTTGAACTCGTCGTGCACGATGCACGCACCGTTCCACATCAGCAGGTCGGCCCCGGTTTCGCGGGCGATGTAGCCGCCCAGGTGGCGGTCGGGGGCCCACAGGATTTTGTGGCCCTGGTCTTTCAGGGCCCGCACGATGTCGAGCGCACAGCTGCTGGTCACCAGCCAGTCGGCCCTGGCCTTCACCGCAGCGCTGGTGTTGGCGTACACCACCACGGTGCGGTCGGGGTGCTGGTCGCAAAAGGCGCTGAATTCGTCCACTGGGCAGCCCAGGTCCAGCGAGCAGTTGGCGTCCAGGTCGGGCATGAGCACGCGTTTGTCGGGGCTCAGTATCTTGGCGCTCTCGCCCATGAATCGCACGCCCGACACCACCAGGGTTTGCGCGGCGTGGTCGCGCCCGAAGCGTGCCATTTCCAGGCTGTCTGAGACGATGCCGCCGGTTTCCAGCGCCAGGTCTTGCAGGTCGGGGTGCACGTAGTAGTGCGACACCATGACCGCGTTCTTTGCTTTCAGCAGCTCGCGGGCGCGGGCCTTCAGGCGCTCGCGTTCGGCGGGGGCGGGCTCGGCGGGCACGCGGGCCCAGGCGTGGCGGGTGCTGCACACGACGGGCACGGCGGCCAGTGCACGGTGTGCGGCGGCGGGTGCAGCCTGGTCGGGTTGCTCGTATTCCACGTCCACGAAGGCATCGCCGGGCGTGCCATGGACAGAGTCGGGTGAAGAGGTCATGGCTTCAGATTCCTTCAAAACGCATGGAGTAGTCGGTGGCTTTCACGTCTTTGGTGAGGCCCCCGATGGAAATGCGGTCCACCCCGGTGTCAGCCAGGACACGCACCGTCTCCAGGGTCACGCCGCCGGACACCTCCAGCACGGCCTGACCGGCGTTCAGGCGCACGGCCTCGCGCAGCGTGGGCAGGTCCATGTTGTCCAGCAGCACCATGGTGGCCCCACCGGCCAGCGCCTCGGCCAGTTGGTCCAGCCGCTCGACCTCGATCTGCACAAACTGCGCTTGCGGGGCCGAGCGCTGTGCGTGTTGCAGCACGGCAGACACGCCGCCCGCTGCGGCAATGTGGTTTTCCTTGATGAGGATGGCGTCGTACAGGCCCATGCGGTGGTTGGCACCGCCCCCCACGGTCACCGCATACTTCTGCGCCACGCGCAGGCCGGGCAGGGTTTTGCGGGTGTCCACGATGCGGGCGCGGGTGCCGGCCACGGCCTCAACAAACTGGGCCGTGCGGGTGGCCACACCGCTGAGCAGCTGCAAGAAGTTGAGCATGGTGCGCTCGGCGGTCAGCAGCGCGGGCGCGGGGCCGGTCATGGTCAGCACCACCTGGTCTGGGGTGGCGCGCTGGCCCTCGGCCACCTGCCACACCAGTTGGCCGCCGGGCACCACGCGGGCAAAGGTGGCCTCCACCCAGGGGGCACCGCACACCACGGCCGACTCGCGGGCCAGCACGCGGGCACGGGCGGGGGTGGGGGGAACCAGGGCGGCGGTCAGGTCACCGCTGCCCACGTCTTCGGACAGGGCCCGGTCCACATCGGCGGCGATGGCCTGGGCCAGGCGTTGATCGGTGGCGGCGTGGCCCTGAGCGTGATGTGGCTGAGGACAGGAAACCGGCGTGCCGGGGTGGGTCTGGGGTGAGGGTGTCATGGGTGGGGCGCGCAGCTGAATCGAATAGACTCCCGATTTTCAGGCCAAACCCTGTGCACCCGTGCGCAAGCCCCCATGACACAGACCACCCACTCCCCGGTGCCTGCACCCGAGGCCGCATCCAGCGCCCCCCTCACGGCAACACCGTACGGCACACTGCCCAGTGCATCACCCATGCCCCAGCGCCGTCCCGTCAGCCTGCCCAGGCTGCAGGAAATGCGCGACCGGGGCGAAAAAATCACCATGCTCACCGCCTACGACGCCACGTTTGCCGCTGTGGCCGACGCGGCGGGGGTGGAGTGCATCCTGGTGGGCGACTCGCTGGGCATGGTGTGCCAGGGCCTTTCCAGCACCGCTGGCGTGACACTGGAAACCATGCGCTACCACACCGAAAGCGTGGTGCGCGGCCTGCGCCGGGTGCAAGGCACCGCCTGGGTGTTGGGTGACCTGCCTTTTGGCAGTTACCAGGAAAGCAAGGAGCAAGCCCTGCGCAGCGCCACCGTGCTGATGCAGGCCGGGGCCCACATGGTCAAGCTGGAGGGCGGTGGCTGGACCACCGACACGGTGCGCTTTTTGGTGGAGCGCGGCATCCCGGTGTGCGCCCACCTGGGACTGACCCCCCAGACGGTGCACGCCCTGGGTGGTTACCGGGTGCAGGGCCGGGGCGACAAGGCCGCCGACGAACTCCTGCAGCAATCCAAAGCACTGCAGGATGCGGGCGCCACCATGCTGGTGCTGGAAATGGTGCCCGCCCCCCTGGCGACCGCCGTCACGCAAGCACTGCCCACCTGCCACACCATCGGCATCGGCGCGGGCAAAGGCACGGCCGGCCAGGTGCTGGTGATGCACGACATGCTGGGCATCAACCTGGGCAAGAACCCAAAATTTGTGCGCAACTTCATGGACGGCAGCACCAGCGTGCGCCAAGCCATGGCCGCCTATGTGGCTGCCGTCAAAAGCGGCGACTTTCCCAACGACACCTTGCACGCCTGGCAAGGCTGACAAGCCCGCACGCCACCCACCGCTTTTCACCCGCCCTGCCCCCAGGCCTTTTTGGATCGGCTTGGGCGAGCGGCGCTCCAGTGACCGACACCATGCAACTCGTCCACACCCCGCAAGCCCTGCGCGCCGCGCTGGCCCCTTTCGCGTCCCCCGCGTTTGTGCCCACCATGGGCAACCTGCACGACGGCCACCTGGACCTGGTGCGTCAGGCCACCACCCTGGGTGACGTGACCGTGGCCAGCATTTTTGTGAACCGGTTGCAGTTTGCCCCGCACGAAGACTTCGACACCTACCCCCGCACCCTGCAGGCCGACTGCGAGCGGCTGCAAGCCGCCGGGTGCCAGGTGGTGTTTGCCCCCAAAGAATCCGACCTGTACCCGGTGCCGCAAACCTTCAAGGTGCACCCGCCCACCGAACTGGCCGACATCCTGGAAGGCCATTTCCGCCCCGGCTTTTTTGTGGGCGTGTGCACCGTGGTCATGAAGCTGTTCCAGTGCGTGTTTGCCGAAGCCAAGGGCCCACGCTTCGCCCTGTTTGGCAAAAAGGACTACCAACAGCTCATGGTGCTGCGCAACATGGTGAGCCAGTTCGCCATGCCCATCACGGTGGTGGGTGGCGAAACCCAGCGCGCCGCCGATGGCCTGGCCCTGAGCTCGCGCAACGGCTACCTGAGCCCGACCGAACGCCAGGAGGCCGTGGCCCTGTCGCGTGCCCTGCGCGCCCTGTCCGAAGCCGCCCAACCCCTGCTGGCCAATGCCACGACCGACGTGGCCGCATTGCGCCAATCTCTCCAACACCTGGAGCAGTCCGCCAAGGCCCAACTGGACGCCCGGGGCTGGAAAACCGACTACCTGAGCGTGCGCCGCCGCAGCGACCTGAACCTGCCCCACCCCGGCGACGCGGCGGTGGTGCTGGGGGCATCGCGCCTGGGCACCACGCGCCTGATCGACAACCTGGAGTTCTGAGGGATCAGGACTGGCGCAGCGGCAGCGTCAGCACAAATTCCGCCCCGCCCCCGGCGGCGTTGTGTGCCGTCAGGCGACCACCGTGCTGCTCGGCAATGCCGTAGCTGATGGACAGACCCAGCCCGGTGCCCTTGCCCACCGGTTTGGTGGTGAAAAACGGGTCAAACAGCCGCAGCATGTGCTCGGGTGCGATGCCCGCACCGTTGTCGCGCACGCTGACCCGGGCGTGCACCCCCTCGGTGGCCAGGCTGACCCAGACACAGGGGTGGGCCACACCGTCCGAGGTGACGGCGTCAAACGCGTTTTGCAGCAGGTTCATGACCACCTGCTGCAGTTGCCCCGCACTGCCTTGCACCACACAGGCGGCGGGTGGATGCCAGCGCACCTCCAGGGGCGTGGTCCGCCCTTTCTGCACCCAGTGGATGGCCCGCTCCACCACCTCCACCAGGTTCACCGGTGCAAATTCACCCGAGTCCATGGCCGAAAAGCGCTTGAGCCCGTGCACGATGTCGGCGGTGCGCTGAGCGCCTTCCAGCGTGCCCTCGATCAGCGACGGCAGGTCGCCCAGCAGGTGTTCGATGCGCAGTTTCTGCCGCATGGCCTGCAGCTCGGCCTGGGGCCGGTTGGCGTGCAGCGCGTCCATGTAGGTTTGCAGGCGGTTGCAGTACTTGCGCAACGCGTGCACGTTGCCCAGCACAAAACTGATGGGGTTGTTCAGCTCGTGCGCCACCCCCGCCACCAGTTGCCCCAGCGAGGCCATTTTTTCGGAGTGCAGCAGCTGCTGCTGCGTGCGCTTGAGCGCCTCGTGCGCCGTGCGCATCTCCTGGTAGGCGCGCTTGAGCTCGGCCGTGGGCCGTCCCACCCACACCGTGCCCATGCGCCGCCCCTGTCCGCTGATGCGCGGCGTGCCATTGGTGTCCACCGACACGGCCTGCCCCTGGTGGTCGGTGAAGTTCAGCTCAAAGGTCTCGCCGGTGCGGGTGGCGTCCGCCCTGTCCATGGCGTTGCGCGCCAGGGCGCGGCTGCTGTCGTCGGCCAGCAGGTCCACCAGGGGGGTGCCGCACAGCTGGGCCTCGGTGCGCCCGACCAGTTCGCACAGCGCGGCATTGGCCTGCTCGATGAGCCCCCGCTCGTCGCACACCACCAGCACGTCGGACATGGCCGTGAGCACGCTGAAAATGAACTGCTGCGACTGCTCCAGCTCGGCGTTTTTTTTCTCCAGCTCCACCTCGTCGTTGATGAGGCGGGTGTAGACCTCGTCCATCTTGTGGATCACGTCCAGCCAGGTGGACTCGTCCACACCTTCCATCTGCCCCGGTGGCAGGGTGTCGCGGTCAGAAGGGGGCACAGTGCTCATGTCAGCGGTCAGTGCACGGTGCAGACCATGCAGGGGTCGAACGAACGCACGATGTGCTGCACCGCCACGGGCGTTGCCTCGCCCGCACGCACCTCGGCGCCCACCAGTGCGGCCTCCAGGGCGCCGGGGGTGCCCGCCGCATCGCGGGGCGAAAAATTCCAGCTGGTGGGGGCGACGATCTGGTAATTGGCCAGGCGACCCTGGTGCACCACCAGCCAGTGGCCCAGGCTGCCCCGGGCGGCCTCGCTCAGGCCCACACCCTGGCCCTCATCGGGCAGGCGGGCGCTCACACAAAAGGCCTCGGTGGGCCGCAGGCCCCGCAACCAGTCTTCCATCAGCGGCACCACACGGGCCAGCTCCAGCACGCGGGCCAGCACACGGGTGTACACCGTGCCCCCGTGGCGGGCCACCGCATCGCGCACCAGCGGCCAGCCGCTGACCAGCTGGCGGGCAATGGCACCGGTTTCCACCACGGCGCCCGCCAGGCGAGGCGCCTTGTTCCAGGTGTAGGCCCCGGTTTTGTCGGCATCGGGGCGGGTCACGCCCTGCCAGGGGTGGCGCGCGCCGCCCGCATCGGCCAGCCAGGCGTGGGTGGCGTCTTCGGTGATGCGCGTCGCGTCCAGGGGCAGCAGGGTGTCCAGATCGGCGTGCCACACACCGGCGGGCAAGGCACAGCGGCCATCGGCCTGGGGGTAGGTGCCATAGCTCAGGTAACGGCCTGGCCCACGACCCGCGCCGTGCAGCGACAGGTCGTGCACCCGGGACAGGAAAAACCGGAAATCGCCCGCCAGCGGGTCCTGGGCGTGCCAGGCCCACAGGTCCTCCTCCGTGCGCCAGGCCAGCACGGTCTCCAGCGGCGCGGCAAACAGCTGACGCTCCAGAAAGGCCCGGAACTCGCGCACCTTGGCCAGCAGGCGCACGCGCTCGGCCGCGTCGATGGCGCGCGAGGACCCGCCCGGCTCGATGGACTGGGTGTGCGGCCACTTGCCCCCCAGCGTGCCCAGCAGCGTGAACCACCGCTGGCGCGCTGCGGTGGCCGCCCGCACCTGCTCGCCGCTGTTCGGTGCAAAGCGGCGCTGGGCCTCGGCATGCCAGGGGTGGTCGGCATACACGGGGCGGCAGAAGTCGGGCATGAAAAACAAGTAAAAGTGGGTGAGGTGATCGGCCAGGTTCTCGGTGGCCAGCATCAGGTTGGTGGTGGCCTGCCCGTTGGGGGGTGGGGTGATGCCGCCCAGGTCGGCCAGGGCCTTGGCCGCTGCCACCGACTGCGACACCGAACAAATGCCACAAATGCGGGGCACCAGCACCAGCGCGTCGTGCGGCGCCTTGCCTTGCAGCATTTGCTCGAAACCCCGGTACATGGTGGCGTTGACCTGTGCGCTGACCACACGCCCGGCCTGCACGTCCAACGCCACTTCCAGGTCGCCCTCCACGCGGTTGAAGGGCCCCACCAGCAGGCGGCTCATGGCGATGACCTCGGGTGCGTCATGTCAGGCGCGTCTTTCTGACCGCGGGGCGCACCACCAGGTGGTCCGCCGTGGCGTTGGCCCGCACCCGCTTGGGCGTGGCGCTTTTGGACAGCGAGGCCAGCGCCACAAACCAGGCCTTGGGCATGTCGGTGGGCAAGCCGATGGGGATGCCCGCCAGCTTGGGCGTTTGCTGAAACGGGTGGCCGGGCGACTGGAAACCGGGCTCGGTGCAGGCGATGCAGGCATAGCCGCCCCGGGTGCACGACCCCTCGCCGTTCCACAGCCGGGTGTTGCAGTCGGCGTGCACCTGGGTGCCCTTGCAGCCCATGTGCTCCATCATGCAGCCCAGGTCGGACGGTTTTTCGGCGCTGGCCTTGTACTCGTAAAACTCGTTGCGCGTGCAACCGTGGTGCACCAACTGGTCGGCATAAAAACGCGGGCGGTTCAGCGGGTCCAGATCGGCCTGGGTGAAGCCGTCGGCCGCCAGCGCCATGAGGGAGTCGGTGACCCAGCTGGGGTGGGTGGGACAACCGGCGATGTTGATCACCGGCAGCCCACTGCCCGAGCGGAACCCGGCGCCCAGCAGGCCACCCGGCTGGTCGTCTTCGTACTGCAGGCCACAGGCATCGGTGGGGTTGTGGCCGCTGGCAGAAATGCCCCCCCAGGCCGCGCAACTGCCCACCGCCACCACGTGCCTGGCCTTGGCAGCCAGGCGCTGCACCCAGTCGATCATGGGCAGGCCAGTGCCCGCCAGCACATGAAAGCGGCCCGTGCCGTGGGGTCCGCGCAGCAACGCGCCTTCCACACACAGCGCGTCCAGGCGCAGGCTGCCGTCCAGCACCGCCGTCAGCAGCGCCAGCAGCTCGTGGCCACTTTCCAGTGACAGCGAGGGGTGCCACAGCAGGTGGATGCCGGCATCCCGCAGGTGGCCCTGGAAATCGGTGGTGTCGGCGCACAACAGCGACATGCTGCACCCCCCGCAACCACCCGACTGCAGCCACAACACGTTCAGGGCAGGGGTGCTCATGCGTCCGCCAGTCCAAGGCGCTGCATCTTGCCGCGCAGGCCCACGCGGGACAGGCCCAGCTCCTGCGCAGCGCGGGTCTTGTTCCAGCGGTGGCGCAACAGGGTTTCGCGCAGCAGCATGGCCTCGATCACGTCCAGGCGCTCGGCCAGGGTGCCGCTTTGGGGCACGGCGGCCATCAGGTCGCCGCTGCCGGCCGCCGCCCTGCCCTGCAGCACCCGGCTGGAAAAGCCCGCAGCGGTCAGTTGGTGGCCGTCGCCCAGGGCCAGGGCGCGGGCGATTTCGTTGCGCAGTTCGCGGATGTTGCCCGGCCAGGGGTAGGCCACCAGGCAGGCCAGGGTGTCATCGGGCAGTTGCACGGGTGGCAGGCCCAACTCGGTGGCCACGTCGGCCACCAGCTGGCGGGCAATGGGCGCGATGTCGGCCACCCGTTCGCGCAGCGCGGGCACGGTCAGGGTGACACCGGCAATCCGGTAGTACAGGTCTTCGCGGAACAGGCCTTCGCGCACGCGCTGCTCCAGCTGGCGGTGGGTGGCGGCGATCACGCGCACGTCCACCGGCACGGGCCTGACCCCGCCCACGGGCCGTACCTCGCCTTCCTGCAGCACGCGCAGCAGCTTGACCTGAAAGGCCGGAGAGGTTTCGCCGATTTCGTCCAGGAACAGCGTGCCGCCGTGGGCACGCTGGAACAGGCCGGGGTGGTCTTCGTAGGCACCGGTGAACGCCCCGCGCTTGTGGCCAAACAGCTCCGACTCCAGCAGCGCATCGGGCATGGCGGCGCAGTTTTCCACCACGAACGGCCCCCCGGAACGGGGCGAGGCGTAGTGGATGGCACGCGCCAACAACTCTTTGCCGGTGCCCGATTCACCCAGCACCAGCACCGGCAGGTCGTAGCGGGCCACCCGCTCGGCCATGGCGCACAGCCCGTCGATCGGGCTGGCGGGCGCGCGCACGATGCGTTCGAACCCAAACTGGCTGCGCGCCTTGGCCAACTGTCCGGCGGTGCGCTGGCGCAGCACGCCCGTGCTGGTGCGCAGCTCCAGGTCGAGGCGGCTGGTCTGGCGCTGCAGGGCCTGGGCCTCCACCGCGTTGCGCACCGAGTCGAGCAGGTGGTCGGGCGACCAGGGCTTGAGGATGTACTGGTAAATGCCCGCCTCATTGATGCCGGCGATGATGTCTTCCGAATCGGTGTAGCCGGAAATGACGATGCGCACCGTCTCGGGCCAGTGCTCGCGCACCTCCTTCAGGAAAGTGACGCCCGACATGCCCGGCATGCGCTGGTCGCACAACACCACGCTGACGCTCTGGCGCTGCAACAGCCCCCTGGCCTCTTCGGCGCTGCTGGCGGTGAACACGGTGAAGTCTTCGTCCAGCGTGCGGCGCATGGCGTCTTGCGAGCGCACCTCGTCGTCCACCACCAGCACGGTGGGCAGTGCGGCGGCATCGGTCTGGTCGGGCGATGAGGGCGAGGCAAACATGGTGGGCCATCCTACCTGTGAATGGCTAGGTGGCGCGGTGTCCAGGCCTGGGGCAACTTGTGCACAAAGTGGTGACGGGCCACGTGGTAGCTGGGGTCAAAGCCGTAGAAATTGCGGTGCATGCGGGCCAGCTCCTGCGCCCGGTGGTCGGCCAGGGGGCGGCGTGCCTCGTCGCGCTCGCGCGTGGCGACCTTGTCGGTCAGCCGCTGCGCCAGCCCGGGTGATGCGGCCAGGGCCAGGGCACGCGCCAGGCAGCGCTGCGTCAACCCCTGGCGGGGGCCGGTGTCGCAGTGGTCGATCAGCCCCAGGCGCTGCGCCTGGGGGGCCAGCAAGGGCAGGCGCTGGGCCATCAGGGCCTGGGCCCCTGCTTCTCCCAGGCGGCGCGGCAGCCCGTAGGTCCAGTACTCAGACCCATACAAATTGCCCATGTTTTTGTAGTGAGGATTCATTACCACGCTTGCGCCAGACCATATTTCATCTGCACAAATGGCCAAAAACACACCCCCGGCCCCGGCGTTGCCGCGCAGCACACTGACGGTGAGCCTGTCGGTGGTGGTGAGCACGGCCAGTGCGACATCGTCCATGGCCTGGATGTTGCGCCACGACTCATCGGCTGCGCTGTCGCCGGGGCGGTGCGCCGCCGCTTCGATGGCGTTGAGGTCGATGCCGTTGCTGAAAAAATCGCCCCCGCCCAGCAGCAACAGCACCTGGGTGGGCCGCGCCTGCGCCCACTGCAGTGCCGCCAACAGGCGCTGGCAGCGTGCGGTGGACATGGCGCCGTTGGCAAACGCAAAACCCAGGCAGCCCACCCGCGCGCCCTCAGGTCCGTGCTCGGTGTAGCGCAGTTCGCCCCACTGCCCGGCGGGTCGCACCAGGGGGGCGGGCCGCTGCGGCAAGTGCGCGGCCTGGCTGGCAAACACCTGTTCGGCCACCTGCTTGAACTGGGTGGCGCTGCCCGGCCCTGCACCAGCGGGGTCCACCAGGCAGGCCTGGCCCAGCCACACCGCACCGTCCACCGTGCGGCGCAGCAGTGCGCCGTCGCGCACGGCCAGCACCTCGCCAGGCTGCGCGTCGGCCAGCCCCGCCCAGTCGTCGGGTGTGGCGAGGTGCGGGTCGAACAGGCGGCAGGGCAAGCCCCACAGCTGGTCCAGCACGCCGGGCTGGCCGTCGGCGCTGCGCAACCGGGCCAACACGGCGGCGGTGGTGTCATGGGCCCAGTCAATGGCCCTGTCTGCCTGGCGCATGGCGGGTCGCCAGCACGGGGCAACCGGCACGGTGGCGGGTGGCGCGACCACGGTGTTTGGCGGGCCAGCGTCCGCGGCGAACAGCGCCACGGCCTCGCGCACGGCGGCCCAGGCGGCGTCGGTCACTTCGCGGCGGTACAGGCTGCCCTTGGTGGCGGGCCGCAGGGCAAAGCGGGCGTGGGCCCACACCGGGCCGGCGTCGAAGTCGGCGTTGGCTTGCAGCACGGTCACGCCCCAGTGGGACTCGCCGCGCAGCACGGCCCAGTCCAGCGCGGAAGGCCCCTGGTCGCCCGGGGGGCCGGGGTGCACCACCAGACAGGGCACGGTCTGCCACACGGCGGCGGGGATGCGGCGCTTCAAAAACGGGGCCAGCACCAGGTCGGGCCGGAACAGGGCCACCGCCTCCTGGGTCACGCTGTCGGCAATGTCCAGCTCCACACTCAGACCGTGGCCCTGGGCCAGCAGCTCGGCGTACAGGCGCTGCGACAGGCTGTTGAAGCTGTGGCACAGCAGCAGGATGCGCAGCGGCCGCAGGCCGGGGCTGGACCTTGCGGGAGCCATGGGCGGCGGGGAAACGGCTGGGGTCTGCATCAGCAAATGCGGGGCAGCTGTTCGCCGCTGAGCCAATCGACCACGCGCCGCCCGCCAAAGCGGGTGGCCATTTGCACAAACTGGTGCGGGTCGTCGGTGACGGTGCCGATGATGGCCGCCTCGGCCCCCAGCGGGTGGGCGCGCAGGGCCGCCAGTGCGGCCTCGGCAGCCTCGGGCGCACACACGGCCACCAGCTTGCCCTCGTTGGCCACGTACAGCGGGTCCAGGCCCAGCAGTTCGCAGGCCGCGTCCACCTGCGGCTTGACGGGAATGGCCGCCTCCTGCAGCAGCATGCCCACGCCCGACTGTTGCGCGATTTCGTTCAGCGTGGTGGCCAACCCGCCCCGGGTGGGGTCGCGCAGCGCGCGCACGCCCCCGGGTGCCGCCGCCAGCAGGGCAGCCACCAGGGTGTGCAGTGCGGCGGTGTCGCTGAGCAGCGTGGTTTCAAACGCCAGCGACTCGCGTTGCGAGAGCACGGCCATGCCGTGGTCGCCCACGCTGCCCGACAGCAGCACCACGTCGCCCACGCGGGCGTTGCGCCCGCTGATGTCCACGCCCGGCGGCAGCACACCAACACCGGTGGTGCTGATGAACACGCCGTCACCCTTGCCTTTTTCCACCACCTTGGTGTCGCCCGTCACCACGGGCACACCCGCCTCGCGCGCGGCCTGTGCCATGGAGCGCACGATGCGCTGCAGGTCGGCCAGCGGAAAACCTTCTTCCAGAATGAAGCTGGCACTCAGGTACAGCGGGGTGGCGCCCAGCATGGCCACGTCGTTGACGGTGCCGTGCACGGCCAGACAGCCGACGTCACCACCGGGAAAAAACAGCGGCGACACCACATGACCGTCGGTGGCCATGACCAGCCGACCCGGCCCCGCCGCGAACGTGGGGAGTGGCAGCACGGCGCCGTCGTCGCCCTGGCGCAGGAAGGGGTTGTCCAGCTCGGTCACAAACAGTTCGGAGATGAGTTGCGCCGCCGCCTTGCCCCCGGCGCCGTGACCCATGTCGATGCGTCCATGCTTGATGTCCAGCGGGCGGGTGTAACCCGGTTTGACGGGCGTCTGTGCGCTCATGCGGCCACCCCCTGGGTGGACAGGGTGCTGGGCTGGGGCGCCGAGACCACCGGGATGTCGCGGAAACGCCCGTATGTGTAGTGCGCGGCACACGCCCCCTCGCTGGACACCATGCACGAGCCCACCGGGTTTTCCGGGGTGCAGACGGTGCCGAAAATTTTGCAGTCGGTGGGCTTTTTGACGCCACGCAAAATGGCCCCGCACTCGCAGGCCTTGTTGTCGGGCACGGGGGTGTAGGTCAGTCCGAACCGGCGCTCGGCGTCGAAGGTGGCAAACGGCTCGCGGATTTTGAGGGCGCTGTAGGGCACCTCGCCCAGGCCGCGCCACTCGAAGCTGGTGCGCAGCTCGAACACCTCAGACACCAGGGCCTGGGCCTTGAGGTTGCCCTCGCGGGTGACGGCCCGGGTGAATTCGTTTTCCACCTCGGCACGGCCCTGGTTGACCTGGCGCACCAGCATCATCACGGCCTGCATCACGTCCAACGGCTCGAACCCGGCAATGACCACGGGCTTGCGGTACTCCTGGGCAAAGTGTTCGTAGGGTTCTGAGCCGATGACGATGCTGACGTGCGCCGGGCCAATGAAGCCGTCGATGGGCACGGTGCCCAACTGACGCACCTCGGGCGACTGCAGGATGTGGGTGATGGCCGATGGCGTGAGCACGTGGCAGCACAACACGCTGAAGTTGGCCAGGCCCTGGACCTGCGCATCGCGGATGGCCAGCGCCGTGGGCGGCGTGGTGGTTTCAAACCCGATGGCCAGAAACACCACCTCGCGATCGGGGTGCTGGCGGGCCAGCGCCAGCGCATCGGCGGCGGAATACACCATGCGGATGTCGGCCCCACGCGCCTTGGCCCGGATGAGCGACAGCCCACCGGACGCGGGAACGCGCATGGTGTCGCCATAGGTGCACAGCATGACGCCCCGGTTCAGCGCGAGGTCGATGGCCAGGTCAATCCGCCCAATGGGCAGCACACACACGGGACAGCCGGGGCCGTGCACCATGCGCACGCTGGGCGGCAACAGCTCGGTCACGCCGTAGCGCGAAATGGCATGGGTGTGTCCACCACAGAACTCCATGAAGTGGTAGCGGCGGTTGGGGTCCACCTCGGCGGCGATGCGGGCGCCCAGTTGGCGCGCCAGGTCGCCGTTGCGGTATTCGTCGATGTGTTTCACGGGGTGGCCTCCTGCGCCGCCATCTCGGCAAACAAGGCCAGCGTGCGCTCGGCCTCGTCGGGATCGATGGTGCCAATGGCATGGCCGACGTGCACGATGACGTAGTCGCCCACCCGCACACCGTCCACCAGGGCCACGGATATTTCCTTGCGGATGCCGCCCAGGTCCACCACGGCCTGGTCGTTGTCGCGCAGCTCGACGAGGCGCGCGGGAATGGCTAAACACATGGGGTGACTTCCTTCCAAGGGGTGGGGCAAGGCTGCCCGGTGGCGGGGGGCCGCGGTGCGGTGCCCAGAACGGTGTGTGCGGCCACCCAGGCCTGGCCCAGCGCCAGCCCGGCATCGCCACAGCCATGGGAACGTTCGCCACACCACACCACATCCAGGTCCTGGGTGTGCAGGCGGGCGGCCACGCGCCCGCGCAGCAGGGTGTTGGCCCAGCAGCCGCCCCCCAGGCACACGGTGCGCGTGCCGTGGGTGCGGGCAGCGGCGGCGGCCCAGTCGGCCAGGCCGTCGGCCAGTGACAGGTGGAAGTGGGCGGCGGCGGCGTCCGCCTGGCTGGCGGGGGCATCGAACAGCGCGGCCAGCAGGGGGCGCAGGTCCAGCGTGTTGCCTGCGCCCAAGCGGGCAGCGCCTGCCTGGGCAACCGGGCAGGGGGCGTGTGACAGGTTCAGTGCGTGAGGCTGGCGGACCAACCAGCGGGTGGCGGCGGCTTGCAGGGCCATGGCGGCCTGAGCCTCGTGGGCCTGGCGCTGGCCCAGGCCCAGCGGCTGCCACAGCGCACCCGCCGCCGCATCGAACCAGCGCCCGGCGCTGGTCGTCAACGGGCAATTCAGGTTGGCGGCCAGCAGGTGGTGCACCCCCTGCGCCAGCGGCAGGCCCACCAGGGGCGACAGGCGGGGCTGTATGTCGCTGGCACGGCCCAGCGCGTGCAGGGCACTGGCGGCCATGCGCCAGGGTTCGGTGGCCGCCTTGTCGCCACCCGGCAGCGCCAGGGGACTCAGGTGGCCCAGGCGCCGCCACTCGGCGCCGTGCACCCACAGCAGTTCGCCGCCCCAGGCGGTGCCGTCGGTGCCCAGGCCCACGCCGTCCAGCGCCAGGCCCACCACCGGGCCGCGCAGGCCCTGGTCGGCCACCACGGCGGCGATGTGGGCATGGTGGTGCTGCACGGCCACGGCGGGCACGCCCAGGCGCTGCGCCCAGTCCAGCGCCAGCCGGGTGCTGAAAAAATCGGGGTGCAGGTCGTGCGCCACCGCTTGCACCGGGGACTCGGACTGGGCCACCAGCGCCTCGACCGAGCGGGCCAGCTGCTCGCAAGCGTGCGGATCCGACAGGTCGCCGTGCGGCACCGACCACACCGCTTGCCCACCGCGCAGCAGACAGGCGGTGTTTTTCAGCCAGGCGCCCACCGCCAGCACCGTGGGCAAGCGGGGGGGCATGGGCGGGGCGGACACCGGCGGCACCTGGGGCATGGGGGTCAGCGGGCGACGGCCTGAGTCTGTGCCTGGGCCTGGGCTTGCGCCAGCGCGGCTTCGAGCTCGCGCACGCGCTGGCGCAGGCCCCGCTCCACCTCGGACGGGGCAGCCACTGGCGCACCGGCAGGGGCGCCCGGGTGGTGATGGGGCCGCCCGGTCTGGTGGTCCATGCAGTGGTCCAACCAGTGCAGCCAGGTGTCCATGCCCTGGCCGGTGGTGGCCGACAGCTGCAGCACCTCGATGGCGGGGTTGACGCGGCGGGCCAGGGCGATGCAGCGCGCCACATCGAAGCGCACATGGGGCAGCAGGTCGATTTTGTTCAGCACCATGAGCGAGGCGGCGGCGAACATGTCGGGGTATTTGAGCGGTTTGTCTTCGCCCTCGGTCACCGACAGGATGGCGACCTTGGCCGCCTCGCCCAGGTCCCACAACGCGGGGCACACCAGGTTGCCGACATTTTCAATGAAAAGCAGCTCTGGCGCTTTGCTGTATTCATTTGTTTGCTCTGATTTAGTGTGATCATGCAGGCGGTTGTAGGCCTGCGCCACCATGGGGGCGTCGAGGTGGCACCCTTTGCCGGTGTTGACCTGGATGGCCGGTGCGCCGGTGGCGCGGATGCGGTCGGCGTCGAAGCTGGTTTGCTGGTCGCCCTCGAT
>PNML01000035.1 GCA_013823635.1 Polaromonas sp. | reverse complement strand
GGAGCACCGCGCATGGGTCGCGGCCTTGGCCGAACACCTGAATGGTCAACGACTCACCCCGCCGACCCTGGACACCTCAAGCTGCCATTTGGGCCAGTGGTGGCACAAACATGGCCGAACCCGCGCCGGAGACCAGCCTGGCCAAGCCCGCCTGGAAGCCATGCACGAAGACATTCACCACCACGCACGCACACTCGTGGCGCTCAAAGCACAGGGCGACACCGAACACGCCCTGGCGGGTGTGTCCACCCTCTGTGCGATGCGCAATGGGTTGACCGCCCACCTTCTCGCGCTGCTGGACGAGGGCCGATGAGCCTCAGCGGCGGCCGTCAATTCCCCACCACACCCGCCAGCAGCCGCTGCACCAGGGGGTGCAACACCTTGCGCTCGGTGCTGATGGCGTAGTAGTGCTCCTGCACCCCCTCACAGACGCCCAGCAATTGCACATGGTGGCGGTGCAACAGGTCTTTTTCCACCGCCAGCGCCGCAGGAAACACCCCCAGGCCGCTGCCCCCAAAGGTTTCCAACAGGGCGCTGTCTTCAAACTCCCCCACCACGCGGGGGTGCAGGCCGTGCTGCCCCAGCCACACATCGATGTGGCTGCGCACCACCGAATGGGTGGTGGGCAACAGCACCGGCACCTGCTGCAACGCCGCGGGAAAGTCATTCTGCACCCGCCCCCACCACTCGGCCGTGCCGTACCAGCCCACGGCGGTCTGACCCAGGTGGTGGCTGTGGACCTTGAAGTGCGGGCTGAAGGGGGCCGGGTGGTCTGACAGCACCACGTCCAGTTTGTGCACGGCCAGGTCGGCCAGCAAATCGGCCATTTCACCCTCATGACACACCAGACGGAGGTCTGGCACGGCCAGCACGGGGTGCAGCAGGCGCTGTACCTCGAGCTTGGGCAGGCCGTCGGCAATGCCCACGGCCAGGCGCACCGCCGGGGTCTGCACGGCTTCACGGACCCGGTCGGGCAGGGTTTGTCCCAGCTGAAAAATTTGCTCGGCCTGGCGCAACGCCACCAGCCCGGCCTCGGTCAACGCCAGTCCCCGACCGGCGGGTTTGAGGAGCTGTGCGCCCAGGTCGCGCTCCAGCTCGCGCACTTGGGCACTCACGGTCTGCACGGCCATGTCCAGCCGGTGCGCGGCGCGGGACATGCCGCCCTCTTTGGCGACCACCCAAAAGTAATACAGGTGACGGTAGTTGAATGCTTGGCTCATGGCCCGTCCTTGTGTGGGGAAACGGTGTGCGGGTGACTCAGCGGTGGGGTGGCCAGTTCGGGGTAACGACGCAGATAGGCCTCCACCGCCACCTTGACCGACAGGTAAAACGCGTCTTGGCCCAGCACGTCGATCAAACCGATGCGGCTCATTTCCTCCCGGAAAGGGCGGGGCACGTCGGCAATTTTGATGGCAATGCCTTCGTCGGCCAGGTCACGGCACAGCTCGGCAAAGCGCTGCGCCGCCGTGAGGTCCATGTCGGTGATGGCCTGCGCGTCGATGATGACCCACTTCAGTGGGTGATCGGCCGTGTCCACGAGTTCGCGCAGTCGGCCAATGACGTGCCGGGCGTTGGCAAAAATCAAGGGGGCATACAAGCGATAGACCAACAGACCGGGGATGGTTTGCGCATCGGGTTCGTTTTGGTCCAGGTCATGGAATTTGCCATCGCGCGTCAGGCGGCTGAGCACCGCGTCGCGCGGACGGGAAATTTCAACCAGCACACCGATCAGCGACAGCAGCATGCCCAGAATGATGCCGGGCACCACCCCCGCCACCAGGATGGAAACCATCACCACCACGGCCAGCCAGAAGTCCCTGCGGTCGATGCGGTAGAGCTGGGTCAACGAGGCCACCTCCAGCATGCGCAAGGCCGTCACGATCAGGATGGCCCCCAGGGCCACCTTGGGCAACAGGGCGATCAAGCCCGTGAACAGCAACAGGAACAGCAGCAGGCCCGCCGCCGCCACCAGTTGAGCCACCTGGGTGCGGCCACCCGCTCCATCCACCACGGCGCTGCGCGATTGGCTGGCCGACACCGGAAACCCCTGTAACACCCCGGCCACCAGGTTGCCCACGCCCAAGGCCACCAGTTCCTGGTTGGCGTCCACCTCATAGCGGTTCTTGTCGGCAAACGTCTGGGCCAGCAAGATGCCGTCAGAAAACGTCAAGAAGGCAATGGCCACCGCAGCGGGCGCCAACGCGGTGATGTCGGCCAACACCGCAGCGGGCAGCGTGGGCATGGGCAGTCCCCCTGGCACCGCGTTCACCATGGACACGCCAGCGGCCTGAAGGTCCACCACCAGGGCCACCACAATGGCCAGCGCGGACACGGCCAACGCGCCCGGCACACGCGGGGCGCGCCACCCCATGACCACCAACGCGCCGATCAGTCCCAAACCCAACCACAGGGTGGGCAGGTGGGTGTCGCGCAGCCCCTGCCACAGGCCATGGAGGATGAGAAAAAATTCCTCTCCCCCCAGATCGAGACCAAACAGCTTGCCCAGCTGGGTGGACACCAGCACCAGCGAGGCACCGTTGAGGTAGCCGATCAGCACCGGGCGGGACAACAGGTCGGCCATGGCGCCCAGGTGCAACCGTGCGGCCAGCAACAGGACGCCACCGGAGAGCAGCGCCAACTCGGCCGCCAGCACCGCCGTGCGGACCACATCGCCACCCGCCAGCGGGGCAATGCTGGTGCCCGCCAGCAGGCAGATGGCGGCATCCGGACCGGCAATGACGTGGCGCGAGCTGGCAAACAGCGCATACCCCACCGACGCCGCCAAGGCCGCATACAGGCCGGTGACGGGCGGCAGGTTCAGCAACTCGGCATAGGCGATGACGGACGGAATCATCACCAAACACACGGTCAGACCGGCCACCACGTCGTCCCGCAACCAGGCACGCTGGTAGGTTTTCAGGGTGACCAGCAGCGGGATTTCAAAACGCTTGAGTTGCCTGAGCCGGGGGGTTGCCATGGGTTGAAGGACGCTGGGGTGGGAGGGGTCTACAGTACCTCAACCCTGTGCCATGGCCAGGCGGGCAGCCGCCAGGTCCCAGCCCGCCCAGCCACAGCTTTTGAACAGCACCGGGCCCTGCCCCCGGGGCACCTCCCCACGCACCACCTGGGCCAGGGTGGGAAAGCTGCGCACATCCAGGCCGGCCTGCAGCAAATCCCCCGCCTCGTGCACCGCATCGGCGGTGTCCACCACCACCTGGCCGTGGGACGCCACGTGCTGGCACAGCGGGGCCGACAACTCCACCATGCCGGGCGTGAATGCCCCCACCGCCGCCACGAAGTGCCCGGGGCCAGGCAAGGCCCTCAACACCACCTGGTGCGCGGGTGTGCAGGTGACCACCAGGGGGCAGTCGGTCAGCGCGGCGTCCGGGTCGGTCACCACACGGGCGCTCAGCCCCAGCGTGTGGGCGTGGTCCACCAGGGCCTGCGCACTGGCCGTGCGGCGGGAGGCCACCCACACCTCTGTCATCCCCAGGCCCGCCACCAACGCCTCCAGGTGGGCGCGTGCCTGCACCCCGGCGCCCACCAGCAACAGCCGCCCGGTGGGCTGGGGCGCCAGGCGCTGCGCCGCCAACAAGGTCACGGCCGCCGTTCGCCGGGCGGTGACGGTGGGTCCGTCCAGCAGGTGCTGACGGGTGCCCGTGGCCACATCCAGCACCAGCACATCACCCTGGATGGACGGCAACCCACGCTCGGCATTGCCCGGGGTGAAGGTGATGAGCTTGGTCATGGCCACCCGTTGGTCGTGTGCGGGCATGACAAACAGGCTCCCACCGCCGGGCAAGGACAGCACCTGGCGGGCGGGCACCACCACCGACCCGTCCAGCAGCAGCTCGGCCAGGGACTGCGCCAGGGCGGGGTAGGGCAACAGCCGGGCCGTGGCCTCGGCCAGCGCGCTGGCAGACTCTGAGGCAGAAAAAGGACGGGTGCGGTGCGGTGTGTGAAAGGACTGTGACATAAATCTGAAACAATGCGGTGCCGGTCAAAGGCCACTGTTTAACCGATAAAAAACCGACACACCCATGGAATTCAAGCACATCAACGAATTGGAAAAAGCCAGCAAGCGCGGCCATCCCGAACTGGTCCGGCTGGGGTTGGGTGTGTTGTTTGTGGTGGGTGTGATGATCTACGCCATTTTCCGTGGTGGCAGCTCGGGCAGCCTGTACATCGTGGCAGCGGCGGTGGTGGGCGGCTACATGGCCCTGAACATCGGCGCCAACGACGTGGCCAACAACGTGGGCCCCGCCGTGGGCTCCCGTGCCCTGACGCTGACCGGTGCGCTGGTGATTGCCGCCGTGTTCGAGGCCGGCGGCGCCATCATCGCCGGTGGCGAAGTGGTGGGCACCATCCGCAACGGCATCATCAACCCCGCCCTGATCCCCAACAAGGAAACCTTCATCTGGGTCATGCTGTCCGCCCTGTTGGCCGCTGCCGTGTGGCTGAACGCGGCCACGGCCATTGGCGCCCCGGTGTCGACCACACACTCCATTGTGGGCGCGGTGATCGGAGGGGGGGTGGCCGCCAGCGGCATGGACATCGTGAACTGGCCCAAGATGGGCCAGATTGCCGCCAGCTGGGTGGTCTCGCCGGTGCTGGGCGGCATCATGGCGGCTGCACTGCTGTTTGTCATCAAGCGCAGCATCACCTACAAGGCCGACAAGGTGGACGCCGCCCGCACCGTGGTGCCCTGGCTCATGGCCTTCATGGGCTGGAGTTTTGTGACCTACCTGATGCTCAAGGGGCTGAACCGCATCTGGAGTGTGTCCACGCCCGTGGCCATGGGCCTGGGCCTGGTGGCCGCTGCGGTGGTGCTGGTGGTGGTTCGCCAGGTGCTGACCCGCCACGCCCAAACCATGGACAACAGCAAGGATGCGGTGAACGACCTGTTCACCTACCCCCTGATTTTTGCCGCAGCCCTGCTCAGTTTTGCCCATGGCTCCAACGATGTGGCCAACGCCGTGGGGCCGCTGGCCGCCATTGTTGACATGGCCTCGTCCGCCGCCACCGGCATTGCCAAGGACGCCCCCGTGCCCCTGTGGGTGATGATGATTGGCGCGCTGGGCATCTCGGTGGGCTTGGCGCTGTACGGCCCCAGGGTGATCCGCACCGTGGGCTCCGAGATCACAGAGCTCGACAAAACCCGCGCCTACTGCATCGCCATGGCCGCCACACTGACGGTGATCGTGGCCAGCGAACTGGGCCTGCCCGTCAGCTCCACCCACATTGCGGTGGGTGCGGTGTTTGGCGTGGGCTTTCTGCGGGAGTACCTGAAAAACCGCTACGACCGGCTGGTGGAAGAAATCAAATCCCATCACCCCGAGGAAGACCAGGCAGCCCTCAACGAGTTTTTGAACCGCTTCAAGGTCGCCAGCGTGGCCGAAAAGGGCCAGTTGCTGGACGACCTCAAGTCCAAATCCAAGCGCCAGGAAGACCTGGCCCACTTCTCCAAGCCCGAGCGCAAGACCCTGAAGAAGGTGTACCGCCGCGAGCTGGTCAAGCGCTCGCAACTGCTGCGCATTGCAGCGGCCTGGGTCATCACCGTGCCCGCTTCAGCGGCCATGGCAGCGCTGGTGTTTTTCATCCTGCGCAACATGATGGGCAGCGCGGCGGCCTGAGCACGGCCAACCGGTTGTTTGCGCCGAAACGCCGCAGCATTCGCTACAGTACACCCATGCCCTCCACCCCTGAGTTCCCCGCACCACCCGACCCCGGGTGCTGCCCGGTGTGTGGCCAGCCCAACCAGTGCGCCATGGAACTGGCCCGCCAGACCGGTGCCGCCAGCACCGAGCCTTGCTGGTGCACACAGGTCAATTTCAGCGCAGAACTGCTGGCGCGCGTGCCAGCACAGGCCCAGGGCTTGGCCTGCATTTGCGCCCGCTGCGCGCGCGCAGCTCAGGCCAGCGAATGAGACGCCTGCTGGGCTGGGTGGACCAACTGCCCCTGTTGTGGGTGGCCCTGGTGGCGGCCTGGCTGGCCGTGGCGCCGGTGCTGCCCGAGCCCCATTTGCTGGAAAAACTGCGCCTGCTCAGCCAGGGCGCCCTGACCCAGCCGATCGACGTGTTTGACCTGTTTCTGCACGCCACACCCCTGGCGGTGCTGGCGCTCAAACTGTGGCGGGCGCGGCCCCGCCCCCCTGCCCCACCCCCCTCCGACCACCCCGGCTGACCCGCTCGGCCGCCCCACCATGTGCCAACTGCTGGGCCTCAACTGCGCCACCCCCACCGACGCCACCTTCAGCTTCACCGGCTTTTGCCAGCGCGGCGGCCAGACCGACCACCACGCCGACGGCTGGGGCATCGCCTTCTTCGAGGGGCGCGGACTGCGCCACTTTGTGGACCACCAAAGCGCGGCCAATTCGCCCATGGCGGACTTCATCAAGCACTACCCACTCAAGAGCAAGAACATCATTGCCCATGTGCGCAAAGCCACCATCGGATCGGTGTGCCTGGAAAACGCCCACCCGTTCGTGCGTGAGCTGTGGGGCCGCCACTGGGTGTTCGCCCACAACGGCGACCTGAAAGACTACTTTCCCCACCTGCACACCCACTTCCAACCCGTGGGCAGCACCGACAGCGAACGCGCCTTTTGCTGGCTGATGCAGGAGTTGGCCAAGAGCCACGCCGCCCTGCCCAGCGTGGCCGAGCTGACGCTGACCCTGCGGGAACTGGTGCCCCAGGTGTGCGCCTTTGGCAGCTGCAACTTTTTGCTCAGCAACGGCGACGCGCTGTGGGCCCACTGCAGCACCAAGCTGCATTACCTGGTGCGCCAGCACCCGTTCTCTCAGGCCACGCTGAAGGACCACGACTGGACGGTGAACTTTGCCGACCTCAACCACCCCGGCGACCGCGCCGCCGTCATCGTCACCACGCCATTGACCGACAACGAACACTGGACCGCCTTCGAACCCAACGAACTCAAGGTGTTTGTGGACGGGCTGCCCCAGCCATGAACGCCTGGCTCACCCTGGCCATTGCCATCGTGGCCGAGGTGGTGGGCACATCGGCGCTGAAGGCCAGCGACGGCTTCAGCCGCCTGTGGCCGTCGGTGGTGGTGGTGGTGGGCTATGGGGTGTCGTTCTACTGCCTGTCGCTGGTGCTCAAGACCATCCCCGTGGGCATCACCTACGCCGTGTGGTCGGGGCTGGGCATCGTGCTCATCACCCTGACCGCCTGGTGGCTGTACGGCCAGGCCATCGACGCCATGGGCCTGCTGGGCATGGGGCTGATTTTGGCGGGTGTGGTGGTGCTGAATGTGTTTTCCAAGGCGGGTGGGCATTGATTTTTTACTACAAATGGCACCCAGCTCATGTATGTATTGGGTTGGCAGCTATGTTTTCATGAATGCCGGATCACCGCCGCCTCCAGCGCATCCACAAACATCGCGGCCACGTCAAAGCCCATTTGCTGGGTGATTTCCTGGAAGCAGGTGGGGCTGGTCACGTTCACTTCGGTCAGGCAGCCGCCGATCACGTCCAGGCCCACCAACAGCAAGCCGCGCGCGGCCAGCATGGGGCCCAGGGCCTCGGCAATCTCGCGCTCGCGCTCGGTCAGTGGCATGGCCACGCCTTTGCCGCCTGCGGCCAGGTTGCCCCGCACCTCGGTGCCCTGCGGAATGCGGGCCAGGCTGAAGGGCACGGGCTGGCCGCCGATGACCAGCACGCGCTTGTCGCCCTGGGCGATTTCGGGCAGGTAGCGCTGCACCATCAGCGTCTGGGCGCCGTCGGCATTCAGCGTTTCGGTGATGGAGCCCAGGTTGAGGCCGTCGGACTTGACGCGGAAAATGCCCATGCCACCCATGCCGTCCAAGGGTTTGAGGATGATGTCGCCGTGCTCGGCGTGGAAGGCCCGCACGTCGTCCGCGCTGCGCGTGACCAGCGTGGGCGGCGCGTAGGGCGCAAACTGCATCAGCGCCAGCTTTTCGGGGTGGTCGCGCAGCGCGGCGGGCCGGTTGAACACGCGGGCGCCTTCGCGCTCGGCCTGCTCCAGCAAGTGGGTGGCGTAGATGAACTCGGCGTCGAACGGCGGGTCTTTGCGCATCAGCACCGCGTCGAAGTCTTTCAGCGCCGTGCGGCCCGTGGCCTGGGGGACGGGCTCGGTGGCGGGCACCACTTCAAACCACGGCTGGGTGGCCTGGGTGGCACCGTAGGCCGGGGTGATGTCCAGCAGGCGCAGGTGACGCACGCGGGCCGTGACGGGCTGACCGCTTTGCCAGGCGAGGTGGCGGGGCTCGCACACCGCGATGGTGTGGCCGCGCCGCTGGGCCTCGCGCACCATGACGTAGGTGGTGTCTTTGTGGGTTTTGAACGATTCAACGGGGTCGGCAACAACGAGGATGTGCATGGTGGTGGCCGCAGCGGGGCGGCATGAGCAGGCAATGACAAGGACAGCGGGCAGCTTAGCAGCGGCGGGCCAATTGTGCAGGGCGGCAAGGTCTTGCGGGGCAAGTCAGGCCGGGCGCTGGAATGTGCCGCAAAATCACAGCCAAAAAACGTCCCCTCCATGCTGAATCCGCTCATGTATTTGTCTCGTTGCGCAGGGCCGCGCCTGTTCGACCGGCCCATTGGCTCAGGGCTGCGCAGGTGGGTTGGCCTGGCACTGGCCCAGCGGGCTGTTTGCCGGATGTGGGTGCCAGTTTGGGTTTGGGTGTGGGCGCTGTTGGCTGCCCTGGTGGGCCCGGCGGCGGCGTATGAGGTGGAGGCGCAGGGCGATACCGCGCGACTGCAGGGCACGGTGAGCCACTGGCCCGATGCGGGAGGTGACGCGCAGGACTTGGCCCAGGTGCGCAGCCCCGCCATGGCCGGGCGATTCGCCCCCGCGCCGCCCAACCTGCGGGGTGGCCCGGCCCACCCTGTCCATTGGCTGCGCGTGGCGCTGGTGCAAACCGGCCACTCGGGCGAATGGGTGTTGGGATTGCCCACCACGGCCATCACGTCGGTGGTGTTCCACGGCCCGTTCAACGCACAGGGGCAGGCCATGGCCGAACCGGTGCAGACCGGTCTGTCGGCCCCGTTTGACTCGCGCCCCTTGGGCTCGGAGCGCTTGGCCATGCGCCTGCGGTTGGCCGAGCCAGGGGCGTACACCGTGTATGTGCGCCTGGCGTCGGACACCTCGCAGTCGTATGCGCTGCAGGCGTGGGAGCTGACCGACTACCTCGCCTCGCGCGACGGCAAGCGGTTGTTCGATGGCATTTGCTACGGCATTTTGTTCGCCATGCTGGTGTACAACTTGGTGCTGGCTGGCGTGTTCCGTGATGCCGCGTACGGCTGGTACGTGCTGACGTGTGCGTTTGCCTTGTTGACACTGGCCAGTTACAACGGCCATGCCGCCCATTACCTGGTGCCCGATGCACCCGCTTGGGCCGTGAGGCTGAACGTGCTTGCCCCCGCCCTGTGGGCGGCGTGTGCCGCCCTGTTTGCCCGATCCTTTTTGAGCCTGGGCCAGCACACCCCCACACTCAACCGCTGGTTGTGTGGCCTGGTGGTGCTGGCCTTGGTCAGCGTGGCACTGGGTGGTGCGGGGCACATTGCACTGGCCCAGCGGCTCAATGAAGGGGTGGCATTGGCGGGTGTGGTGCTGATTTTGAGTGCCACGCTGCGGGTGTACGCCCTGGGCTACGCCCCTGCCAAGGCGTACCTGGCCGGGCAGGCGCTGCTGTTCATGGCGGTGCTGGCCATGGTGCTGGAGAGCTGGGGGCTGTTCCGCTCGCCGTTTTGGCATGCCAACGGCTTGCAGGTGGGGGTGTCGGCTGAGTTGGTGGTGTTTGCGCTGGCGCTGAGCCGACGCATTCGCCTGATGCGCCAGGCCCAGCGCGAACTGGAGCAGCGTTCCGAGGTGCTGACCCATGCCGCCGACACCGACCCGTTGACAGGCTTGCTCAACCGGTCGGCGTTGAACCGCGAGGCCGAGCGGGTGTTGGCACGCCCAGGTGTTCACGCGCTGGTGATGCTGGACCTGGACCGCTTCAAGGCCGTGAACGACCGCTTTGGTCACCAGGCCGGGGACGACGTGCTGCAGGCCGTGGCCGGGCGTTTGCGCGGTCAGCTGCGCGGCGCTGACCTGGTTGCCCGCATCGGGGGCGATGAATTTGTGCTGCTGCTGCCCGATCAGCCCGACCAGGCCCAGTTGCAGGCGCTGCTGGTACGCCTGGGCGAGGCCATCGCCCAACCCATTCGCAGCCAACACCAGTCACTGACTGTGGGCGCCAGCATGGGCGTGGCCCTGGCCCGGCAGCCCGGGACTGGCCTGGTGGGCCTGATGCAAGAGGCCGACGAGGCCATGTACCGCGTCAAACGCAGCAACCGGGCCATGGTGGCCACCCAGACCGAAGTGGTGTGAGGCACATCCCTGACCACATGACTGCTTCACCGCATTCGGCGGTGGCCAGCGGCCTGGCTAGGCGGCTTTATTTGAATTGAATTTGATAGCTTTTAGCGCTTATGAACAATGCGATAAAGCCCTAAAAAGTCTTAAATTTCAATCTTGGACCCCAACTCCACCACCGCGTTGCTGGGCAGGTTCAGGAAGTCGGCAGCGCCGCTGGCGTTGCGGTGCATCTGGGCAAAAATTTTCTCGCGCCAAAAGGCCATGCCGCCGCCCAGGGTGGGAATGACGGTGTCGCGCGACAGGAAATAGCTGGTGCTCATGGGGTCCAGTTCGCAGCCCCGCCCCCGCATCAGCTCCAGCGCCTTGGGCACGTTGGGGTCGTTCTTGAAACCGTAGTTGATGACCACTTGCCAGCAGTCGTGCCCCAGCGACTCCACCTCCAGTCGCTTGTCCAGGCCCACCCAGGGCGTTTCGTGGTGGCGCACGGTGACGAACAGGTTGCTCTCGTGCAGCACCTTGTTGTGCTTCAGGTTGTGCAGCATGGCGTTGGGCACGGTGCCGGTTTCAGCGGTCAGGAACACGGCTGTGCCGGGCACCCGCACGGGGGGCGCCACAAAGATGGCGTCCAGAAAACTGGGCAGGTCCAGCGCATCCTCGCGCAGCTTGTTGCTCAGCAGCAGGCGGCCATCCTGCCAGGTGAGCATGAGCACAAACACCACGCCACCGATCATGAGCGGGAACCAGCCGCCCTCAAACAGCTTGAGCAGGTTGGACGCCCAGAACGCCACGTCCACCACGAAGAAAAAGCCAGTGGCCGCCAGGCACAGCCACAGCGGGTACTTCCAGCCGTGGCGGATGACGAAGAAGGTCAGCACTGTGGTGATGAGCATGTCGGTGCACACCGCAATGCCATAGGCCGCCGCCAGGTTGGAGCTGGACTTGAACAGCACCACCGCCAGCACAATGGCCACAAACAGCCCCCAGTTGACCATGGGGATGTAGATTTGCCCGGTGTCCTTCACACTGGTGTGCAGCACCTGCAGGCGCGGCAGGTAGCCCAGCTGCACCACCTGCTTAGTCACGCTGAACGCCCCGGAAATGAGCGCCTGCGACGCGATGACCGTGGCCATGGTGGCCAGGCAGACCAGGGGCACCAGCAACCAGTTGGGCGCCATGAGGAAGAAGGGGTTCTTCACGGCCTCGGGGTTTTGCAGCAACAACGCGCCCTGGCCAAAGTAGTTGAGCGTGAGGCAGGGCATGACCACGGCGAACCAGGCCAGCCGGATGGGTTTTTTGCCAAAGTGCCCCATGTCGGCGTAGAGCGCCTCCCCCCCGGTCACGCACAGCACCACCGCGCCCAGGATGATGAAGGTGGTGCCGGGCTGGTTCCACATGAACAGCAGCGCGTGGTGGGGGCTGATGGCCCACAGGATGTCGGGGTGGTGGGCGATGTTGACCACCCCCAACACCGCGATGCTGACGAACCACACCAGGGTGATGGGGCCAAAAAACTTGCCAATGCCCGAGGTGCCGCGCTTTTGCACGGCAAACAGGCAAAACAGGATGACCAGCGTCAGGGGAATCACGCCCTTTTTGAAGTTGGGCGAAATGACCTCCAGGCCCTCCACGGCGGACAGCACCGAAATGGCCGGGGTGATGACGCCATCCCCGTAAAACAGGCAGGTGCCGAAAATGCCCACCAGCAACAGCCACTTGCGCAGCACCGGCTGGTCTTTGACCGACTGCGACGCCAGTGCCAGCATGGCCACCAGGCCACCCTCGCCCTTGTTGTCGGCGCGCAGCACCAGGGTGACGTATTTGAGCGAGACGATGACGGTGAGCGTCCAGAACACGATGGACAGCACGCCGAACACGTTGTCGCGGGTGAATGGCACATGGCCAGAACCGAAAATTTCCTTGATGGCGTACAGCACGCTGGTGCCGATGTCGCCGTACACCACGCCAATGGCGCCCAGGGTCAGCGTGGCCAGGGATGATTTGGATGAAGCCAAAAGTGTGACCCGGCACCGCAGAGGTGTCAGGATTTCATAGCCCAAAGGAGCGCCATTGTGCGCCCGCCGCTGTGGGAAGGACCACCCAGACGCGGACCGCCTGCGGTGACATGTTGCAACGCAACAACGGCGCGAACCAACCGTCAGGCCGCCACGGCCTGCCTGACCGCATGCGCCCACTGCGCCATGAGCGCCTGGGCCTGCTCAGGCGCCAGGGTGGGCTCGAACCGGCGCCCGGCCCGCCACAGCTGGGCCAATTCGTCGGTGCCGCTGTACACGCCCACCGACAGCCCGGCCAAATAGGCAGCGCCCAACGCGGTGGTTTCCACCACGGCGGGGCGCACCACCGGAACCCCCAGCAAATCGGCCTGGAACTGCATCAGCAAGTCGTTGACGCAGGCGCCGCCGTCCACCCGCAGCTCGCTCACCGGGGCAGCGCCCGCCTGCACGGCGTCGCGGCCCATGGCCTGCAGCAGCGCCGCGCTCTGGTAGGCAATGCTCTCCAGCGCGGCTCGGGCAATGTGGGCCACCGTGCTGCCCCGCGTGAGGCCGGTGATGGTGCCGCGCGCATCGGGCTGCCAATAGGGCGCGCCCAAGCCGGTGAACGCGGGCACCACCATGACGCCCCCGGTGTCGGGCACACTCTCGGCCAACGCCTGCACCTGGCCGCTGTGCGCGATGGCGCGCAGCCCATCGCGCAGCCACTGCACCACCGCCCCGCCCACGAACACGCTGCCCTCCAGGGCATAAGCCGCTTGCGGGCCCACCTGCGCCGCGCAGGTGGTCAGCAGCCCGTTGTGCGACGTTTGAAAGGTGCTGCCCGTGTGCATCAGCATGAAGCAGCCTGTGCCATAGGTGTTTTTCGCCATGCCCGCACGAAAGCAGGCCTGGCCAAACAGCGCACTTTGCTGGTCGCCCGCCACACCCCCAATGGGCAGGGCATGGCCCAGCAGGTCGGCGGCCACCTCGCCAAAGTGCCCGCTGGAGGGCTGCACCTGCGGCAGCAGGGCGCGGGGGATGTCCAACAGCGCCAGCAATTCGTCGTCCCACTGCTGGGTGTGCACGTTGAACAGCAGCGTGCGCGAGGCGTTGCTGACGTCGGTGGCGTGCACCTGTCCGTGGGTGAGGTTCCACATCAGCCAGCTGTCCACCGTGCCAAAGGCCAGCTCGCCGCGCTCGGCCTGCGCCCGGGCACCCGGCACGTTGTCCAGCAACCACTGCAATTTGGTGCCCGAAAAATAGGCATCGACCAGCAAGCCGGTTTTGGCGCGAATGGTGTCCAGGTGCCCCTGCGCCCGCAACTGGGCGCAGATGGGCTCGGTGCGGCGGTCCTGCCAGACGATGGCGTGGTGGATGGGCTGGCCAGTTTTCCGGTTCCAGACCACCGTGGTCTCGCGCTGGTTGGTGATGCCCACCGCCCGCACCTGCCGGGCGGTGACGCCTGCCTGGCGCAAGGCGTCCCGGGCGGTGGCCAGCTGGGTGCACCAGATGACTTGTGGGTCGTGCTCGACCCACCCGGGTTGGGGGTAGATCTGCGGCAGCTCCTGCTGCGCCATGGCCACTGGGTGCCCGGTGGCGTCAAACACCACGCTGCGCGAACTGGAGGTGCCTTGGTCAAGTGCAAGCAAGTGGGTCATGGGCAGGCCTGTGGCGTGCGCTTCTGGCATGAAGCGCTCATTTCAAAGATGATAGCCCTGCCCTCCACCGCCCCGCACCACCTGACCATGCCTCATCCGCACGCGCCCCTCAGCCCCCTGCCCACGTCGCGCCCTGAGCTGATGGCCCGCCTGGGCGACGGGCGCACCTGGGACATGGCCATCGTGGGCGGCGGCGCCACTGGCCTGGGTGTGGCGCTGGACGCGGCGGTGCGTGGCCTGCGCGTGGTGCTGGTGGAGGCGGGTGACTTCGCCCAGGGCACGTCGTCCCGCTCCACCAAGCTGGTGCACGGCGGCGTGCGCTACCTGGCACAGGGCAACATTGCGCTGGTGCGCGAGGCCTTGCACGAACGCACCCGCCTGCTGCACAACTCGCCCCACCTGGCCCAGCCGCTGCCATTCATCATGCCGTCTTACCACTGGTGGGAAACGCCTTTTTACGGCCTGGGCCTGACCGTGTACGACGCCCTGGCGGGCAAAGCCGGTCTGGGTGCCACCGAATGCCTGGGGCGTGAGGCCACCCTGGCCCAGTTGCCCATGGCGCAGCCCCTGGGGCTGACAGGCGGCGTCAAATACTGGGACGGCCAGTTCAACGACGCCCGGCTGGCCCTGGCCCTGGCACGCACCGCCGCCCTGCATGGGGCCTTGCTCGTCAACCACTGCCGGGCCGACAACCTGCTGCACGAACAGGGCAAGGTCGCCGGGCTGACCGTGACCGACGCGCTGACGGGCCAGTGCCACACCCTGCACGCGCGCTGTGTGGTCAACGCGACCGGGGTGTGGGTCGATGCGCTGCGGCACAAAGACAGTGCCCTGCGCTCGGACACCGACAGCCGCCCCACCCAGCCCCTGGTGGCCCCCAGCCAGGGCGTGCACCTGGTGGTGGACCGGGACTTTTTGGGTGGCAGCGCGGGGTTGATGGTGCCGAAAACCGCCGATGGCCGCGTGCTGTTTGCCGTGCCCTGGCTGGGCAAGCTCATTCTGGGCACCACCGACACGCCGCGCAGCGACATGCCCCAGGAGCCCCAAGCGTTCAAAGAGGAGGTGGACTTCATCCTCCGGGAAGCGGCGCGCTACCTGCGCCACGCGCCGCAGCGCTCGGACGTGCGCAGTGTCTGGGTGGGTCTGCGCCCGCTGGTCAAGCCCCGGAACGACGACGGCGAGAGCACCCAAGGCCTGAGCCGCGAGCACACGGTGCTGGTCAGCCGCAGTGGCCTGGTCACGGTGACGGGCGGCAAGTGGACCACCTACCGCGCCATGGCCGAAGACGTGCTGGCTCGCTGCGCCCACCACGGCTTGATTCCCCACCACCCCGCTGGCGTGACCACCCACCTGCGCCTGGTGGGTACGCCCGAGGCGGGCACACCCATCGTGGCGCTGTCTGAGCCGCCGGGCCTGCACGCCTATGGGGCAGAGCAGGCGCAGGTGGCCAGCCTGCCCGGCGCTGACCGCGAGCTGCATCCCGGGCTGACCGAGGCCATGGTGCGTTTTGCGGCGCGCCACGAGTACGCCATTCGGGTGGAGGATGTGCTGGCCCGCCGCTCACGGCTGTTGTTTTTGGATGCCCTGGCCGCCGGTGCGCTGGCCGAGCAGGTGGGCGACATTCTGCAATCGGAAACCGGGCTGGACCCCGACGCAGCCGCCTTCCAGGCCCTGGCCAAGCACTGCCTGACGCTGCCAGGGTGACGGAACCAGAGCAATTTATTCAATAGCAAACTATTGAATAAACAAAAGCGCTGGATGCCAATTCAATCTGAAATTTCCACCTCAGGATCGGTGGCCTCCATCTCGTAGCTGGAGGCCAGCATGGCCAAGCGCCCCACCACACCGTACATGTAAAAGCGGTTGGGGGCGCTGGCGCCCGGCTTCATGCCGGGCTGGGGCAGGTGGGCGCTTTGATCAAACGCCAGCGGCACAAAGCTGGCGCCGGGGGCACTCAGGCTTTCGTCCACACCGCGCTCGGCGTGCACGCGGTAAAAGCCCCCCACCACATAGCGGTCCATCATGTAGACCACGGGCTCGGCCACGGCGTCGTTCAGGCGCTCGTTGGTCAGCACCCCCTCTTGCACCATGAGGGGCCCCACCGCGTGGCCGTGCTGGCGCTTGGCCAACTGGGCGGCGGCGGGGCCAGTGGCCCAGCCCTCCACCTCTTTCGCGTCGCGCACGGTGAGCAGGCCCATGCCATTGGTGCCGTTGTCGGGCTTGACCACCGCAAACGGCTTTTCATGGATGCCGTATTCCTTGTACTTTCGGCGGGTTTTGGTGAGCACGGCATCCACCTGGGTCTGCAACTCCTCCAGGCCTCGGCCATCGGTCCAACTGTCGGCCTCGCAGGCGGCGTGGGCCGGGTTGATGAGCCAGTGGTCCATGCCCAGCATCTTGGAAAAACGCTTGGCGATTTCCTCGTAGGCCTTGGCGTGGTTGCTTTTGCGCCGGGTGCTCCAGCCAGCGTGCAGCGGGGGCAGCAGGTATTGCTCGTGCAGGTCTTCCAGGATGCCGGGCACACCCGCGCTCAGGTCGTTGTTCAGCAGGATGGTGCAGGGGTCGAAGTCTTTCAGGCCCAGGCGGTGACGCGTGCGGATGAGGGGCTCCAGCGTGATGCTGTCGCCATCGGGCAGGGCCAGGGTGGTGGCCTCTTTCACGTCGTTGCTGAGGGAACCCAGGCGCACGTTCAGGCCCGCCAGGTTGAAGATGCGCGCCAGCCGGGCCAGGTTGCTGAGGTAGGAGGTGTTGTGCAGGTGGTTCTCGGGCACCAGCAGCAGGTTCTTGGCCTCGGGGCAGATTTTTTCGATGGCGGCCATGGCCGCCTGCACGGCCAGGGGCAGCATGTCGGGGCTGAGGTGGTTCCAGCCGTCGGGGTAGAGGTTGGTGTCCACCGGCGCGAGTTTGAAGCCAGCGTTGCGCACATCGGCCGACGCGTAAAACGCCGGGGTGTGCTCCATCCACTCCAGCCGAAACCAGCGTTCGATGGCTGGCATGGACTCCAGGATGCGCTGCTCCAGTTCGTTGATGGGGCCGTTCAGGGCGGTAACGAGGTGAGGGACCATGGCAGTCAGTAATGGGGTCGGGGGAGGGGAATGCAAGGGGTGTGTCCAGGAACGCTGCCCCTGGCGCGGTCAAACCCCACGGCGGTCAGTGTAATGGGGTTGACACCTCCTCCGGGGCGTCTTCGGCGGAGTGCAGCGGCGGCTCCGACGCCCGCCGCTGCCACGCCTTGGCCGCCTGCTCCGCAGCGTGGCGCACCGCGCTGCAGCGGCGCAGCAAGGCCTCCATGTCCCCCAGCCGCACCTGGCCACGGGCACCCGCCGCCAACAGGTTGGCCTTGAGGGCTTCGTAGGCCTGACCGAGTGCCGCTCGGGTGGCTGCGGCCCGCTCAACCGCCTGCGCATCGGGCTCGGGGGTGGATGACTGGGGCGGCTCCTCGTGGGTGTCGCTGGCCGCCAGCAAGGCATCGGCCTGCTGCAAAAAGCGGGTTTGCAAGGCCGCCAAGGTGTCGTCACCCAGGGCCAGCGGCTGCAGGGGTGCGGCCAGCAACGCCTGCTCCACCACCGACTCGTGGTAGCGCAACTGGCGCAACACCTGGGCCAGCCCCTCGCTGGTGGCCTGGCTCATGGCGGCGCGGTTCATGCGCTCCACAAACGACTGGGCGGCTTTGCCCAACGCGGCCACCACCTCGCGGTCACGCTGCAGCGTTTCGGGTGGGGCACCCGTCAACACCGCCCGTGCCAACCGGGTCGCCACATGGCCGACGCGGGCCACCTCCAGGCGAAGGGCCTTCAAGGCCAGCGAGGGCACGCCCAGCAGGGTGTCGTCGAGGTGGCGGGGGCGTGCCTCATCGTGCTCACTGGCCAGGAACCGCGCCTGCAGCCAGTGCGTCAGCCGCTGGGCCAGCGGCCACATGAGCAGCACCCCCATGACATTGAACACCGTGTGAAACAGCGCCAAGGACGACGCCGGGTCGGCGGGCAAATCCAACCCGGCACGCGCCCAATCCATGGCGGTGAGCAGCCAGGGCAGCAGCAACAGGGCCACCACACCGGTCAGCCCGTTGAACACCACATGGGCCGCCGCAGCCCGCTTGGCATTGGGGGTGGCCCCCACCGCCGCGAGCATGGCGGTGGCGGTGGTCCCGATGTTCGCCCCGATGACCACGGCCGCCGCACCAGCGGGTGGCAGCAGACCGCTCTGGGCGGCGGTGATGGCAATCGCCATGGCCGCGCTGGACGACTGCATCAGCACGGTCATGAACACCCCCACCGCCAACTGGGCCAGCACCCCCGTCACACCGCTGCCCTGGGGCAGGGTGACCTGCGCCGCCAGCCCGGTGAACGAGGTTTGCAGCAGGGCAATGCCCATGAACAGCAGCCCAAACCCGGTGAAGGCCGTGCCCACGGCCCCCCGGCGCTTGCCCGCGCCGCTCAGGTGCAGCATGACACCCAGGCCCACCAGCGGCATGGCCAGCGCGTCCACCTTGAACTTCAGGCCCACCAGCGCAACGATCCAGCCCGTCATGGTGGTGCCCACGTTGGCACCAAACAGCACCCACAGCGCCGGCCCCAGTGCCAGCAGGCCCGCGTTCACGAAGCCAATGGTGGCCACCGTGACCGCACTGGACGACTGCACCAGCGAGGTCACCAGCATGCCCGAACCCAACCCGTGCCAGCGCGTGCGGGTGGCACTGGCCAGGATGCGCTCCAGCGCCGGACCGGCGGCCATGCGCAGGCCGTCGGTCATCATGGTCATGCCCAACAGAAACAGACCCACGCCACCGGCCAGACTGGCCAACACCGACCATGCGCTCATGGCGACGGCCTCAGGACGCGGTGACAGGCAAAGGGCACACCAGCACGTCCAGCGTGGTTTCGGCCAACACGTGCTGCGTGTCGCTGCCCAGCAGCAGGTCTTCGGCCACATGGCGACCGTGCT
Organism: Polaromonas sp.; assembly: GCA_013823635.1. Lineage (GTDB taxonomy): Bacteria > Pseudomonadota > Gammaproteobacteria > Burkholderiales > Burkholderiaceae_C > UBA2334. The sequence continues at coordinate 9,922 of PNML01000035.1, read as the reverse complement.
TGCCCATGGCGATCAGGTCGCACTGGCGCTGATCGGCCTGCGCCAGGATGCAATGGCTGGCATCGCCCTGGGCCAGGCAAGGTGTCCACTCACCCGGCTGCAGGCCCTGGGCCTGCGCCAGCTGGTGCAGCTGGCGCTCGGCCTGCGCCCTGGCCTGCTGGCCGTAGTGGGCCACGGTATCCTGGTTCACCCCGGCCAGCTGCAGCTTGCCGGCAAATGGCACATCCCAGGCGTGGAGCAACACCAGGTGTGCACCCGGCGCCATGTGCCGCACGGCCTGGATGGTGGCGGCCGACCAGGGTGAGAAGTCCACCGGCACCAGCACCCGCCGGTAGGGACCGAGCACGGGCTGGCGCACCATGAGCAGGGGCGTCGGGGTTCGACGCAACAGGCGCTCGGCCGTGGAACCCACCACCATGTGCAGCAAATCGCCTTCGCCACGCGCACCGACCAGCACCAGCCCCGCCCCGCTTTGCCGGATGTGGGACACGATTTCCGCCACCGCGTGCCCGCTGACCACTTGAACCCCAGCCGCCGCATGACCCTCTGCACCCCAGGTCTTCAACCACGCGTTGGCCCGTTGCCGCGCATCGTCGAGCAAGGCCTGCTCGGCGGATCCGCCCAACCCCAGCCACACCCGCAAGTCGTCCAGCACAGCCCCACCCATCACATGGAGCACCTCCAGCGGCGCCTGCATGACCTGCGATAAGCGCTGGGCGCGTTGAAGGGCCAGCCCCGAACGGGACGAAAAATCGGTGCAGACCAGCACGGGGGACGAGGCGGGTGATGGGGTCATGGGGCGTCCTTGACGGTGAGCAGTTCAACCAGGTGGCGAGCGGCGTGATCGGCGGCATCCTCGAAAGGATTGAGCACCAGATCGACGCCAAGTTCACGAACACTCGCCGCCGCCGCGGCGTCACGCGCCACCACCGCCACCGAAGCGGCGCATCCACCGCTGGCCAGTGCATGCAGCATGGCCTGGTTGGCCTCCCAGGTGGGCAGGGTGCTGACCACCCAGCGCACCTGGGCATTGACCAGCGGCCCCAGAAACTCGGGGTCTTCGGCGTCTCCGAAGGTCACGGGCAGGCCCTGACCAACCAGGGTGCGCACGGCTTCGGGGTCGAAATCCACCCCCACGGCGGCAACGCCGCCTTGGCGCAGCTGCTTGAGCAAACGGCCCCCGTAGCGCCCGGCGCCCAGCACCAGCACCTCGACGCGCCCGGCCACTGGCGGGCGGCCCTCCTCGGCCACCTCGCGGTGGGGGTGGCGCCGCTCCAGCCAACCCAGCCACGGCGACAGCCGCTCGTACAGCCATTGCGCGTGCAAGATCATGTAGGTGGACAGGGTGATGGTGATCAGACCGACCAGTGTGGTCAAGCTGAGCGTGGCCACGCCCACGTGCCCGAGCGCGATGCCCATGGCCACAAACACAATGGAAAACTCGCTGATCTGGGCCACCGTGAGGCCCGCCAGAAACCCCGTGCGTTTTCGATAACCCATGTAGCCCATGATGGCCATGACGATCAGCGGGTTGCCGATGAGCACAAACAGCGACAGCCAAAGCGACGGCAGCAGTTCGGCACCCAGGGTCGAGAAATCCAGCTTGGTGCCCAGGTCGATGAAAAAGAACAGCAGCAGGAAATCGCGGATGCCGGTGAGGCGGGCACCCATGGCTTCGCGGTAGGGCGTGGAAGCCAGGGAAAACCCAGCCAAAAACGCGCCCGCCTCTTTGCTGAAGCCCGCCCACTCGCCCAATGCCGCCAGGCCTATGCCCCACGCCATGGCGAACAGCAGCAGCAACTCCTGCGAGCGCGCCATGCCCACCACCACACGCGGCAGCACCCAACGCATCAGCCCCCACATCAAGAGCCCGACGCCCACCAGGCGCAGCACCAGCGCCGGTGCCACATCCAGCACCCCGCCGCCCACTCCTTCAGACCGCATGGCGCTGACCGTCATCATGGCCAGCACCACGGCCAGGTCCTGCACAATGAGAAAACCCACGGCTATGCGCCCATGTAGGGAGTCCAGCTCCCGCTTGTCCGACAGCAGCTTGACGATGATGATCGTGCTGGAAAAGGTGAGCGCCACCGCGACGTACAAGGCTTCCAGCCAATCTTTACCCAGCGCCAAGGTCAGGGCAAAGCCGATCACAATGGTGAACGTCAGCTGCCCCAGCCCGGTGGCCAGCGCCACCGGACCGATGTGCCGCACATGCTGGACATCCAGCTTCAGGCCCACCACGAACAGCAACATCGCCACACCGATCTGCGCCAGCAAATCCACCTGGTCATGTGCCTGGACCACCCCCAGCACCGCCGGCCCCACCAGAATGCCCACCACGATGTAGGCCATGAGCACGGGTTGCCGCAGGCGCACAAACACGGCGCCCACCACCGCGCACAGGAGCATCAGCGCCGCCAGTTCCGCAAAAGGCCCGGAGAACGTCATGCCATTGCCCTCACACCAGCCGACCGAACAGCCGCCTCAGCACCGCTTTTTCCAGTTCCAGCACCACGAGCACCGCCACGCCCGCGCCCACCACAGCCAACAAGGTGGCCACCGTCAGTGGCCGGCTGTCAAACAGCACATGCATGAACGGGGCGTAGGTGAACAACACCTGCAGCACCACCACCGCAGCCACCGAAGCCAGCACCACGGGTGTGCCCTTGACGCCCTGCCAGGTGAATGAAGGCGACTTGAGGTAACGCACGCTGAACAGGTAGAACACCTCCATGGCCACCAGGGTGTTGACGGCCACGGTGCGGGCCGTGGATTCGTCCGCACCCCACGACAGCGCCCAATGGTGCATGCCGAAGATGCCCGCCAGAAACAACAGCGACACCAGTGTGATGCGCCACACCACGAAGGTCGAGAGCATGGGCTCATCCGGTCGGCGGGGGGGGCGGCGCATCACGTCCGCCTCGGTGGGCTCAAAGGCCAGCACCAGCGCCAGCGCGATCGAGCTGACCATGTTGATCCACAGGATCTGCGCCGGGGCAATGGGCAGTGCCACCCCCAGCAACACCGCCAGCACCAGCGACAGCGACTCGCCGCCGTTGATGGGCAGCAGGAAGGTGATGGTTTTCTTCAGGTTGTCATAGACGGTGCGACCCTCTTCCACCGCGTGGGCGATGGAGGCAAAGTTGTCATCGGCCAGCACCACCGCACCCGCCTGCTTGGCCGCCTCCGTGCCTTTTTTGCCCATGGCCACGCCCACATCGGCTTGCTTGAGGGCGGGTGCGTCGTTCACGCCGTCGCCGGTCATGGCCACGATCTCACCATTGGCCTGCAGGGCACGCACCAGGCGGATTTTGTGCTCAGGACTCGCACGGGCGAACACGCGGGTGTGGCGCACCGCCTCGCGCAAGGCCGCGTCGGTCATGGCCTCGATCTCGGGTCCGGTCACCGCTTTCAGGTGCGACTCATCACCGGCCCCTGTTGCGCCAGCTGACCCCGACATGCCCAGTTGCGCGGCAATGGCGCTGGCCGTCACGCCATGGTCACCGGTGATCATCACCACCCGGATGCCCGCCTGCTGGCACTGCGCCACCGCTTGAACAGCCTCGGCGCGCGGCGGATCGATGATGGCGACCATGCCCAACAGAGTCATGCCCTGCGCCACATCGGCGTGGTCGATGCCCAGCTGCCCAACCGGCAAAGCCCGCTGCGCCAGGGCCAGCACACGCCGCCCCTGGCGGGCCTGGGCATGGACCACCTGCTGCCAATGGTCCAGCGCCAGGGGCACGTCTTCGCCATGGGCCGCGCGCTGGTGGCTGCACATGGTCAACAGGCGCTCCGGTGCGCCCTTGAGCAGCACCACGCGGCCCAGGCCACCGGTGTCGGTGTGCAAGGTGGCCATGTAGCGGTGCTCGGACTCAAAAGGCACCACGTCCAGCCGGGGACGCTCGCGCTGCAAATCAGTGGGGGAGCAACCGGCCTTCATGGCCAAGGTGAGCAGAGCGCCCTCGGTGGGGTCTCCCGCCAGCACCCAATGCCCGTTGACCTGGTGCAGGTGGGCGTCGTTGCACAGCGCGGCGGCCTGCGCCAGGGGGGCCAGCGCCGCATGGGCGCACGACGGGGGGGTGAGGCCTCCCTCGGGCGCGTAGCCCGCGCCCGCCACGTCCAGCACCTGCCCGTCCAGGATGATTTGCTGCACCGTCATTTCGTTGCGGGTGAGGGTGCCGGTCTTGTCCGAGCAGATGACGGTGACCGACCCCAGGGTTTCCACCGCAGGCAAGCGGCGAATGATGGCGTGGCGCGTCGCCATGCGCTGAACGCCAATGGCCAGTGCAATGGTCATGATGGCGGGCAGGCCTTCGGGAATGGCGGCCACCGCCAAGCCCACGGCGGCCATGAACATGTCGCCAGCGGCCATGTCGCGCACCCACACGCCGAACACGAACAACAAGGCTGCCACGGCCAGGATGACCCCGGTCAGGGTGCTGCCCACGGCCGTCATCTTGCGCAGCAGCGGCGTGGTGCCCTGCTCCACCTCGGCCAGCATGCGGCCGATGCGGCCCATCTCGGTCTGCGCCCCCGTGGCCACCACCACCGCGCGGGCCTGCCCCTGGGCCACCAGGGTGCCCGCATAGCCCATGCACAGGCGGTCACCCAGCGCGGCGTGCACGTCCACCACCCCGGTGTGTTTGTCCACCGGCACCGACTCCCCCGTGAGGGCGGCCTCGTCGAGCCGCAGGTTGCGTGCCTGCAACAGGCGCACATCGGCGGGCAGGCTGTCGCCGGACGCGAGCTGCACCACGTCACCCGGCACCAGGTCGGCGGCGGCCACATCCACCGGGTGGCCGTCGCGCAACACGACGGCGCGCGGGCTGAGCATGTGGCGGATGGCCTGCAGCGCCGCTTCGGCCTTGCCCTCCTGCACAAAGCCAATGACGGCGTTGAGCACCACCACAGCAGCAATCACGCCCGTGTCCACCCAGTGCCCCAGAAACGCGGTGACCAGGGCCGCGGCCATCAGCACATAGAGCAGCAGGTTGTTGAACTGGCGCGCCAGGCGCACCCACACGCTGGAGGGTGTCTCTTCGGCCAGGCGGTTGGGGCCGTGGGAGAGCAGCCGCTGGCTGGCCTCGGCCTGCGTGAGCCCGAGCGGTGTGGATCGCCATGCCACCAGCACCTGCTCGGGGGTCTGGGCGTGCCAGGCGGTGCTGGCCGTTGGCGTGGAGGGTTCCGGTGGGGCTGGGTGGACGGTGTTCGCGTTGGGCATGGGGGATGGATCGCGGGTGTTCAGCGAGGTTTCATCCGAAGGCACACGCCAACCTCATTGGTTGATGTGGATCAAGCGCCAGCGGGGTTCATTGGCGCACCTCACCTTCGCCCAGCACGATGTACTTGAGCGAGGTCAGCCCCTCCACGCCCACGGGGCCACGGGCGTGGAATTTGTCGGTGCTGATGCCGATTTCCGCACCCAGCCCATACTCAAAGCCGTCGGCAAAGCGCGTGCTGGTGTTGACCATCACGCTGGCCGAGTCCACTTCGCGCAAAAACCGCTGGGCATGGCGGTGGTCGTTGGTGAGTATGGATTCGGTGTGGTGGCTGCTGTAGCGGTTGATGTGCGCAATGGCCTCGTCCACCCCGGCCACCACCTTGACGCTGATGATGGGGGCCAGGTATTCCTCGCTCCAGTCCACCTCGGTGGCGGCTTTCAGCAGCCGCGCCGGGGCCACGGTGGCCAACAGGCGCAGCGACTCGGGGCAGCCGCGCATTTCCACGCCCTTGGTGGCCCACACCGCGCCGATGCGGGGCAAAAAATCCGCCGCCACACCGCGCGCCACCAGCAGGCTTTCGGTGGCGTTGCAGGGGCTGTACTTCTGGGTTTTGGCGTTGTCGGTGACCTTGACGGCCAGCTCGATGTCGCACGGGTCGTCCACGTAGGTGTGACAGTTGCCGTCCAGGTGTTTGATGACAGGCACTTTGGCCTCGGCACTGATGCGCTCGATCAGGCCCTTGCCGCCGCGCGGAATGATGACATCCACAAACTGCGGCATGGCGATGAGCTGGCCCACGGCCGCGCGGTCGGTGGTGGGCACCAGTTGCACCGCGTGCTCGGGCAAACCGGCCTCGGCCAGGGCCAGGCGCACCAGGGCGGCCAGGGCCTTGTTCGAAGCGATGGCCTCGGAGCCACCGCGCAGGATGCAGGCGTTGCCACTTTTGATGGCCAGGCTGGCCGCCTCGATGGTGACGTTGGGCCGGCTCTCATAAATCATGCCGAACACCCCGATGGGCACGCGCATCTGCCCCACGCGGATGCCGCTGGGCACCTGCTTCATGCCGACGATTTCGCCAATGATGTCGGGCATGGCGGCCAGCTGCTCGCAGCCTTGGGCGCAGGTTTCCAACACCTTGGGCGTGAGTTTGAGCCGGTCCACCAGGGGCTCGGCCAGCCCGGCGGCCCGTGCCTTGTCCAGGTCCAGGGCGTTGTCCGTCTGCAGGGCGGTGGTGTGCTCGCGCAGCAAGCGGGCCAGCACGCGCAAGGCCTGGTTTTTGGTCGCTGCAGAGGCTTTGGCCACAAGCGCTGAAGCCTGTTTGGCCTGGCAACCCATGGCGCGCATGAGTTCGGTGGTGTCGGTTGGGGCGGTGGCGGTCATGCGGGAATTGTCGCACCGGCCCCTGCCCACCACGCCAACTGTGCGACATTCAGCGACCATGACCCCTGCAACACCGCTTCCCCCCGGCGTCACCGTGTTTGAACGCGGCTGGCTGTCCAGCAACAACGTGCTGTGCGTGGACGCGCAACGCGCCGCGCTGGTGGACACCGGCTACTGCACCCACGCCGACCAGACGCTGGCCCTGGTGGCGCAAGCCCTGGGCAACAGGCCACTGACCGATGTGCTCAACACCCATTTGCACAGCGACCACTGCGGCGGCAACGCGGCCCTGCAGGCCCGCTACCCGGGGCTGGTCACGGCCATCCCACCCGGCTCGGCGCAGGCCGTCACCGAGTGGAATGATGCCAAATTGGGCTACAGCGCTTGTGGACAATCCATTGTTCGCTATGGTTTCAACAGAACCCTGTTGCCCGGCAGCACCGAACGCCTGGCCAATCGCGATTGGCAGGTGCATGCCGCCCCCGGACACGACCACCACGCCGTGCTGCTGTTCGAACCGGCGTCGCGCACCCTGATCAGCGGCGATGCGCTGTGGCAAAACGGTTTTGGCGTGGTGTTCCCCGAACTCGACGGCGACAGCGGCTTCGAGGAGGTGGGCCTCACGCTGGACCTGATCGAGCGGCTGGCCCCGAGCACCGTCATTCCCGGCCACGGCCCGGTGTTTGGTGACGTGCCCAAGGCCCTGGCCGTGGCCCGCTCCCGCCTGGGCGGCTTTGTGCAGCACCCCGAGCGGCACACCCGCCACGCGGCCAAGGTGCTGGTGAAGTACAAGCTGCTGGAGCTGGAGCGTTGCACCCATGCCGAGCTGCTGGCGTGGGCCGAGGTCACCCCCATGCTGGCCACGCTGCGGGCCAGCTCCGGCACGCGGGCGGACGACTTTGGGGCATGGCTGCTCGACCTCGTGGCCGACCTGGTGCGCTCCGGCGCCGCCGGGCAGGACGCCGAAGGGGTCTACAACCGCTGAGCGGCGCACGCGCCGCTGACCTGGGTGGCCAGGCGCAGCAAGGCCACCCAGGGGTCGGCCGGCCAGGTGGCCACTTTCAGGCCCTTGACGATGCCGTCCACCGTGTGGGCATCCTGCAGCCACTGCGCCAGGGTGGCGGCGCTCAGGCGGGGCAGCACGCGCTCCACCAGTTTTTCCTTGGGCCCCCAGACCCGGTTTTCACGCAAGGCCATGGGCATGGGGCGGCCCGCGTCCAGCGCGGCACGCACACGGGCCAGGGTGCGGATGTCTTCGCCCAGCGCCCAGTGCACCAGCACCGGGGCCTCGCCCTCGGCCTGCAGGCCGTCGAGCATGCGCTGCACCCGGGCGGTCTGGCCGGCCAGCACCGCCTCGGCCAGCTTGAAGGCGTCGTAACGCGCCACGTTGAGCACGGCCGACTCCACCTCGGCCCAACCCAGCTCGCCGGCGGGGTACAGCAGCGCCAGCTTTTGCACCTCCTGGTGGGCGGCCAGCAGGTTGCCCTCCACCCGGTCGGCAAAAAACTGCAGGGTGCGCTGGCCCTCTTCACCCGGCACCACACGCTGGTTTTGTTGCGCCAAGCGCTGGGCAATCCACTGCGGCAGGGCCTGGCGCTCCACCGCGTCCACGCGCACGGTCACGCCAAAGCTGTCCAGCGCCCCAAACCACGCGCCTTTGAGGGTGGCGCCGTCCAGCCGCGGGCACAGCACCAGGGTCAGCACGCCGTCGTGGCGGGCAGCGGCCCCGGCCAGCTGCTGCAGGGCCGTGCTGCCCTCTTTGCCGGGTTTGCCGGAGGGAATCCGCACCTCCACCACCTGGCGGTCGCCGAACAGGCTCATTTCACTGCCGCTGGCGAGCACCGCGCTCCAGTCGAAGTGGGCACCGGCCACGGTGAACACCGTGCGTTCGGTGTACCCCTGGGCGCGGGCCGCCGCGCGGATGGCGTCGGCCGCCTCCTGGATGAGCAGGGGCTCGTCCCCGTGCAGGGTGTAGAGCGAACGCAGCCCTTTCTGGAGGTGGGCGCCCAGCTGGGCGGCGGCCAATTGCATGGCGGGGCTTACAGCGAGCGCACCGCCGCCAGACGTCGCAGCACCTGCTGCACGATGTCGCTTTGCATGTCGCGGTACAACTCGGCCTCTTCCTCGGCCTTGGACAGGGCAATGGTCTCGCTGTAGCTGATGTCGCGCTGCAGCAAAATTTCCGAATCCGGGATCAGCTCCTTGCCCTGGGGCGTGCTCAGGCGAAACCGGAACCGCAGGCGCAGCTGGAACTCCCGCACCTGGCCCGCGGCCGTGGAGCCCACCACCGACTTCTCCCGTTGCTCGTTGAGCACCTCCAGCACCGCGTCCACGGCGGGCGGCTGGGGTGCGCGGGGCACCCCGTCGGCCCCCACCACCGGTGTCGCTGCGGGCATGGTGTCGAGCACGGTCACCCCGGCGTTGAGCAGCGAGACCTTGAGTTCGCGGCGCAGCGGCGAGGCATCGGGCAAGGGCGCCACCAGCGTGCGAAAGGCAAAGCTGGGGGCCTGGCGCAGTTTGAAGCCGCAGCCGCCCAGGGCGCCGGTCAGCACACCCCCGGCCGACAGCAGGGCGCCGGTTTGCCCCCAGGCCCAGGCACGCTGCAAAAACTGGCGACGGGGCGTCATGCTCAGACCACCACGTTGACCAAGCGCCCCGGCACCACTACCACCTTTTTGGGCGGGGCACCGTTGGCGGCCTTCAGGAAGGCGTCGCTGGCCAGGGCCGCCGCCTCGATGCTGGCCCTGTCGGCCCCGGCGGGCACCCGCACGGCACCGCGCAGCTTGCCATTGACCTGGAGCACCAGCTCGATCTCGTCCTGCACCAGGGCCGCGGGGTCCAACTGGGGCCAGGCGGCGTCGAGCAAGTCGCCCAGCGTGCCCGCGTAGCCCAGCTCGCTCCACAGGGCGTGGGCGATGTGGGGGGTGGCGGGGTAAAGGCAGCGCAACAGGATGCCAAAGCCCTCGGCCAGCGCCACGGCGGCACCCGCGCTGTCCATGGCCTTGAAGTCCTCCAGGGCGTTGAGCATCTTCATGCAGCCCGACACCACGGTGTTGTACTGCATGCGCTGGTAGTCGTAGTCCACCTGCTTGAGCACGGTGTGGATGTCCAGGCGCAGGGCCTTGGCCTCTTTGCCAAATTCAACATCATTCAGGCTTCCAGCGCTTGCTGCGTTTGAACTTCCAGCTGCGAAATCGATATTCGACAGCTTGTAGCCGAAGTTCCACACCCGGCGCAGGAAGCGGTAGCTGCCTTCCACCGCCGAGTCGTTCCACTCCAGCGTGGCTTCGGGCGGCGCGGTGAACATGGTGTAG
>PNML01000034.1 GCA_013823635.1 Polaromonas sp. | reverse complement strand
GCCCAGCAACGCAATGGTGAGCGTGGGGCCGACCAGCAGCTTGACGGTTTCCCACGAAAAATCGGGCAGCTCGAAGCCGGGCACCCCCTGTGGAATGCCGCCAAACCGGCTGCCGATGGTCTCCACCGGCATGGACAGGGCCCAGGCGGCGAACGACAGGGTGAGCAGCGCAATCACCGGGGCCGGCACGCGCGAGGTGGCGTCCAGCGCACTGAAGGTGTCCACCTTTTCCAGCTGCTTGCGGAACTGGGAGTCGATGGCAAACAGCCTGGGCCACACAAACAGGCCCAGCACACACAGGGTGCCCAGGCCAAAGGCGTACGCGTTGAAACTGCTGAGGTGCAGCGCCAGGGTGTGGATTTGGCTGAAAAAGTCGCCCGGCATTTTCTGGATGTCCAGCCCCAGCCAGTCGCGGACCTGCGACAGGGCGATGAGCACCGCGATGCCGTTGGTGAACCCGATGACCACGCTGACCGGCACATAGCGCACCAGCGATCCCAGCTTGAACAGGCCCAGCAAGAACAGCAGCACCCCCGCACTGGCGGTGGCGATGAGCAGGTTGGCCACGCCGTAGCGCTCCACAATGCCGTAGACGATGACGATGAACGCGCCGGCTGGTCCGCCGATCTGCACCGACGATCCGCCCAGCGCTGAAATGAGAAAGCCCGCGATGATGGCCGTCCACAGCCCGGCCTCGGGCTTGAGTCCGCTGGCGATGGCAAAGGCCATGGCCAGGGGCAGCGCCACAATGCCCACGGTGGCGCCGGCGCCCATGTCCTTGACCAGTTTGCCCATGGAGTACTGGCGCAGGTCAGACACCAGGCGGGGTTTGAATGGGGCCAGTGGCGGCAAAGCGGGCAGCATGGCGCAATGTTACTGTTGGCCACGCCGACACCAGCTGACAAAACCGGGGTGTTGGCCCCGCCGGGAACACAGGGTTTTCACCGATTTTTCGAGACATTGGGGAGAAATGGATGCCAAAACAGGTGATGAAGGATCCACGCATGGCCCGCACCACCACCCGCCGTTGGCTGGGCGCGCTGGCGCTGGTGGTGGCGGGTTGGGGTGCGGGTTGCGACGTGCAGCACATCCGCGAGCTGGAGGAGGGCGTGTCCACCGAGGCCGACGTGCGCCAGCGCTTTGGCCCGCCCGAAGCCGTGTGGGACGGCGATGGGGGTGAGCGCGTCTTCGAGTACAACCGCCAGCCCGCCGGGCACCAGAACTACATGATTGGCATCGGGCCGGACGGCAAAATGACGGCGCTGCGCCAGGTGCTCAACCCGGCCAACCTGGCCCGCATCACCCCCGGCGTGGCCATGGAAGACGTGCGCCGCCGCCTGGGCAAGCCCCGCGCCGTGACGCCGTGGCCCCAGACGGGTGAGGTGCACCACGACTGGCGCTTTCGGGACGGCCCCAATGCCAGCGACGCCAAAATTTTCACCGTCGTGTTCGACCCCGATCTGCGCGTGTTGCGCACCGAAACGGTGGTGGACCCGGACCTGATCTACCAGTCCGGTCGCTGAGTGTCGCTGTGGGCGTTCAGGCGGGCTGGCGCCAGTGTTGCCAGTCGTCCAGTGCGGGGCGCAGCACCAGCAGCAACAGCAGGGCGGCCAGCGGCACCGTGCTGATGTAGCCCAGGTGTTTGAAACCCAGCGCACCGGCCAAGGCCCCGGCAAAAAAACCGCCAATCAGCTGGCCGTGTACCCGCAGGCGGGCCCGGTTGGCCCGCACCGGCTGCCGGTCGGTGCGGTGGTTCAGGTACAGCAGCTTGCCCAGCTCGATGCCCAGATCGGTGATCAGCCCCGTGACGTGGGTGGTGCGGATGACGGCGTGCGAAATTTTGGTGATGACCGCGTTCTGCAGTCCCATGATGAAACACAGGAGTACCACGGTCAGCGGCACAAACAAGGGGGTCAGTCCAGCCAGCGCGGCACCGGCCAGGCCAAAGAGCAGCAGGGCTGAGGCCTCCACCAGCAGTGGCAGACCGTAGGCACTGCGCAGGTGGCGGCGCAGGCCCCAGTTGACCAGCCAGGCCGTGGTCATGGCCCCCAGCACGAAGGACAGCAAGGCACCCACGCCCGCCAGGGCCAGCGTCATCTCACCCAGCACCAGGTGGTCGGCCACTGCCGAGACAATGCCCGTCATGTGCGAGGTGTACTGTCCCACGGCCAACAGCCCCCCCGCATTGGCCGCACCCGCCACAAACGCCAGCACCGTGCCCAGCTTGAGGTCGGTTTGCGGGGTGCGCTGCAGGCTGGTGAAGCCGCGAATGGGCGCGAACATGGTGGCGCGTGGTGGGGCGGTCGGCTTGGGCGGTCAGTGGATGCGCATGCCGGGCGTGGCACCGGGCCAGGGTGTCAGCACGTGGATGCCGGGTTGTGCCTTGTCGTCGGCGTGGCTGGCGGCCAGCACCATGCCTTCGCTGAGGCCAAATTTCATTTTGCGTGGGGCCAGGTTGGCCACCATCACGGTGAGCTGGCCCACCAGCTGTTCGGGGGCGTACACGCTGGCAATGCCGCTGAACACGTTGCGGGTTGTGGGTTGACCGGCGGCGTCGGTTTCGCCCACGTCCAGCGTCAGGCGCAACAGCTTGGTGCTGCCTTCCACGCGCTCGCAGGCCACGATTTTGGCGATGCGCAGGTCCACCTTGGCAAAGTCGTCGATGGTGATGGTGGGGGCAATGGCCTCGCCACCGGGCTGACCGGCGGCGTCGGCGGCCTGGGCCGAAGCCACTGGTGCGGGCGCAGGGGCTGCCGATTTGTTTGTAGCTGAAACTTCAATGGCGGCGGGCGCTGGAGGCTCAAAAAGCATGTCAAGCTGCTTTTGATCGACGCGCTGCATCAGGTGTTCGTAGTGGCCAATGGTGTGGCCGGCTGGCAGCAGGCTGGTCGCATCGGCGAACGCCATGGGCGCCACGTTCAGGAAGGTTTCCACCCGGGCGACCAGCGCGGGCAACACCGGCTTCAGGTACAGGCTGAGCAGGCGGAAAGCCTGCAGGCAGGTGGTGCACACCTCTTGCAGGCGTTGCGCGGTGGCCTCGGGCGTCAGACCCTGCTCGGCAAAGCGGGCTTCGTTTTTCGGGTTGGCCAGTTCCCAGGGCTTGTGCTGGTCCACGTAGGCGTTGACCTTGTCGGTCAGCAGCATGGTGTCGCGCAGGGCGCGGGCCGTGTCGCGCTGCTCGTAGCACTCGGCGATGCGCGCGGCCTCGGCGGCCAGGGTGTCCACCAGGGCCCGGTCATCGGCGGTCATGTGGCCCAGTTGCCCGGCAAAGCGCTTGGCGATGAAGCCCGCGCTGCGGCTGGCGATGTTGACGAACTTGCCCACCAGGTCGCTGTTGACACGGGCCATGAAGTCGGCGGCGTTGAAGTCCACGTCCTCGTTTTTGCCGTTGAGCTTGGCCGACAGGTAGTAGCGCAGCCACTCGGGGTTCATGCCCAGGCTCAGGTACTTGAGCGGGTCCAGGCCGGTGCCCCGGCTCTTGCTCATTTTTTCGCCGTTGTTGATGGTCAGGAAGCCGTGCACAAACACCGCATTGGGTGTTTTGCGGCCACTGAAGTGCAGCGTGGCGGGCCAGAACAGGGTGTGGAAGTAGGTGATGTCCTTGCCGATGAAGTGCACCTGCTCGGTGCGGGGGTCGGCCATGAAGGCGTCGAAATCGCGCCCGGTTTTGGCAAAGTGGTTTTTCAGCGAGGCCAGGTAGCCGATGGGCGCGTCCAGCCACACGTAAAAGTACTTGCCCGGCGCATCGGGAATTTCGATGCCGAAATAGGGGGCATCGCGCGAAATGTCCCAATCGCCCAGGCCGCCGTTGCCCTCTTCGTCTTTGGCGAACCATTCCTTGATTTTGTTCAGCACCTCGGGCTGCAAGCGGCCGGGGGTGTGGGTCCATTCCTGCAAAAACTCGGCGCAGCGGGGGTCGGACAGCGAGAAGAAGTGGTGTTCAGAGCTTTTCATCACCGGCGTGGCGCCGGACAGGGCCGAGTAGGGGTTTTTCAGCTCGGTGGGGGCGTACACCGCCCCGCAGTTTTCGCAGCTGTCGCCGTACTGGTCTGCCGAGCCGCACTTGGGGCAGGTGCCCTTGATGAAGCGGTCGGGCAGGAACATCTGCTTTTCGGGGTCGAAAAACTGTTCGATGGTTCGGGTGGCGATCAGCCCGTTGGCCTTGAGGGCGCGGTAAATGTCCTGGGCCAGTTCGTGGTTTTCGGGGCCGTCGGTGCTGTGCCAGTTGTCAAACGCCAGATGAAAACCGTCCAGGTAGGGCTTGCGCCCGGCAGCGATGTTGGCCACAAACTGCTGCGGCGTGATGCCGGCCTTTTCGGCCGCGATCATGATGGGCGCACCGTGCGCGTCGTCGGCACACACAAAGTGCACCTCGTGGCCCTGCATCCGCTGGTAGCGCACCCACACATCGGCCTGGATGTACTCCATGATGTGCCCGATGTGGAAATTGCCATTGGCGTAGGGCAGGGCGGTGGTCACAAACAGTCGGCGGGGGGTGTTCATGTGGCGAAAGGCGGGGCCTGGAGTGGGTTTCAGTGCGGGCCGGTGGGTCGGCGGGGGGTGTAGTTTATCGGGCCAGCCCGGCGGGCGCAGTCGGTCAGCCGCTTACGTTTGGTTGCAAATTCGGGTTTCTGGCGCTTTTTGGCTTCAGGTCAGCCTCAGGTTGGGCCTCTAACCTGAAGGCATCCGTGCAAGACCCGACTTCTCGGGTCAGCGAGATGCTTCAAAGGAGAGCCGCATGTGGAAAAGTCCCGTCCTGGCGACATTGCTGAGTTTGACCGTGGTGGGCGCCCAGGCGCAAGTGGCCGCGCCCGGTCGTTTGCTGGCGTCCAACTGCTTCCAGTGCCATGGCACCAATGGCAAGGGACCAGGTTTTGACAGCCTGGCAGGCAAGTCCAGCAACGAAATTTACAAGGACCTCAAGGAGTTCCAGTCTGGCAAAGAAGGCAACGGCATCATGGCCAAACACGCCATGGCCTACACCGATGCGCAGCTCAAGCTGCTGTCGGCCTGGTTGTCAGCACAGAAGTAACCACACCGGAGAAACACATGAAAAGACGTCATTTTCTGAATGCCACCGCCGCCGGTGTGACCGCTTCTGTTTTGGCCGCCTGCGGGGGCGGGGGTGACTCGACCGATGCGCAACAGGCGCTCGGCTTCGAGCAGGCCCAGGACGCCAAAAAGCGTCCGACCCCGGTGCTTGGCGGGAGCGCCAAATCCCAGGTGATCGTGGTGGGCGGTGGCATGGCCGGTGCCAGCGTCGCCAAGTATCTGAGCCTTTGGGGCGACGGTGTGCAGGTCACGTTGGTGGAGAGGGCCACCTCGTACACCTCCAACATCATGAGCAGCATGGTGCTGACCGGGCAGCGCAACATGGGCAGCCTGGCCTACAACCACAGCACCCTGGCCTCCAAATATGGGGTGAAAGTGGTGCTGGGTGATGTGGTCAACATCGATCCCGTGGGTGTGAAGGTGACACTGAGCACCGGCACGGTACTGAGTGCTGACCGGATCGTGTTGGCCCCCGGCATTGATTTTGACGAAGTACCTGGCCTGGGCACGTCCAACAAGATGCCCCACGCCTGGCAAGCGGGCCCGCAAACCAGCTTGCTGGCCAGTCAGCTGGCGGCCATGCCGAGCAATGGCACAGTCATTCTGACCATTCCCAAGGTGCCCTACCGTTGCCCTCCCGGGCCTTACGAGCGCGCTTGCCTGGTGGCCGACTGGATCAAGGCCAGACGCCCGCGCGGCAAACTGGTGGTGCTCGATGCCAACCTCGATTTCGTGACCGAAAAGGACAATTTCTCCAACGCCTTTTTCGGGCTGCACGGCGGTGTGATCGAGTACGTGACCAACGCAACGGTGACCCAGGTGGACCCCGCCAGCATGCAGGTTTACACCACCCAGGGCGTGTACCGTGGTGATGTGGTGAACCTGATTCCCCGCCAGAAGGCGGGCAGGTTGGTGGTGGATGCCGGTCTGGCCAATGCCACAGAAGGCCGTTTTGCAGGCGTCAATGTGCTCAGCTATGCCAGCACGGTGGCAGGTGCAGAGAAGGTGCACATCATTGGCGACAGCAGTGCGACCACCCAGCCCAAGGCCGGCCACATTGCCAACCAGGAGGGCAAGGTGTGCGCCGACGCCATCAGCCGCTTGCTCGTGGGCCAGCAGCCGGATCCAGAGCCTGTCACCAACTCGGCCTGCTTCTCCACCATCACCATGACGCAGGCGTCCTGGCTGACAGCGGCCTTCCAGTACGACCCGGCCACGCTGGCCATGAAGGTGGTGCCGGCCTCGTCGGCCGCGTCGACGGGCTGGAACAAGGACAACTTTGAGGACATGTCAACCTGGTTCAAGGCCTTGATGGCGGACACGTTTGCCTGAAAACCCACCCCGGCTCTGGCACCCACCCGGTGTCATGGCTGGGGTTCTTCGGTGATGTCAGGCCCGGGGCTGGTGCCGCAAGGTCATGTCTGCGGACAAACCCACCTCCCGGTTGGCAATGGTCAGGGCGCCACCGTGGGCGCGTGCCACCATGTCGGCCATCATCAGTCCCAGGCCTGTGTGGCCGCTGTAGTCTTTCCGGGCCAATGCGTGCTGGAGTTCCTGCAGGCGCTCGGCGTGGACGCCTGGGCCGTTGTCTTGCAAGCTGATGACCTGAAACCGGGTGTCGATCTGTACGTGCACCGTGACCTGGGTGCCACCGTGCAGCACCACGTTGTCGAGCAAGTTAATCAGCGCCGCGGCCAGCAGATCGGGGTCGGCCTCTACGTCCGAGGGCGACAGCACCTCCACCTCCAGGTGCTGGATGTTGACCTTGGCCAGCAGGGCTGCAATGTTCACGCTTTGCCAGCGCACCTCAATGCCAGTTCGAAACAGCGTCAACAGCGACGACACCACGCGCTTGAGCCGGTTGGCCGCTTCGCGGGCCTGCGTCAGGCGGGGGCGCATGTCGTCGGGGCAGTCCCGCAGCGCCACCGCCAATTGGGCATCCATGCCGGCCAGCGGGGTGCGCAACGCATGGGCCGCATGCGCGCTGAAGGAGCGCTCATTGTCTATCCGTTGGGAAAGCCGACGCCCCAGGGCGATGACCGATTTGCGAATGGGTTGCAACTCCTGGCGGTGAACGCGTGGCAGCTTGGCCTTTGGTCGCGACGGATCGTAAGTGGCCAGGGCCTGGCTGAGCACGAGCAAGGGTGCCAGCTCTCGACCGATTCGCTGACGGGACCACGCCACCAAGCCCAGACCCATCATCACCGTGATGGCCACGGCAGCCCATGTGGCGTCCCACCGCGCACGCCGCCGCTCCGACTGGTGGTCAGCCACGTAGACCATGCCTTTTTCACCAGGCAACGGTAAACCGAACACACGCCACACCCCGTTGATGTTGGTCATGCCTGGGGTGGCCGTGCTAAAAAATGGTGTTTCGGGCGCGTGGTGGGAGCGCAGCATCAACGTCCCGTTATTGGCGATCCGTTGCCATATGACTTTCTCGGTGTGGGCGGGTGCCGGCAGTGTGACCGCCAGCATGGATGCCTGCATGGGCTCGTCCAGTGTCAACATCAAACCGTACAGGAGCTCCGCTGACTCCTGCAACCCAGCGTCCGCCAGTTCATCGACTTGGTGCTGGATCACCGCCCAAACCGTGACCGACACCACCAGCATCCAGATGGCTGAAACAGTGGCCAGTGCGCGCACGAGGCGTTGCCCTATCGAAGGCAATTCAGGCTGATGAAAGGATGAGGCGTTCACAGTGGCATCCGGTAGCCCAGACCACGCAGAGTCTGGATGACGGTTTTGCCAAGCTTGCGCCGAATGGCCGAAATGTGCACTTCCAGCGCGTTGTCTGACAGAGACCCATCAAACCCCATGACCAGCGCCTCCAGTTCGGTTTTGGACACTGTCCGGCCTTTGCGCAAAGCCAGGGCCTCCATCAGCGACCACTCGCGTGCGGTCAATTGAATCGGCTGTCCATCCCGAGCGGCGGTCTTGGCGGTCAGATCAAATACGACGCTGCCCCAAGTGAACACAGGGGCTGGGTTGCCCACCGAGCGGCGCCTGAGGGCACACACCCTGGCCATCAGCTCCTCTGGCTCAAAGGGTTTGACCAAGTAGTCGTCCGCGCCGGTGTTGAGTCCGCACAGACGGTCCTGCAACTGGTCGCGTGCCGTGATCATGATGGCAGGTATGACATTGCGAGCGTTTCGCAGGCTGCGTATCCAATCCAGTCCGGACCCGTCAGGCAACTGCCAGTCCACGACCAGTGCGTCGTACGGTTGGTTGGCCAACGCGGCGCGCGCTTCGCTGAGACGGGTGAACCACTCCACCACTTGGTCTTCAGTGCGCAGGAAGTCGCGCAAGGCTTCGCCGAGTATTCGGTCATCTTCCAGTAGCAGTATGCGCATGGGGTGATGTGCGGGGTGAGCGGGTAGTAAGCGGGGCTGGAATCCGTGGTCATTCGTTACAGCCCACGCGTATCCGGAAAACACACACAGTTTGGTGGACATTGCCAAGCAAGACAAGTTGTCGCAAACACGGTTGTAGACTCCTGCGACCTATTACACCCCCAGTACAACGAGACAATTTCCCATGCCCGTACTCCAACAGGCCCTGCTGGCCGCGCTGCAAACCGTCACCGACCCCAACACCGGCAAAGACTTTGTCACGACCAAGGCCCTGAAGAACCTGCAGGTCAACGATGGCGACGTGTCGTTCGACGTGGAGCTGGGCTACCCGGCGAAAAGCCAGATGCCCGCCCTGCGCAAGGCGCTGATTGCCGCGGCCCGCACCGTGGCCGGGGTGGAAAACGTGTCGGCCAACCTCGGCATCAAAATTGTGGCGCACCAGGCCCAGCGCGGCGTGGCTCTGCTGCCCAAGGTGAAAAACATCGTGGCCGTGGCGTCGGGCAAAGGCGGCGTGGGCAAGAGCACCACCACCGCCAACCTGGCGCTGGCGCTGGCCGCCGAGGGGGCCAAGGTGGGCATTCTGGATGCCGACATCTACGGACCCAGCCAGCCCATGATGATGGGCGTGGAAGGCCGGCCCGAGAGCGTGGACGGCCAGACCATGGAGCCGCTGGAGAACTACGGCGTGCAGGTCATGTCCATCGGTTTTCTGGTGGACAAGGACGAGGCCATGATCTGGCGCGGCCCCATGGCCACCCAGGCGCTGGAGCAGCTGCTGCGCCAGACCAACTGGCAAGACCTGGACTACCTGCTGGTGGACATGCCCCCCGGCACCGGTGACATCCAGCTGACGCTGAGCCAGCGCGTGCCGCTGACGGGTGCGGTCATCGTCACCACGCCGCAGGACATTGCGCTGCTGGATGCACGCAAGGGCATCAAGATGTTCGAGAAGGTGGGCGTGCCCATTCTGGGCATTGTGGAAAACATGGCGGTGTACTGCTGCCCCAACTGCGGCCACACCGAGCACATCTTCGGTGCCGACGGCGGCCAGCGCATGGCCACCGAATACAGCATGGACTACCTGGGTGCGCTGCCATTGAACATGCAAATCCGCGTGCAGGCAGACAGCGGCCAGCCCACCGTGGTGGCCGACCCCGATGGCGAAGTGGCGGGCATCTACAAAGCGGTGGCGCGGCAGGTGGCCATCAAGATCGCGGCGCGGGCCAAGGACTTTTCGTCCAAGTTCCCGTCCATCAAAATTTCCAAAGATACCTGAGCGGCGGTCGTCATGGCGCAGCAACCCAGTCTGGCGGTGAGTGTGCTCATGCGGCACGAGCGGGTGCCCGGTGCCATGGCCCGGTGGCAGCCCTGGCGCTGGGTGCTGGCGGGTGTGCAACCGGCTGGCCCCGGCGGCGCCCAGCCAGCCGATGCGCCGCTGTGCCTGGAGCGCACCGATGACCACAGCCTCTGGTTGCACCCGGGTTTTCAGGTCAGCCTGCACCGCGACGACGCGGAGGGCTACCACCTGAACCTGTCCACCGAAACGCCGTGCTTTTGGGTGATGTGGCGGGCCGACCCCGTGCCGGATTCCGACGACACCGTTGCCGTCCCCCAGATCGTGACCCTGAGCTACCACGACGCCGGGCGCTGGCTCGACGCCCAGGAGAACGTGGACCGCGTGGACGCCCCCCCCGAGGTACTGGTGTGGCTGCGCGCCTTCACCGACGCCCACTACCAGCCCGAGCCCAAGCGCCGCCAGCGCCCCGACAGCTTCCGCCCGCTGACCGACCGTTTTGGCAACCCCGCCAGCGTGAGCACCGACAAGACCCGGCGTGGCCCCCGCCCCGGGGACGCCCAGGCGCCGTCCGCCAAACCGCCCGCCCAGCCATGAGCACCGACGGCGGCGGTTTTTTCAGCCGGTGGTCGCGGCGCAAGGCGGAAAACGCGGCCACCACGGTCAACCCCCCCGCGGTGGCAGATGCCCCGGCGGTGGCCGGTGGTCCACCCGCCGTGGCGGTGGATGCGCACCCACCCGCCGGGCGTGACGCTGCGGCGGTACCCGCCGAGCGGTCCACCCCCGCTGCGGCCCCCGCCGCACCGGCACCGACGCTGGACGATGTGGTCCAGCTCACCCACGAATCCGACTTCAGCCCCTATGTGGGCCGTGCCGTGGCGCCCGAGGTGCGCAACGCGGCCATGAAGAAGCTGTTTGCCGACCCCCATTTCAATGTGATGGACGGGCTGGACATTTACATCGACGACTACACCAAGCCCAACCCCCTGCCCGCCGAGCTGCTGAAAAAAATGGTCAGCGCCCAGTTCATGAACCTGGTGGAGCCCGAGCCCGAACCCGAGCGGCACCCCGCCGTGGGGCCAACGCCCGCGCCCGAGGCGGCGCAGGGGCCCGAATCTCATCCTGACGCCTCCGCTGCCTCAGCGGCAGACGCGCCCACACCGCCTGCCGACCATCCCGCCCCCGCATTGCCCACACCGACCGCCACCGCCCATGACCACCTTGATCTGCAACTGCAACCAGACCATGCCCCTCGATTCGGTGGCCCTGGGTCGGGCACTTGACGAACCGCTGACCCTGCACCGCACCCTGTGCCGGCGCGAGGCGCCTGCGTTCCAGCAGGCAGCCCGCCGCCCCGATGACCTGGTGGTGGCCTGCACCCAGGAAAGCCGCTTGTTCAATGAGTTGGCCGAGCAGACCGAAGGCGTCCTGCCCCTGGCCGAACGCCCCATCCGGTTCGTCAACCTCCGCGAAACCGGCGGCTGGTCGCGCGAGGCCAAGGCGGCCACCCCCAAAATGGCCGCGCTGCTGGCCATGGCCCGGTTGCCCGAACCCGATCCCGTGCCCACCGTCAGCTACCAGAGCCAGGGGCGGTTGCTGGTGATGGGCGACCTGGAGGCGGCCGAGCGCATCGCCCAACTGGTGGCCGACACGTTGGACGTCACCTTGCTGGCCACCGGCGGCGCGGGCATGCAGCAGCGGCGCTTCCCGGTGTTGGCCGGGTCTGTCAAACACCTCACCGGCTGGCTGGGGGCGTTCACCTTGCGGCGCGACACCAGCAACCCCATTGACCTGGACCTGTGCACCCGCTGCAACGCCTGTGTGGCCGCTTGCCCCGAGGGCGCCATTGGCCTGGACTACCAGGTGGACCTGGCGCGCTGCCAGGGTCACCGCTCGTGTGTGCCCAAGTGCGAGGTGGCCGGTGCCATCCGCTTTGACCGCACCCCCACGGAGCACACCGACACCTTCGACCTGGTGCTGGACCTGCGGGCCAACCCGGCCTTCACGCAGCACGCGCCGCCCCAGGGCTACTGGCACATCCCGCCCGGGGCCGACCCGGCCGCCCTGATGGCGGCGGTGGTGGCCTTGCGGGACGCGGTGGGCGAATTCGAGAAACCCAAGTTCTTCCAGTACAAGGCCTCGGTGTGTGCGCACGGCCGCAACGCCCGTGTGGGCTGCGACGCCTGTGTGCAGGTGTGTTCGGCCTCGGCCATTGAGAGTGACCTCGCGCGCCAGCAAATCCGCGTCAACCCGCACCTGTGTGTGGGCTGCGGCGCCTGCACCACGGTGTGCCCCACCGGGGCGCTGACCTACGCCTACCCCCGTGCGCCTGACCAGGGCCAGAAGATCAAAACCCTGCTCAGCACCTACGCCAAAGCCGGCGGGCGACAGGCCGCGCTCCTGCTGCACAGCCAGGAGGCGGGCCAGGCCCTCATCGGGGACCTGGGCCGCGCGGCCGCATTGGACCCGTCGGTGCGCGGCGTGCCCGCCCGGGTGATTCCACTGGCCGTGCACCACACCGCCTCGCTGGGCTTGGACGTGTGGCTGACCGCACTGGCCCAGGGGGCCTCGCAGGTGTGGGTGCTGATGACCGATGCCGAAGCCCCCGAGTACCGCGAGGCCGTGCAGGCCCAGATGGACGTGGCCCAGGCCCTGATGACCGGCTTGGGCTACAGCGGCCAGCACCTGCGCCTGCTGCAGGCGCGCGATGCCCGCGACCTGGCCGAGCTGGACGCGGCCCTGGCCGCCCCCGCCGCCCAGGGCGTGGCCCAGGCGGCCAGCTTTGCGGTGCAGGCCGACAAGCGCGCCACCCTGAACCTGGCACTGGATCACCTGGTGCAACACGCGCCCGCCGGTGCGCCCCACCGCCAGCAGGCCAGCCACGCCATTGCCTTGCCTGCGGCATCCCCCTGGGGCACGGTGGCGGTGGACGCCAACGCCTGCACGCTGTGCCTGAGCTGTGTCAGCGCCTGCCCGGCCTCGGCCCTTCAAGATAACCCCGATCGCCCGCAGCTGCGGTTCATCGAGAAAAATTGCGTGCAATGCGGCCTGTGCGTCACCACCTGCCCCGAAAAGGCGTTGAGTGTGCAGCCCCGTCTGTGGTTGGATGAGCAGCGCGGCCGCGCCCGCGTCATCAACGAAGCCCAGCCCTACCAGTGTGTGCGTTGCAGCAAGCCGTTTGGCACGGCCAAAGGCATCGAGGCCATGCTGGGCCGCCTGACCGGCCACGCCATGTTCCAGGGCGATGCGCTGGAACGCCTCAAAATGTGCGGTGACTGTCGGGTGGTGGACATCTACTCCGCGCCCAACGAAACCCGCATCACCGACCTCTGAACGGCACCACCCACACCGTCACGCTCCCCCGCCAGCCCCGTCCGATTGCCGCGCCCATGACCACCACCACCGACCTCCCCCTGAACACCGCTGCCACCCTGGACGAGGAGGTGGCGCGCGCCGAGTTGTACGGCGTGCTGGCCACCGTGTTTTACGCCCCCCCCACGCCGGAGTGGCTGGAAAGCTTGCGCGTGGCCGTGACCGAGGCACCCACCCCGGGCGGCTTCTTGCAGGAGCCCTGGCAGCAGTGGGTGGGTGTGGCCCGGCGGCTGGACGCCGCGCAGATTGCCGATGAGTTCGATGCGCTGTTTGGCGGCGTGGGCAAGCCCGAGGTGTCGCTGTACGGCTCTTACTACCTGTCAGGCTTTTTGAACGAAAAGCCGCTGGCCGCCTTGCGGGGTGACCTGGCCGAGCTGGGCCTGGCGCGCGGGGAGAACCTGCCCGAAACCGAAGACCATGTGGCCTGCGTGTTCGAGGTGATGCGCTACCTCATCGCGGGCGACGACGTGGCCGTGGCCAACCTCACCCAGCAGCGCCGCTTCTTCGCCGCCCATGTGCAAGCCTGGTTGCCTCAGCTGTGCGATGCCCTGGCCACCCACCCCAAGGCCGATTTTTATGCCGCGCTGGCCGAACTCACCCGTGCCTTCATCAGCGTGGAAGCGCAGGGTTTTGACATGCTGGCCTGAAATTTCAATCAAACAGGCCTCTAAGGCTTATATTTGTTGAATGTTCAGCTACTGAAAAATTTGTCGCTGGATGACGTGACCTCCAGCTCGGTGCGCAGCTGGACGGCAAACACCGCGCCCGGGCCAGGCAGCGCGTTGCGGGCGCTGATGTCCCCACCATAACGTTCCACCAGGCTCAGGCTGATCCACAGGCCCAGCCCGTTGCCATCGGGTCGGGTCGTGAAAAATGGCTGGAACAACCGCGCCTGGGTCTCGGGGCTGATGCCGGGGCCGCTGTCCTCAACTTCGATGCACACCCCAGGTACCGGCGGTGCGCCCACGGGCTGGCCAGCGGCGGGCAGGGTGCAGTCCCGTGTGCGCAGCGTCAGCACGCCGCCCTGCGGCATGGCATTGGCCGCATTGATGAGCAGGTTGATCACCACCTGCTGCAGCTCCTGCCGGTTGAACGCCGCGCTGCGGCTCGCGGTTTCGTCCACCACGACCTGAATGCCTTCGCTGACCAGTCGGTGGTTGACCAGCACCAGGCAGGCGCGCAGGGTGTCGCCCACGTCCAGGGCCTCCACATAGCCCGCGTACTCCTCGGGCCGCGCGTGCTGCAGCAGCTGTTGCACGATGAGGCGGATGCGCTCCACCTGTTCGTCGAGCAGCCGCATCTCCGCCCGCACGGGGTCGGCGGCGGCGCCCAGGGTGTCGCGCATGAGGTCCAGGTTGCCCTGCATGACCGCGATGGGGTTGTTGATTTCGTGCGCCACGCTGGCGGCCAGCTGTCCCATCACGGCCAGCTTTTCGCTTTTCACCAGTTGCTGCTGCGCCAGCACCAGCGAGGCGTTGCTGGCGGCCAGTTCGGCGGTGCGCTCGGTCACCCGCTGGTCCAGCTGCTGGCCCCACTTTTCCAGCGCGGTGGTTTTGTCGGCCACCACGTCCAGCAGGTGGTCCAGGTGGCTGGCCAGGGCGCCCAGCTCATCGCGCGCGCCCAGGCGGCCGACGCGGGCACTGGCCTGGCCCTCCTCGACGCGTTGCATGACCTGGTTCATGCGCTCCACGGGCTTGAAGATGCTGCGCGCCCAGCGCACCGACAGCACCGAGGCCAGCGCCATCACGCCCAGAAAGATCAGCGCCATCACCCCCAGCATGGCGTAGCGCACCAGGCGAAAGGGCTTTTCCAGGTAGCCCACATACAGCATGCCTATGCGCTGCTCGTCCGAGTCGAGCAGGGGCTGGTAGGCGCTGACGTACCAGTCGTTGACCACAAAGGCCCGGTCCAGCCAGGTTTGCCCCTGGCCCAGCACGGCGTCGCGCACGGCCTTGGACACGCGTGTGCCAATGGCCCGTTGGTCCTGGAACAGTCGCACGTTGGTGGTGATGCGCACGTCGTCCAGAAACAGTGTCGCCGTGCCCTGGCTGCCAAAGGGCAGGGAACCCTCGGGGTACACCACCCGGTTGATGTGGTCGATGAAGTCCAGGTTCTGGTTCAGCAACACCCCGGCGGTGAGGATGGCCACCGCCTGGCCCTGGAGGTTGCGCACGGTCATCACCGTCAGCCCCACCATGGCGCGGTCTTCCCGGGTGCGTTCGGTGGGGGTGGCGCTGGGTGTGGGCACCAGTGGCAGGCCGGTGCGTTCCACCAGCTGGGGGGCCAGGCTGGCCAGCTCCTGGGCTTGCAGCAGCACCAGCTGGCCTTGCGCCATGGCGGTCTGGGCCTGCAGCCGTGCCACCAGGCGGTGGGGCAACGGGCTGGCCGGCAGGGTGGTGTGGGTGGGGTCTGGCGCGTCGAGCGGTTCGCCCGCGAGGGTGTACAGCCGCAGAAAATCCAGCCCCAGGCGCTGCTTTTCCTCCGCGAGGAAGGGGGCCAATTGGGTCGCCAGGCCCTGCCGGGCCGCCCGCTGTTCAACGCTTGTCGGGGTGGATGGCAACGCCGCCGGCGCGGTGGCCAATGTCTGGAGCAGGCGGTGCGAGGTGCCCACCGCCTGGGTGCCCAGCCCCACATCGCCCAGCACCTTGTCGAAATACCCGTGGGCCACGGCCAGGTCGCTGCGCACCTTGGTGATGAGCAGTCGGTCATAGGCAGCGTTGCCCCACAGGGTGAGTGCCACCACCAGCAAGGGGAAGACCACCAGCAGTGGCCCCAGTGCCATGGCCAGCAGCTTGTGGCGCACCGAGCGGCCCACCCAGTCTTTGGCCTTGGCGGGCCAGGTCAGCGGGTTCAGGGTTGTCCCCATTCGGCCACCCGCCTTTCCAGGGTGCGCCGTGAGACCCCCAGCAATTGGGCTGCGCGGGTTTTGTCACCGTCGACCGAGGCCAGCACGGCCAGGATGTGTTGCTTTTCCAGGGTGTGCAGGTCGGTGGTGGCCAGCGTGGCGTGCGTGGGGGTTGGCGTGCTCGGGTAGAGGGCCGACACGTTCAGCCCCCCCAGGATGAGCGATCGTTCCAGCAGGTTGCGCAGTTCCCGGCAATTGCCGGGCCAGTGGTAGCTCTGCAAAAACGCCTGTTCGTCGGGGCTCAGTGCGATGGGGGGCAGGCCCAGGGTGGGGGCCAGTTGGGCCAGGAAATGGGTCACCAGCTCGGGCAAATCCTCGCGGTGCTCGCGCAGGGGCGGCAAGGTCAGGTCCACCACCTTGAGGCGGTAATACAGGTCGGCGCGAAACTCGCCTTGCGCCACGGCCTGTGCCAGGTTGCGGTTGGTGGCCGCGATGATGCGCACGTTCACCGGCACCCGTTGCTCGCTGCCCACCGGGTGGATGTTGAGTTCGTCGATCGCGCGCAGCAGCATGGCTTGCAGGCGCAGTGGCAGCTCGGCCACCTCGTCCAGAAACAGCGTGCCGCCCTGGGCGTAGTGAAACAGGCCGTCGCGGGCCTGCCGGGCGCCGCTGAAGGCGCCCTGCACATGGCCAAACAACTCGCGCTCCAGCAATTCGGGTGACACGGCGGCACAGTTCAGCGGCACAAATGGCCCCTGACTGCGCGGGCTGAGGGCGTGCAGCTCGCGGGCCACCAGCTCTTTGCCAGTGCCTGACTCGCCTTGCAGCAGCACGTTGCTGGGCACGGCCGCGATGCGCGCCACCGCTTCGCGCAGCGTCACCATGGCGCCGGAGTGGCCCACCAGTGAACCCTGCCCCGCGTGCGACGCGTCCAGGCGGCGCTTGAGCACGTAGTTTTCGCGCTGCAGGCGCGAACGCTCCACACATTTTTTGACGGCGTTGAGGATTTGCGGCACCCGAAACGGCTTGAGGATGAAGTCCGACGCACCCGCGCGCAAGGCTTCAATGGCGGTGTCCAAGTCGGCAAAGGCGGTGATGAGGATGACTTCGCCAGAAAAGCCGTTGTCGCGCAGTTCTTTCAGCCACACCACGCCGCTTTTGCCGGGCAGTGAGATGTCCAGAATGATCAGGTCCACATGGTGGCTCTGCAACCATTCGCCACCTTCTTCGGCACTGCCCGCGTTCATCACGAAATGGCAGCGCGGGGCCAGTGTTTTGACCAGGAAGTTGCGCATGCCCTGTTCGTCGTCCACGATCAGAATGGACCAGTCTGGCCAGCCCTCGGAAGCGGAATGGGGGGTGGTGGGGTGGGTCATGGTGAGTTGGTGGGGACACAATTGGCAGAAATTAACCCACTGAATTACTGGGATATCGATGAAATTTTGCGCTGAAAAATGCCGCATTTTTCATCACTGAAGCGGGGGAGCGGTTCGCGACAAATTGTCGCTCGCTCGCGCAATTTGTCCGCGTCGGTGTCCCGATCTCCCACAGAGACCGTCGATGGGCATCGCTTGCCCACCGGGCCATCGCCGCCGTTGACCGCAAGGGGGACGGCATCCGCTATGTGCGACGTTGCATAAGTCATGGGGGCGAACTGCACGGGTGGGCAGCAGGGCGATGGGTAAATAAGTGGTGGCTTATGGCATGGATTTTGATTGCCATGACCGCCCCTGCGCACGGGTGGGTGTGAGGTGCTGGCAGTATCCCCCAACGGGGGGTGGCCACGTACCTGGCCCTGCGGGTTGGGGTCCTTGCGGCGAGTCGGACGAGCGCGTAGATTCCCTGCCAATCGGGCACCCACCCGACCCGGACCACCAAGGAGACATCCATGAGCCAAGCCTCTCGCCCCCCGCAGGGCGTTGTGAATCGCCGCACCCTGTTTGCCGGTGCCACCACGGCAGGTGCACTGGCCGCCGTGGCGGCGCTGCTGCCGTCCACCCCCACCGAAGTGCCCCAGGCCGAGGTCGTCCCCAAGGCGCCACCAGAGCGCGGCGGCGGCTATGCCCTGACCGATCACGTCAAGCAGTACTACCAAACCACCCGCGTCTGAGCCCGGCAGGAGCAGCGAACATGATGTTGACCAAAAAATCGCCCGGCACGCGTGGTGCCAACCCCGTGTCCATGGTTCACCACCTCAGCCGTGGCCTGGCCAATGCCTTGCCCACCATGGACAGGCGTGGGTTTCTGCGCCGTTCGGGCCTGGGGGTGGGCGTGGGTCTGGCCGCCACCCAGCTCACCTTGGTGAAAAAAGCCAAGGCCGCAGCAGCCAGCGCTGAAAATGCGGTGGGCAAGGGCAAAGTGGAAGTCAAGCGCACAGTGTGCACGCACTGCTCGGTGGGTTGTGCCACGGACGCCATCGTCGAAAACGGCGTGTGGGTGCGCCAGGAGCCGGTGTTCGACTCCCCCATCAACCTGGGCGCGCACTGCGCCAAGGGCGCCGCCCTGCGCGAGCACGGCCATGGCGAGTACCGCCTGCGCACCCCCATGAAGCTGGTGAACGGCAAGTACACCAAGATCAGCTGGGACCAGGCGCTGAACGAAATCACCGCCAAGATGAAGGAACTGCGCGAGGCCAGCGGCCCCGACAGCGTGTACTTCGTGGGCTCGTCCAAACACAACAACGAACAGGCCTACCTGCTGCGCAAGTTTGTGAGCTTCTGGGGCACCAACAACTGCGACCACCAGGCGCGCATTTGCCACTCCACCACGGTGGCTGGCGTGGCCAACACCTGGGGTTATGGGGCCATGACCAACTCGTACAACGACATGCAAAACAGCAAGGTCGCGTTGTACATTGGCTCCAACGCCGCCGAGGCCCACCCCGTGTCCATGCTGCACATGCTGCATGCCAAGGAAAAGGGCTGCAAGATGATCGTGGTGGACCCGCGCTTCACCCGCACGGCCGCCAAGGCCGACGAGTACGTGCGCATCCGCTCGGGCACCGACATTCCCTTCCTGTTTGGTCTGTTGCACCACATCTTCAAGAATGGCTGGGAAGACAAAAAGTACATCAACGACCGCGTCTATGGCATGGACAAGGTCCGCGAAGAGGTGCTGGCCCAGTGGACGCCCGACAAGGTGGAAGAAGCCTGCGGCGTCAAAGAAGAGCAGATGGCCAAGATCGCCAAGATGCTGCACGACAACAACCCCGGCACCATCGTGTGGTGCATGGGCCAGACGCAGCACACCATCGGCAACGCCATGGTGCGTGCCTCGTGCATCCTGCAGCTGGCGCTGGGCAACATCGGCAAGAGCGGCGGCGGCACCAACATTTTCCGCGGCCACGACAACGTGCAGGGCGCCACCGACGTGGGTCCCAACCCCGACAGCCTGCCGGGCTACTACGGCTTGGCCGAAGGCTCCTGGAAGCACTTCGCCAAGGTCTGGGGCGTGGACTTTGACTGGATCAAGGACAAGTACGCCCCCGGCATGATGACCAAGCCCGGCATCACGGTGTCGCGCTGGATTGACGGTGTGCTGGAAAAGAACGAGCTGATCGACCAGGACGCCAACCTGCGCGGCGTGTTCTTCTGGGGCCATGCGCCCAACTCCCAGACCCGCGGTCTGGAAATGAAGCGCGCCATGGACAAGCTGGACCTGCTGGTGGTGGTGGATCCCTACCCGTCGGCCACCGCGGCCATGGCGGCCATGCCCGGCAAGGCCGAAGACCTCAACCCCAACCGCGCGGTGTACTTGCTGCCAGCGGCCACGCAGTTCGAAACCAGCGGTTCATGCACCGCTTCGAACCGGTCCATCCAATGGCGCGAAAAGGTCATCGAGCCGCTGTGGGAGAGCCGCTCTGACCACATGATCATGTACCAGTTCGCCGAGAAACTGGGCTTTGGCAAAGAGCTGGTCAAGAACTTCAAGATGCAGAAGGTCAAGGGCATGGACGAGCCCGTGGTCGAGGACATCCTGCGCGAAATCAATGCGTCGGTCTGGACCATTGGCTACACCGGCCAGAGCCCCGAACGCCTGAAGGCCCACATGCGCCACATGGGGGCGTTTGACATCAAGTCCCTCAAGTGCAAGGGCAAGGTCGTGGACAAGGAAACCGGCTACGACATGAGCGGCGACTATTTCGGCCTGCCCTGGCCCTGTTTCGGCACGGCCGCCATCAAACACCCCGGTTCGCCCAACCTGTACGACACCAGCAAGCACGTCATGGACGGTGGCGGCAACTTCCGCGCCAACTTCGGTGTGGAGCGTGACGGTGTGAGCTTGCTGGCCGAGGACGGCTCGCACTCAGTCGGGGCCGAAATCACCACCGGCTACCCCGAGTTTGATCACCTGCTGCTGAAAAAGCTGGGCTGGTGGGATGACCTGACCGACGCCGAAAAAACCGCAGCTGAAGGCAAGAACTGGAAGACCGATTTGTCCGGTGGCATCCAGCGCGTGTGCATGGCCCACGGCTGCCACCCGTTTGGCAACGCCAAGGCCAGGGCTGTGGTGTGGAACTTCCCCGATGCCATCCCCAAACACCGCGAACCCATCTACGGCATCCGGCCCGACCTGGTGGCCAAGTACCCCAGCCACGATGACCAGAAGACCCGCTGGCGTCTGCCCATCCTGTACAAGTCGCTGCAGGACAAGAACGTGGCGGACAAGGTGCACGAGAAGTACCCACTCATCATGACCTCGGGCCGTCTGGTCGAGTACGAGGGCGGTGGCGAGGAAACACGCTCCAACCCCTGGCTGGCCGAGTTGCAGCAGGAGATGTTTGTGGAAGTCAATCCAGCCGTCGCTTCGGCTCGGGGATTCCGCAACGGCGACCGCGTGTGGGTGGTCACGCCCACCGGTGCCCGCATCAATGTGCAGGCCCTGGTGACCGAGCGGGTGGATGCGCAGACGGTGTTCCTGCCCTTCCACTTCTCTGGCCGCTGGCAGGGGCAGGACATGAAGGCCTATTACCCCGATGGCGCCATGCCCGTGGTGCGCGGTGAGGCCGTCAACACGGCCACCACCTACGGCTACGACATCGTGACCATGATGCAAGAAACCAAGACCACCGTCTGCAACATCGAAAAAGCGTAAGGATTACCCATGGCCCGCATGAAATTCATTTGTGATGCCGAGCGCTGCATCGAGTGCAACGGCTGCGTCACCGCCTGCAAAAACGAGCACGAAGTGCCTTGGGGTGTGAACCGCCGCCGCGTGGTCACGCTCAACGACGGCCTGCCCGGCGAAAAGTCCATCTCGGTGGCCTGTATGCACTGCAGCGATGCGCCGTGCATGGCGGTTTGCCCCGTCAACTGCTTCTACCGCACCGACGAGGGTGTGGTGCTGCACGACAAGGATGTGTGCATCGGTTGTGGCTACTGCAGCTATGCCTGTCCCTTCGGCGCGCCCCAGTTCCCCAGCCAGGGGACGTTCGGTGTGCGCGGCAAAATGGACAAGTGCACCTTCTGTGCCGGCGGCCCCGAGGCCAACGGCAGCGAGGCCGAATTTGAAAAATACGGCCGTAACCGCCTGGCCGAGGGCAAGCTGCCCGCCTGCGCCGAGATGTGCTCCACCAAGGCGCTGCTGGCCGGTGACGGCGACGTGGTCGCGGACATCCTGCGCAACCGCGTGGTGATGCGCGGCAAAGGGGCGGAAGTCTGGGGCTGGGGCACGGCCTACGGCAGCAAGCAGGCTGGCCAGCCAACGGCCACGCCCGCCCCCGCCAAGGAAGGGGGTGCCGCATGAACGCCCGTCACCTGTCCGGTCTGGTGCTGGCCGCCGCCGTCCTGTCCCTGAGTGCCTGTGGTGAAAGCCCGCAAGTTCAGGGTGCACACTCCGCAGCCAAGCGCGACGCCGCACCCCACACCGGCGGTTCTGCCGCCGCGTTCACCAAAGACGGCTGGAAAGCCGGGGATGCCAACAGTTGGGCCCAACAGCTCAAAACCCGTGCCCAGTACGGCATGAACGACCACCAGCGTGTGGTCACACCGTGACACAGGGGGCTCAACCATGAACGCCTGCCAATCCCTGTTGCTCAGCGGTTTGCTGTGTGTGTTGCCGGGCCTTGCCGGTGCCACCGCTGCCTCTGGCGCAGCTTCCCATTCAACCGACGCGAACGCGCCCATGGTGGTCGCTCAGGCCGCCGCCCCCGGGGTGCAAAGCGCCAACATCTTCGAGGTGAAGCCCGATGCCAGCCAGGCGCCCGGCTACGCCGACCAGACCAACGGCGAGCGCGCCAAGGTCCAGCCCGGCAACAACGCGCCCATGTGGCGCCAGGTGGGTTCGGGCGTCACGGGTTACAGCAGTCTGCCGGTGACCCAGGCACCTGAAGCGGGCAACCTCATACAGCCCTTTGTGCAGTACCCCGGTTCCCGCCTGACCAACGCGGGTGAAGCCTGGCGGCAGGTGCGCAACCAGTGGATCCTGCCCTACGGCGGTTCGCTGCTGCTGATTGCCCTGTTGGCGCTGGCCATTTTCTACAAGGCCAAAGGCCCGTTGGGGGGGCACCTGCCAGACACCGGCAAGAAGATCGAGCGGTTCACACCCTTCGAGCGCGCGGCCCACTGGACCAATGCCGGTGCCTTTGTGGCGCTGGCCGTGTCGGGCATCGTGATGGCGTTTGGCAAGTATTTCATCCTGCCCGTCATCGGGGGTACGCTGTTTGGCTGGCTGACCTATGCGCTGAAAAACCTGCACAACTTTGTCGGGCCACTCTTCGCCGTGTCGCTGGTGATTGTGGTCATCACCTTCATGAAGGACAACATCGCCAACGCTGCCGACTTTGTCTGGCTCAAGCGTGCGGGTGGCATGCTGGGCGACCACGAAGTCCCTTCCCACCGGTTCAATGCCGGTGAAAAGGGCATGTACTGGTGGGGGGTGTGCATCCCTGGTCTGGTGGTGGTGGCGTCGGGTCTGGTGCTGAACAAACTGGTGCCGGGCTTGGGTGACCTGCGGGGCGACATGCAGGTGGCCCACATGGTGCATGCCATCGCGGCCCTGGTGATGATGAGCATCCTGGCGGGGCACATCTACATGGGTACCGTGGGCGTCAAAGGTGCATACGGCGCCATGAAGACCGGCTACGTGGACGAAGGCTGGGCCAAAGAGCACCACGAGCTGTGGTACGACGACATCAAGGCGGGCAAGATCCCTGCCCAGCGCAGCAGTGGGCCAGCGGCAGGTGCTGCAGCACCGGGTGCCACCCGGCCCGCCACGCCAGCCTGAACCCCATCGAACCAGCACACACACCAAAGGACACACCCATGAACACCCGTTTGCTTGCCCTCTTGGCCTGTTCGTTGGCCCTGCCAGCCCTGGCCAAGTTGCCCGCTCCTTCGGACGAGGCGAAAGCCAAGGCCGCCGAAGCGGCGGCCAAAACCGCCCATGGCGGCAAGGTCGATGCCTACAAAAACTGCAAAGCCATGGACAAGGCCGCGGCCCACTATTTCAAGTCTGCTGCGGCGGCCAAAAAAGACGTGAAGCCCGCCGTGGCCACGCCCGCCTGCGTGGACCCTGGCCCGTTTGTGGCTGCAGTCCCGGCCGCGCCTGCCGCACCGGCGGTGGCCGCGCCCGCACCAGCAGCGCCCGCCGTCAAAGAACCGGCCAAAAAATCCTGAGCCCCAAGGCCGGACGCCGGTCTTCGTGGTGCAGGGCGCCCACCACCCAGCCGCCCCGGGCGGCTTTTTTGCTGGTGGACGGCCGTGGCACCATGGCAACCCTGAACCCTGAGAGAACACCCGGATGTCTGTTGACCCCCTTGCCAGCGCACTGCGACCCACACTCACCTCGGCCCGTGCGCCGCTGACCTGCCAGGTGCAGGTCATGAACGAGTTCGGCCAGCGCCACGGCATTTCCATTCCGGCCGAGCGCCCGTTGACGGTCTATGTGGACAAGCGCGAGCTGGTCACCCTCATGACCCTGGGCGGTCACCCCGAGTGGTTGGTGCTGGGTTACTTGCGCAACCAGCGCCTGGTGGAGTCCTTGGCCGACATCGAGTCCATCACCGTCGACTGGGACGTGGGGGCCGCTGCCGTCAAAACCCGCAGCGGCATCGACCGCATCGAAGAAAAAACCGCGCACCGGGTGGTCACCACCGGCTGTGGCCAGGGCAGCATGTTTGGCAGCCTCATGCAGGACGTGGAAGGCCTGGTGTTGGACGACCAGGCCACCCTGCGCCAGAGCGAGCTGCTGGGCATCGTCAACGCCATTCGGCTGCAGGAGAGCACCTACAAATCGGCAGGCTCGGTCCATGGCTGTGCGCTGTTCCGCGGCGGCGAGCTGCTGCTGTTTGTGGAAGACGTGGGCCGCCACAACGCGGTCGACACCATCGCCGGCTGGATGTGGCTGCAGCAGGAGCCGCAGCCCGGCACCCTGGCCCACCAGACCATGGGCGGGGCCGACAAGGTCTTCTACACCACCGGGCGCCTGACCAGTGAAATGGTCATCAAGTCGGCACAAATGGGGGTGCCGGTGGTGGTGTCGCGCAGCGGCATGACCCAGATGGGCCTGGAAGTGGCGCAGCGTGTGGGCCTGTGCGCCATCGGCCGGGCCACGCACCGGCGGTTTCTGTGTTTCACCCACCCGCACCGCCTGGTGCTGGACGCCGTGCCCGAGCCTTTGGCGGCGGTGGCCTGAGGTTCTAAACTCGGTCCATCGCTCTCAATTGCAGGAAACACCGCCATGTCCGATCGCCAGGTTCACGTCATCAACCACCCATTGGTGCAGCACAAGCTCACGCTGATGCGCAAAAAGGACACCAGCACCAAGAGTTTTCGGGAGTTGGTGCACGAGATCAGCGCCATGCTGGCCTACGAAATCACGCGCGACATGCCCATGCAGTCCATCGAGATTGAAACCCCGCTGGAGGCCATGAGCTCCCGCGTGATCGATGGCAAAAAGGTGGTGCTCGCCTCCATCCTGCGTGCGGGCAATGGTTTTTTGGACGGCATGCTCAACGTCATTCCCGGTGCCCGCGTGGGCCACATTGGGCTCTACCGCGACCCTGACACGCTGCAGGCCGTGGAGTACTACTACAAGATGCCCAGTGACATGGCCGAGCGCGACGTCATCGTGCTGGACCCCATGCTGGCCACCGGCAATTCGGCCGTGGCGGCGGTGGACCGGCTCAAGCAGAGTCAACCCCGTTCCATCCGCTTTGCCTGCCTGGTGACCTGTCCGCAAGGGCTCAAAACCTTCCACGACCACCACCCCGACGTGCCGGTGTACACCCCGGCGGTGGACCGGGGCCTGAACAGCCACGGCTACATCGTGCCGGGTCTGGGTGACGCCGGGGACCGGATTTTCGGCACCAAGTGAGTGTGGTGGGTGGGATGATGTAACCCTGTTTGTGTAGCAAACAGTTGAATGAAAGCAGGCGGCGAATGCCAATTTCTCTTGAAATTTCAACGCCCACCTGCCCCCAATTCCACCCGGCCTGCTGGGGCAAGCCGCTTGCGCTAAGGTGGTCCCATGAATTCTCCCCTTGCCCCCTTGCCCGTCCAACCCCCTGGGCCATGGCCGCTGGCCCTGCGCTCGCTGTGGCGCGACTTTCGGGCCGGCGAACTGCGGCTGCTGCTGCTGGCCGTGACCCTGGCGGTGGCGGCGCTGACCTCGGTGGGCTTTTTTGCTGACCGTTTGCAGGGTGGCCTCAGCCGTGATGCCAGGCAGTTGCTCGGTGGCGACGTGGTGCTCAGCAGCGACCACGCCGCGCCCGATGCCTTCAAGGACCAGGCCCGCCGCCTGGGCCTGCAGGCGGCGCAGACGCTGAGTTTTCCCACCATGGGCCGCGCCCCGGAGGCCCAGGGCGGCGCGGCGCGGCTGGTGGCGCTGAAGGTGGTGGAGCCGGGCTACCCGCTGCGTGGTCAGTTGTCGGTGGCGCCGGGGCCCGAAGTGCCCGGTCAGCCCACCCGTGATTTGCCCGCCCCGGGCACCGCCTGGGTGGAGCCCGCCCTGCTGGTGGCGCTGGGCCTGCAGGTGGGCCAGCCGCTGTTGCTGGGGGATGCCAGTTTCCAGATCACCCAGGTGCTGACCAACGAGCCCGACAAGGGCGCGGGTTTCCTGGCCTTCGCGCCCCGGGTCATGATTGTCGAGTCCGACCTCGCCGCCACCGGCCTGGTGCAACCGGCCAGCCGCATCTCCTGGCGCTATGCCGTGGCGGGCGCCGACGACGCGGTGCGCCGCTACAGCGCCTGGGTGCAGGCCGAGCTGGACCGGGGTGGTTTTCGGGGCGCACGGCTGGAGTCGCTGGAGGCCGGGCGGCCTGAAATGCAACAAACGCTGGCCCGGGCCGAGAAATTCCTCAACCTCGTCGCCCTGCTGGCGGCGCTGCTCAGTGCGGTGGCGGTGGCCATTGCGGCGCGCGGGTTCGCCGCCCGCCACCTGGACGACTGCGCCATGCTGCGCGTGCTGGGCCTGCCCCAGCGCACCATGACCTGGGCCTATGTCATCGAGTTTGCGGTGGTGGGCCTGGTGGCCAGTGGCCTGGGCGTGGCCCTGGGCTTCGCGGTGCACCATGTGTTTGTGCTGCTGCTGGGCGGTTTGCTCAACGTGGCCTTGCCCGCCGCCAGCCTGTGGCCCGTGGGCGTTGGGGTGGGGCTGGGCTTGACCCTGATGGCCGCCTTTGGCCTGCCGCCCGTGCTGCAGTTGGCCCAGGTGCCGCCGCTGCGCGTCATCCGGCGCGACGTGGGGCAGATCAAGCCCGCCTCGCTGGCGGTGCTGGCGCTGGGGGTGGCCGGGTTTGCGGTGCTGTTGCTGGCCGTCAGCCGTGACCTCACCCTGGGCCTGCTGGCGGTGGGGGGTTTTGCCGTGGCCATTGCCGTGTTTGCCCTGACCAGCTACGCGGCGGTGCGCCTGCTGCGCGTGGCCGTGAACGAGGCCACCGCGCCCCGCTGGCTCATGCTGGCCACGCGCCAGCTGTGCGCCCGGCCGGGTTATGCGGTGGTGCAGGTCAGCTCGCTGGCGGTGGGCCTGCTGGCCCTGGTGCTGCTGGTGCTGCTGCGCACCGACCTGATCGACTCCTGGCGCAAGGCCACGCCGCCGGATGCGCCCAACCGCTTTGTCATCAACATCCAGCCCGACCAGAGCGACGCCTTTCAGGCCCGCCTGCGTGCGGCCGGGGTGTCCCGGTTCGACTGGTTCCCCATGATCCGGGGGCGTTTGGTCAGCATCAACGGCCAGCCCGTCAACCCCGATGGGTTTGCCACCGAGCGCGGTCGCCGCCTGGCCGAGCGGGAGTTCAACCTGTCGCACGCCGCCGCCCAGCCGCCGCACAACTCCGTGGTGGCGGGCCAGTGGGTGCCCGACCAGGCCAACGGCGCCAGCGTGGAAGAGGGCCTGGCCAACGAGCTGGGCCTGAAACTGGGCGACACCCTGGGCTTTGACATGGCTGGGGTGGTGAAGGAGTCCACCATCACCAGCCTGCGCAAGGTGGACTGGGGCAGCATGCGGGTGAACTTCTTCGTCATGTTCCCGGTGGCGCAGATGGACGACGTGCCCGCCACCTACATCAGCGCCTTTCGGGCGCCCGAGGGCGGTGCCACCGCCAGTGCGCAGTTCGACAACACCCTGGTGCGCGAGTTTCCCAACATCACCAATGTGGACATGAGCAGCACCATCGCCCAGGTGCAGGCCGTGCTGGGGCAGGTGATACGGGCGGTCGAGTTTTTGTTTGGCTTCACGCTGGCCGCCGGGCTGGTAGTGCTGTTTGCCGCGGTCACCGCCACGCGCACCGAGCGGGAGCGCGAATTTGCCATCATGCGGGCGGTGGGGGCCGGGTCTGGCCTGTTGCGCCAGGTGCAGCGGGCCGAGCTGGCTGGCGTGGGCCTGCTGGCGGGCTTTCTGGCCTCGGTGGTGGCCTCGGCCGTGGGGTGGGCGCTGGCCCGCTACGCCTTTGAATTTGCCTGGAACCCCTCGCCCTGGGTGCCCCTGCTGGGTGCGCTGGTGGGTGCGCTGCTGGCCCTGGGGGCTGGGTGGTGGGGGTTGCGCAGCGTGCTCAACACCCCGGTGGTGGCCACCTTGCGCCGGGCCAGCCTGTGACAGCCTGCGGGGCCAGCCCCAGCCGCCCGTTTTGTTGAATGGACACCCACATGACCGACATCCCTGACGCCCAGACCACCGCCCCCGCCACCCCCTTCGACTGGGCGGGAGGCGAAGCCCGTGTGCGTGCCCTGGTGGACCGCTTTTACGACCTGATGGACCTGGAGCCCGCCTACGCCGAGCTGCGGGCCAGCCACGGCAGCACGCTGGACGACGCACGCCAGAAGCTGTTCTGGTTTCTGTGCGGCTGGCTGGGCGGGCCAGACCACTATGTGGAGCGCTTTGGCCACCCGCGCCTGCGCATGCGGCACATGCCGTTTTCCATCGGCATCCTGGAGCGCGACCAGTGGCTGGCCTGCATGGACCAGGCCATGACCGAAACCGACCTGGACCCCGAGCTGCACCGGCGCCTGAACGACAGCTTCTTCAAAACCGCCGACTGGATGCGCAACCGTGGTGAATGAATAGCAAACAGTTCAATTTCAGAAAGCGCTGGAGGCCATTTTGGCCCTCAACCCGGTGCCAGCAGCACCACCAGGGCCCCCGCGCCCCCGTCCGATGCACGCGCCTGCACGAAGGCCAGCACCTCGTTCTTTTGCACCAGCCAGCGCTGCACCTTGGCCTTGAGCACCGGTGTCTTGCCGGGTGAGCCCAGGCCCTTGCCGTGCACCACACGCACGCAGCGCCAGCCCACCTTGTGCGCCTCGCGCAGGAACTGGGCCAGCGCGGTGCGCGCCTCGTCGCTGCGCAGGCCGTGCAGGTCAATCTGGCCTTGCAGGCTCCATTGCCCTTTGCGCAGCTTGCGCACCACGTCTTGCCCAATGCCGGGGCGGCGGTAGCTGAGCGCCTCGTCGGTGTCGAGCAGGCTTTCGACGTCAAAGTCGTCGGAAATGGCCTCTACCATCACGGCCTGCTCGTCTTTTTCGCGCTGGCGGGCGTGGGGCAGGGCGCGTGCCTGCTCAATCAAAGCCCGCCGCTGTGCCCGCAGCGGCAGCACCGTCCCCACCGTCAGGGCAAACAAATGGCGCTCGGCCCTGGCCTGGCGGGCCGCCTCTGCGGCCGCCGCCTGGGCCGCTTGCCGCTCGCGCTCGCGCACCTGCAGCACGCGGCGGATGGCCGCGAGCTGGGCGTGGGCTGGGCTGACGGGGAAATCGGTCATGGCAAGGGCGGCAAAGGGGCTTCATTGTGCAAGAGACCCGTCAGCCCCACGCCCCGACGGGGCGCTAGGGCCCATGGGCTGACCCGCTCAGACCAGCCCCAGCTCCGCCATGCTGGTGGCCGTGTGCGCCGTGACCACAAAATGGTCCAGCACCCGCACATCCACCAGCGCCAGCGTCGTTTTGAGGGTGCGGGTCAGGGCCTCGTCGGCGGCCGACGGCTGGGCGCTGCCGCTGGGGTGGTTGTGCGCCAGCACCACGGCGGCGGCGTGGTGGTGCAGGGCGCGCAGCACCACCTCGCGCGGGTACACGCTGGTTTGCGTGAGCGTGCCCCGAAACAGCTCCTCAAATGCCAGCAGCTTGTGCTGGCTGTCCAGGAACAACACGGCAAACACCTCGTGCGTGCGCCCGCCCAATTGCAGTTGCAGGTAGTCGCGCACGGCCTGGGGGCCGTCGAAGCAGGGCTTGTCTTGCAGCTGCTGGGCCAGGGCGCGGCGGGCCAGCTCCAGCACCGCCACCACCTCGGCGCGTTTGGCCGGACCCAGGCCTTTGATGGTTTTGAGGGCTTCTGCCGGGGTGTGCAGCAGCCCGGCCATGCCGCCAAACTGCGTCAGCAGCTCCTGCGCCAACGCCACCACGTTTTTGCCGGGTATGCCCGTGCGCAGCAGCAGGGCCAGCAGTTCGGCGTCGCTCAGCGCCGACGGCCCGCGCGTCAGCAATTTTTCACGCGGACGCGAATCGGCGGGCATCAATTTCATGCTCATGGTCCCCACCCCCCTGTTTTCTACAATAGGGCCAGTTTAATCAAGGCCTTGACCGCCCCTAGCCCGCCCATGTCCACCGTCGACGCCTCCTCCTTCCTCACCCTGCACTACCGCCTGTCCAACTTGCAGGGGCAGGACTTTGTGAACACCTTCGAAGGCCAGCCCGCCACGCTCAGCCTGGGTTCGGGCCAGCTGTCGCCCGCGCTTGAGCAGCGCCTGCTGGGCCTGGAAGAGGGCATGCGGCAAACCTTTGAGTTGCCA
>PNML01000033.1 GCA_013823635.1 Polaromonas sp. | reverse complement strand
CGTGAGGGGGCCGTCTGGCACCTTGATGCTGAAAAACTCGAGGTGCTCTTCGTAATTGGCACTGACGATGCTGTAGGCCCGCAACAGCGGTTTGCCGTCGACGCGCAGGCCGATCATGGTGAAATGCCCGTTGGAAAAGCGCAGAGCTGTGTCGCGGGTGGTGGTGAAACTGAACAACCGGTCGGTCCAGTGGTGAACACTCAATACGGTTTCTTCCAGAAATGCGCTCATATCGGGCCTTGGCAATGACTCTCGGGTTAGAAAAGGGGTGAGTGTAAGTCTTGACCACCCTGGCAGACTTTGATCTGGGTGGAACCAAGTGCTCGCCGTCCCACTCAAGGGTGGGCTGACCGCCGCGTGGTCGACGCTGCGAGACAATGCAAGTGCTGTGCCCGGCGCAGCGTGTTCACTTTCTTCAAAAGGTATTCGATTGACTTCCGTTCTGAACCCCGTTTTGGCGTGGTGCCATGCCAAACCCCGCCACGTGTTGGCCGCCACGGCCGCGTTGTGTGTGGGCCTGTTGGCCTTTGGCCTGTACCTGCAACACGTGGTGGGCCTGGAGCCATGCCCCATGTGCATCGTTCAACGCTACACCTTGGTGTTGGTGGCCTTGCTGGCGGGCTTGGGGGCGGTGTTCGAGCGCCCGTTGTGGCAGAAGGTGGTCGCTTTCGCCCTGTTGCTTTTGGCAGGTTTTGGCGCTTTTGTGGCAGCCCGCCAAAGTTGGTTGCAGTGGAACCCGCCCGAAGTGGCCAGCTGCGGGCGCGACTTCTACGGCATGATCGAATCGTTCCCGTTGCAACGGGTCATTCCCATGATCTTCAAGGGCAGCGGCGATTGCGCCGCCATCGACTGGACCTTTCTGGGGCTGACCATTGCCAATTGGTCGTTCCTCAACTTCCTGCTGATCGCCGCCGTGGCCCTGGGTTTGCTGGCCGCGCGCCCACGCCACGTTTGATAAAAAATATAGCAAACTTTTGTTATTTGCTATGCGGTGGATGCCATTTTTGTTACAAAATGGCGCTGCCGGGTCGTTCACCGCGCTCGTACACCACATGGGCACGGCCCACCAGCAGCGGGTCGATCTGGCCGATGTGGTCGGCGTTTTTGTTGGTGTAGGGCAGTTTTTGCAGCACATAGCGCATGGCGTTGAGGCGCGCGCGCTTTTTGCAGTCGCTCTTGATGACGGTCCAGGGGGCGTCGGCCGTGTCGGTCTCGAAGAACATGGCCTCCTTGGCCTGGGTGTAGTCCTCCCACTTGTCGAGTGAGGCCAGGTCAATCGGGCTGAGCTTCCACTGCTTCAGCGGGTGGGCCTCACGCTCCTTGAAGCGGCGGCGCTGCTCCTTGCGGCTGACCGAGAACCAGAACTTGATGAGGTGCACACCACTGCGCACCAGCTGGCGTTCGAACTGCGGCGCCTGGCGCATGAACTCCTGGTACTCGTCGTCGCTGCAAAACCCCATGACCCGCTCCACGCCGGCGCGGTTGTACCAGCTGCGGTCGAACAGCACAATTTCGCCCGCCGTCGGCAGGTGCTGCACGTAGCGCTGAAAGTACCACTGGCCACGCTCCACCTCGCTGGGTTTTTCCAGCGCCACCACACGGGCACCCCGTGGGTTGAGGTGTTCCATCATGCGTTTGATGGTGCCGCCTTTGCCCGCCGCATCGCGTCCTTCAAACAGGATGACCACGCGTTGGCCGGTTTCTTTGGCCCAGGCCTGGAGTTTGAGCAGCTCGACCTGCAGCAGGTACTTTTGCTGCTCGTAGGTTTTGCGGGACAGCAGGTTTTTGTAAGGGTACTCGCCACTGCGCCAATTGGCGGCCAGTTCTTCATCGGGCTTGACCGGTTGGCGTGCGTGCTTTCGCGCGTCGGAGGCCTGTTGCTTCAGCAGTTGGCGGATGGCTTTGGCGTCGTCGGGGGCTGCACCTTCCAGAATGGCTTTGAGCGAGGCGGCGGCTTTTTCGGGTTTCTTGGCCGACTGGGCCAGGATGTCGGCGACCGCTGCCAGCTTGGCACCCTGGGCCTTCTCCACCGCCCGTTTCACCGTGGCCTGACGCAACTTGGCGGGTTGGCGGGTGCCCAGTGTGTCGCCCGCGCTGGCCTGTCGGGGTTGGGCGGTGGCCCGTGGCGTGCGGGGTTTGGCTGTTGCGCGTGGCGCCGTCTTGGGCTTGATCGGGGCGGTAACCGCAGCGCTCGCGGTGGTGCCGGGAAGCGGTGTGGGGTCTGCAGGCTGGTCGGTCGGGGCGGAGGCTTTGTCGTCTGGGGCGTGCATGGTGATCCTGACATCAAGTGGTCAACACAGCAGTATCTGCACCGGCAGAAGCGGCTTGTTTGATTTTTCTCAATAACCCCGTCAACCCAGCTTTTTGACCATGACCACGCTCTTGCGGTCCCAGTTGTATTTGCGCTTGCGGGCTTCCGGCAGCCAATCGGGGTCCACCTGCTGAAAGCCCCGTTTGATGAACCAGTGCATGGTGCGGGTGGTGAGCACAAAAATGCTTTGCAGGCCCATGAGTTTGGCGCGCTGCTCGATGCGCTTGAGCACCTTCTCGCCATCGCCCTGGCCCTGGCTTTGGGGCGACACGGTGAGGGCGGCCATTTCGGCCGTTTTGGCTTCCGGGTAAGGGTAGAGCGCCGCGCAGGCAAAGATGACGCCGTCGTGCTCGACGATGGTGTAGTTGGCCACGTCGCGTTCAATTTCGGTGCGGCCCCGCTTGACCAGGGTACCGTCTTTCTCGAACGGCTCGATCAGCTGCAAAATGCCGCCCACGTCGTCGGGGTTGGCCTCGCGCAGGCTCTCCAGCTTTTCGTCGACCACCATGGTGCCGATGCCGTCGTGCACGTACACCTCCAGCAGCAGCGCGCCGTCCACCGCGAACGGGATGATGTGGCTTCGCTCCACCCCCGCCTTGCAGGCCTTGACGCAGTGCTGCAGGTAAAACGCCGTGTCGGTCGGGCGCTGCGCGGGGGGCAACTGGGCCAGCAAGGCTTCGGCGGTGGCCAGCGGCAGTTCGGTGTCAATGCCGTTGTCGTCGCTGATGGCTTGGGTGGGATCCAGCGCAATGCCCGGCACCTCGGTCACAAAAATCAGCTTGTCGGCCTGCAGGGCGATGGCCACGCTGGTGGCCACCTCTTCCATGCTCAGGTTGAAGGCCTCGCCCGTGGGTGAAAAACCAAAGGGCGAAATCAGCACCATGGCACCCATGTCCAGCGTGCGGCTGATGCCACCCACGTCCACCTTGCGCACCAGGCCGCTGTGCTGGAAGTCCACCCCGTCGACGATGCCCACCGGCCGCGCCGTGATGAAGTTGCCCGAGAGCACCCGCACCGTGCTGCCCGCCATGGGCGTGTTGGGCAGGCCCTGGCTGAAGGCGGCCTCAATTTCATAGCGCAGTTGTCCGGCGGCCTCTTGCGCGCAGTCCAGTGCCACCGAGTCGGTGATGCGGATGCCGTGCGAGTACCGCGCCTGGTGCCCCTTGGCGGCCAGCTGCTCGTTCACCTGGGGCCGAAAACCGTGCACCAGCACAATTTTCACGCCCATGCTCTGGATCATGGCCAGGTCTTGCGCGAGGTGCGGCAGCTTGCCCGCCGCAATGGCCTCGCCCGCAATGCCCACCACAAAGGTCTGGTTGCGGAATTTGTGGATGTAAGGCGCCACCGACCGGAACCAGGGCACAAAGGTGAAGTTGAAAACGTTGGACATGCTCAAGCGGTCAGGGGCGGCGCGGAAGGGGCGGTTTGTGCCCGACCGCTGCCGGAATTAAACAGATGGGCTGGTGAAAGTGTCGCAGGCTTTCACGCTGCCTTGCGTCAGGCCGGTCTTGAACCAGCGCACGCGCTGCGCGCTGCTGCCGTGGGTGAAGCTGTCGGGCACCACTTGGCCTTGGGACTTTTGCTGCAAGGCGTCGTCACCGATTTTGGCGGCGGCGTTCATGGCGGCTTCGACGTCACCCCGCTCCAAGGTCTGGCGCGAAGCGTGGGAGCGGTTGGCCCACACCCCGGCAAAACAATCGGCCTGCAACTCCAGACGCACGCTCAGCGCGTTGAAGTCTTTGGTGCTGATGCGTTGCCGCATGCGGTCCACCTAGTCGGTGATGCCCAGCAGGTGTTGTACGTGGTGGCCCACTTCATGGGCAATCACGTAGGCTTGGGCGAATTCACCTGGCGCGCCCAACTCGTTGCGCAGGGTTTCGTAAAAGCCCAGGTCGATGTACACCTTCTGGTCACCCGGGCAGTAAAACGGCCCCATGGCCGCCTGGCCCGCGCCACACGCCG
The DNA here is from genome assembly GCA_013823635.1 of Polaromonas sp. Classification (GTDB taxonomy): domain Bacteria; phylum Pseudomonadota; class Gammaproteobacteria; order Burkholderiales; family Burkholderiaceae_C; genus UBA2334. Next base: position 26,483 of record PNML01000033.1, on the reverse strand, counting down.
TGGGCGTGCTGCCCCGGAACAGCACCAGGGTGGGTTCCTGGTAGCGCCCGCCATTGCCCTGGAACAGGTCTCGCCAGACGTCTTCGGTATCGGCCAGCACGGTGCTGACAAAAGCCGCCAGCCGGTCGTCGGCCGGGGGGCGCTGCGCCGGTGCCTGCTGTGTCTGAACGGGCGCCTCCGCACCGCTCAGGATGCCCAGCACCGTCAACGGGTTGATGCCAAACACCCAGCCCGCCACCAGCGCAATGACGATGCTGCCCAAGCCAATGCCCCGGCCACGCGGGCGCCCTGCGCCCATGCCGGTGCCTGCGGAGCGCCGGTCTTCCACGTGGTCAGACTGGCGGTTGCCTTCCCATTTCATGAGTCAAACGCGACGGGGTGGGGGTCAGAGCACTTCACTGGCAAAGTCGGCCAGGCGCGAACGCTCGCCACGGGCCAGCGTGATGTGTCCGCCGTGTGGCCAGCCCTTGAACCGGTCCACGGCGTAGGTCATGCCCGACGAGCCTTCTGTCAGGTAGGGCGTGTCGATCTGGGCCAGGTTGCCCATGCAAATGATCTTGGTGCCCGGGCCAGCGCGGGTGATGAGCGTTTTCATCTGCTTGGGCGTGAGGTTTTGGGCCTCGTCGATGATGACGTACTTGTTCAGGAAAGTCCGGCCACGCATGAAGTTCATGCTCTTGACCTTGATGCGGCTGCGGATGAGTTCGTTGGTCGCCGCGCGGCCCCACTCACCGGCGTTGCCGCCGTCGCCTTTGGCCAGGAACTCCAGGTTGTCGTCCAGCGCACCCATCCAGGGGCCCATTTTTTCTTCTTCGGTGCCTGGCAGGAAGCCGATGTCTTCGCCCACGCTCACGGTGGCGCGGGTCATGATGATTTCGGTGTACCGGCGGTCGTCGAGCACCTGGGTCAACCCGGCAGCCAGTGCCATCAGGGTTTTGCCGGTGCCTGCCGTGCCCGCCAGCGTGACGAAGTCGATCTCGGGGTCCATCAGCAGGTTGAGGGCAAAGTTTTGCTCGCGGTTGCGGCTGGTCACACCCCACACGGCGTTTTTCAGGTGAGTGAAATCGCGCAGGGTTTTCAGCACCGCTGACTTTTCCCGGATCTCCACCACCCGGGCATAGAGCGAGGGCTCACCCGGGGCTTCAAAAAACACAAATTGGTTGATGTGGAACTGCGCCACCGCCGGGCCACTGACACGGTAGAAGGTGTGGCTGCCCTGCTGCCAGCTCTCGATGGTTTTGCTCTGGCGTGTCCAGAAATCGGTGGGCAGGGCCAGCACGCCCGAGTACAGCAGTTCCCCGTCGTCCAGGGTTTTGTCGTTTTCATAGTCTTGCGCATCCAGGCCCAGCGCCCGGGCCTTGACGCGCATGTTGATGTCTTTGGACACCATGGCCACCACGCGGCCGGGGTGGCGTTCCTGCAAGGCCTGAACCACACCCAGGATCTGGTTGTCCGCCTTGCCCTGGGGCAGGCTGGTCGGCAGCGCGTAGTTCAGCGGCTCGGTCTGGAAATACAGTCGGCCTTTGGCTTCGGTGTGCCCTGTGCCCGACAGCGGCAAACCCAATGTCATGTCGTCGCCCGCCTGGGCGGCCAGCGCGTCCAGCGTGCGGCTGGTCTGGCGGCCGTTGCGGGCCACCTCGGTCATGCCTTTTTTGTGGCCGTCCAGCTCCTCCAGAACGATCATGGGCAGGTACACGTCGTGCTCTTCGAAGCGGAAGAGGCACATCGGGTCGTGCAGCAGCACGTTGGTGTCCAGCACAAACAGCTTGGTGGGGCCGGTCGCTTTTTTGGCGTGCCGGCTGGGCTTGGCCCTGGCCACGGGCTTGGTGTTGGCCGGGGTGGGGCTGGCGGCTTCCGCGACGGTGGCGCTGGGTCGTGGGTCGATGAGGGGTTCGGCCGAGTGGCGGGCAGGCGTGGCGGTGCCCACCGGTGTCGTGGTGGTGACAGGCGCCGTGGCTGCGGCGCGGCGGCGGCCGTTGCCCTTGACGGTGGTGGCGCTGACCGGGCTGCCGGTGGCAGGCGGTTCCTCCGACTCTGGCGGGCGAGTGGCGGCGCGGGCCTTGCCTTCACTCAAGGTGTGGATGCCGTGTTGGTCTAAGGCCAGACGAGCTGCTTTTTTGGCGGGTGCTGGGGGCAGGGGCATGGTGGGTGTTCAGTTCGGGGCCAGAAAACAAAAAGCCGCCAGGCGCACCTGACGGCTTTGAAGGAGAGCGAGGGGCAGTTGGAAGGCTGTTCCTGGGGGCATCGGGTCATTATGCCCCAGCGGTGTGACCGTCGAATCGAGCGCCTCTGGCGGGCTTCAGGCCGCGGTTTCTGCCGCGTCTTTGGCCGGCACTTCCTTGGCGGCCTCTTTGGCCGCAGCCCCTGCGGCCTTCTTCAGCGCCTTGACCTCCTTCAAGACCTCCTCCACATGGCCGGGCACCTTCAGGCCACGCCATTCGTGCTTGAGGATGCCATCGGGACCGATGAGGAAGGTGCTGCGCTCGATGCCTTTGACTTTCTTGCCGTACATGATCTTGTTCTTGACCACGCCAAACATGTGGCACATTTTTTCTTCGGTGTCGGCAATCAGTTCAAAAGGCAGTTCCAGCTTGGCCTTGAACTCGTCGTGTGACTTCATGTTGTCGCGGGACACGCCGAACACCGCTGCGCCGGCTTTGGCAAAGTCTTTGTACTTGTCGCGGAACTGCATGGCCTCTGTGGTGCAGCCGGGTGTGTTGTCCTTGGGGTAGAAGTACAGCACCACGGTTTGACCCAGGTGGCTTTGGTTGGATACTTTGATCTGACCGGTTGCGAGGGCTTCAAATTCGGGGATTGGTTTGTTGACAACGACTGCCATGTTGTGTGAACCCTGACCTAAGTTGGTGTGTGCGGTAACCCGTCGGTGCCAACTGGATTGGGCCGAATTGGCGTGTGCACAGGAAGTGCCCGACCGACGATGTCAATCTGGCATTTTACCCCGAAGCGCTGCCTGAATCGTGTTGGATGGCGCAGATTGACGCGATATTGCCGAGAGTTGGCTTGAGATGGCGCGCCCTTGGTCAGGGAAAACCCGGGTTCGGGTTATTGCCAGGCGTGGGTGCCCGTTGCGGACGGAGGGCTCAGGCGGCCAATCAGCCCTTCATCAGCCCTCCATCAGCAGCACCGCCACCACCCGCCGACCTTCCTGGGCCAGGATGTTGTAGGTGCGGCACGCGGCCAGGGTGTCCATGGTTTCCAGACCGACGCGCTGGGCCATCAGGGACGCATGCAGGGCAGGGTGGGGGAAGCGCAGGGTGTTGCCACTGCCAAAAAGGACCAATTCGGGCTGCAGGGCCAGCAGCTGCTCGAAATGCGAGGGCTGCAGTTCCTCAAACCGTTGGCACGCCCAGGCCTTGGGTTCGGCGGTGGACGACAGCACCACGCTGTGGGCAATGCGCTGCCCGTTCACGGTGATCCAGCCGGGTCCGTGCGCCTGAACGGTGGAGGTGTTGGGTTGGTCGGCGTGCAGTTTCATGGGCTGAGGAGGAAATGTTCACCCCGCTTCTGGCGGCCGGGCGGCGTAAATATGGTGAAATTGTAGGTTCAGCCCTTTGTTGCCGGTGCAGGCCATGCCGTGTGCCCCGCCAGGGGGCTGGGTTTTCGCCTGTCCTGGGCGACCCCGTGGCCAGTGGGCCTGGGGTGGCCGGGCATCTTCCGTGTTTCCGTTTACAGCGAGCCATTGACCATGACCGCACGCACCATTTCCAAGTCGACCAAGCTGTCCAACGTCTGTTATGACATTCGCGGGCCCATCATGGATCGGGCGCGCCAGATGGAGGACGAGGGCCAAAAGGTCATCAAGCTCAACATTGGCAACCTGGCCGTGTTCGGTTTTGACAGCCCCGAGGAAGTCCAGCAGGACATGATCCGCAACCTGCCCAATTCGGCGGGTTATTCGGACAGCAAGGGCATTTTTGCGGCGCGCAAGGCCGTCATGCACCTGACGCAGCAGCAGGGCATCAAAGGCGTGACGCTGGATGACATCTACCTGGGCAACGGTGCTTCCGAGCTGATCGTGATGGCCACCAATGCGCTGCTCGACAACGGTGACGAGGTGCTGCTGCCGTCGCCCGACTACCCGCTGTGGACGGCGGCGGCCAGCCTGAGCGGCGGCACGCCGGTGCACTACCGCTGTGACGAGGAAAACGGCTGGATGCCCAACCTGGCCGACATCCGCGCCAAGATCACGCCACGCACCAAGGGCATCGTGGTCATCAACCCCAACAACCCCACCGGGGCGCTGTATTCCGACGAGTTGCTGCAGGCCCTTGTGAACATCGCCCGCGAGCACGGGCTGGTGATTTTTGCCGACGAGGTGTACGACAAAGTGCTGTACGACGGCGTCAAGCACACGGCCATTGCCTCGCTGAGCGAGGATGTGCTGACCCTCACCTTCAACTCGCTGTCCAAAAGTTACCGCTCGTGCGGCTACCGCGCGGGCTGGATGGTGGTGTCGGGCGACAAAAAACCGGCCAAGGACTACATCGAGGGCCTGAACATGCTCTCCAACATGCGCCTGTGCTCCAACGTGCCGGGGCAGTACGCCATCCAGACCGCGTTGGGGGGTTATCAGAGCATCAACGAGCTGGTGGGCGAGGGCGGTCGCCTGCGCCGCCAGCGCGACCTGGCTTATGAGTTGATCAGCGCCATTCCCGGGGTGAGCTGCGTGAAGCCGGTGGCCGCGCTCTACATGTTCCCCCGCCTGGACCCCAAGGTGTACCCCATTGAGGACGACCAGGCTTTCTTTCTGGAAGTGCTTGAAGAAACCCGGGTGATGCTGGTGCAGGGCACGGGCTTCAACTGGCCCGAGCCCGACCATTTCCGCATCGTGTTTCTGCCCCACGAAGACGACTTGCGCGAGGCCATTGGCCGCCTGGCGCATTTCCTGGAGATCTACCGCAAGCGCATGGGCACCGACGTGGTGGCCCCATCGGCGGTGGTTGAACTCAAGTCGGCCCGAAAATCGAAGTAATTTTAATAGCTAACATTGCTTATGAATAAAGCGGTGGTGGCACTTTTTGTTGAGAAAATGAGCATGAAACCCATTCAAGTCGGCCTGCTGGGCATTGGCACCGTTGGCAGCGGCACCTTCAACGTGTTGCAGCGCAACCAGGCAGAAATCAAGCGCCGCGCAGGCCGTGGCATTGAAATCACCATGGTGGCCGACCTGGATGTGGCGCGCGCCCAGTCGCTCGTGGGCCCCGGCGTGACGGTGGTGAACGATGCCCGCGCCGTCATTGCCAACCCCGACATCGACATCGTCATCGAGCTGATCGGTGGCTACGGCGTGGCCAAGGCCCTGGTGCTGGAGGCCATTGCGGCGGGCAAGCATGTGGTCACCGCCAACAAGGCGCTGCTGGCCGTGCACGGCACGGAAATTTTTGCCGCCGCCACCGCCAAGGGCGTGATGGTGGCGTTCGAAGCCGCCGTGGCCGGTGGCATTCCCATCATCAAGGCGCTGCGCGAAGGCCTGACGGCCAACCGCATCCAGTGGCTGGCCGGCATCATCAACGGCACGACCAACTTCATCCTGAGCGAAATGCGCGACAAGGGGCTGGACTTTGACGTGGTGCTCAAAGAAGCCCAGCGCCTGGGCTATGCCGAGGCCGACCCCACCTTTGACATCGAGGGTGTGGACGCTGCCCACAAGGCCACGCTGATGAGCGCCATTGCCTTTGGTATCCCGGTGCAGTTCGACAAAGCCCATGTGGAAGGCATCACGCAGCTCAGCGCCGCCGACATCCGCTACGCCGAGCAGCTGGGCTACCGCATCAAGCTGCTGGGCATTGCCAAACGCCGCGAGGCCGATGCCGCCAAAGGCCAGTCCGCCGGGGTGGAACTGCGCGTGCACCCCAGCCTGGTGCCCGCTAAGCGGCTGATTGCCAACGTGGAAGGCGCCATGAACGCCGTGGTGGTGCACGGCGACGCCGTGGGCACCACGCTGTACTATGGCAAAGGCGCGGGCAGCGAGCCCACGGCCAGTGCCGTCATTGCCGACCTGGTGGACATCACCCGCCTGCACACCGCCGACCCCGACCACCGCGTGCCGCACCTGGCGTTCCAGCCCCACACCATCGATGCGGCCATGGGCGAGCTGCCGGTGCTGCCCATGAGCGAAATCGTCACCAGCTACTACCTGCGCCTGCGCGTGGCCGACCAGGCCGGTGTGCTGGCCAAGGTCACCGGCATATTGGCCGAGGCGGGCATCAGCATCGACGCCGTGCTGCAGCGCGAGGCCGACGAAGTGGGCGGCGAGGGCAGCACACAGACCGACGTCATCATCCTGACCCACGACACCAAAGAGGGCACCATGAACGATGCCCTGGCCCAGATGCAGGGCCTGCCCACCGTGCTGGCACCCATCACCCGCATCCGCAAGGAAGAACTGGCCTGAGGCCCTGGACTGCCATGAAATACACCTCCACCCGTGGCGACCAGTCGCCCAAGCGCTTTTGCGACATCCTGCTGGAAGGCCTGGCGCCAGACGGTGGGCTGTACCTGCCCGAGGCCTACCCCCAGGTCAGCGACGCCACGCTGACCGAGTGGCGCCGGGTTTACCACGACGACGGCTATGCCGCGCTGGCGTTTGAGGTGTTGTCGCTCTACATCGACGACATTCCCGCCGCCGATCTGCGCGCCCTGTGCGAAAAAACCTACACCGAGGCCATTTTCGGCACCGGCGAAATCGTGCCGCTGCGCCATGTGGAAGACGACCTGTGGCTGGAGGCCCTGTCCAATGGCCCCACGCTGGCCTTCAAGGACATGGCCATGCAGCTGCTGGGCAACCTGTTTGAGTACGAGCTGGGCCGCCGGGGTGAACAGCTCAACATCCTGGGCGCCACCAGCGGCGACACTGGCAGCGCCGCCGAGTACGCCATGCGCGGCAAGCAGGGCGTGCGCGTGTTCATGACCAGCCCGCACGGGCGCATGAGCGCGTTCCAGCAGGCGCAAATGTTCAGCCTGATGGACGACAACATCCACAACATCGCCATCGAAGGCGTGTTTGACGACTGCCAGGACATCGTCAAGGCCGTGAGCAACGACCTCGACTTCAAGCGCCGCTACAAAATTGGCACCGTCAACTCCATCAACTGGGCGCGTTTGCTGGCCCAGGTGGTGTACTACTTTGCCGGCTACATCCAGGCCACTGAACCGTCCACCCCCACACTGGGCGCCGAAGCGCCTGCGCTGCCCCCCGAGGGGGCGCCAACCACCTTGGGGCGGCCCGGCGGTGGTTTGGTCAACACCCAGAAGGTGTCGTTCACCGTGCCCAGCGGCAATTTTGGCAACGTGTGTGCTGGCCATGTGGCCCGCATGATGGGGCTGCCCATTGCCCAGCTGGTGGTGGCCACCAACGAAAACGACGTGCTCGACGAGTTCTTCCGCACTGGCGTGTACCGCGTGCGCGGCAGCGCCGACACGCACGAGACCTCCAGCCCGTCCATGGACATTTCCAAGGCCAGCAATTTCGAGCGCTTTGTGTTCGACCTGCTGGGCCGCGACGCTGCGCGCACCGCCGACCTGTTTGGCCCCCAGTTGGCCCAGACCGGTCGGTTTGACCTCAGCGCAGACCCCGCCTTTGCCCAGGCCGCCAGCCGCTACGGTTTTGCCAGCGGCAAAAGCACCCATGCCGACCGCCTGGCCACCATACGCGACGTGTTCGAGCGCCACGGCATGATGATCGACACCCACACCGCCGATGGCGTGAAGGTGGCCCGCGAGCACCTGCAGCCCGGCGTGCCCATGGTGGTGCTGGAAACGGCGCTGCCCATCAAGTTTGCCGACACCATCGTGGAAGCCCTGGGCCAGCAACCCGAGCGCCCGCCCAAGTTCGAGGGCATCGAGGCCCTGCCCAAGCGCGTGGTGGTCATGCCCGCCGATGTGGCCCAGGTCAAGGCCTTTGTGGTGGAAAAATGTCAATAAAATGCCTTCTGGCGCTTTATTGAATTGAATGGTTTGCTATTTATTTGGGTTTTGATGTGAACGTCATCGTCGTGGCTGGTTATTCGGGCGCGGGCAAAACCACGTTGGTGGAAAGGCTCATTCCCGCGCTCAAGGCGCGCGGGCAGCGCGTGTCGGTGGTCAAACACGCCCACCACCGGTTTGAAATGGACCACCCCGGCAAAGACACCTGGCGCCACCGCGAGGCCGGTGCCTTCGAGGTGGTGGCCGCCTCGCCCCGGCGCCTGGTGCTGCAGCGCGAGTTTGAACGCGAGGTGGAGCTGACCGTGCACCACGCCCTGGCCGAGCTGTACACCGGCGTGGATTGGGTGCTGGTCGAGGGCTACCGCGACTGCAACCTGCCCAAGCTGGAGGTGTGGCGCACCGCGCACGGCAAGCCCGCGCTGTACCCCAACGACCCGTTTGTGGTGGCCATCGCCACTGAGGTGCCCAACGCCACCCACTTGCCCCAACCCACCGGTCTGCCCGTGCTCGACCTGAACGATGGCAACACGGTGGCCGACTGGCTGCTGTCCCAAGGTGAGCGTTTTGCCTACGATGCGGCCCAGTTTGCCGACTGACGTGCCCGCCGGCCTGAGCCCGCCTGGCGCTGCGCCCGGCCCGTCACTCGCCTGACATTCCCACCCCACATGCCCATGACCGCACCGGCCCCCACCTCTGCCCCACCCACCCGTCAGCCCCTGATGGCGCTGGACCAGGCCCTGTCCAGCCTGCTGGCCAGTGCACAACCCCTGGCCGACACCGAGGTGGTGGACACCTTCAACGCCGACGGCCGCGTGCTCGCGCAGAGCCTGGTGTCGGCCTTGCATGTGCCACCGCAGGACAACTCCAGCATGGACGGCTATGCCGTGCGCTGCGCCGATCTGTCTAGCGCCAGCGCCGCCAGCCCGGTGGTGCTGCCCGTGACCCAGCGCATTGCCGCCGGGCACAGCGGCCAGCCACTGCAGCCGGGCACGGTGGCGCGCATCTTCACCGGCGCGCCCGTGCCCGCCGGGGCCGACGCCATCGTCATGCAGGAAGAGGTGGTGCTCGGCGCTGGGCCAGACAGCCAGCCCCTGGCCAGCTTCAGCGCTTGCCCACCCACGGGTGCCTGGATCCGCCGCGCTGGCGAGGACGTGACCCGTGGCGCCGAAGTGCTGCACCCCGGCACCCGCCTGGGCCCCGCCGAGCTGGGCCTGGCCGCCAGCCTGGGTCTGGCTCAATTGACCGTGTGCCGCCGCCCCCGCGTGGCGCTGTTTTCCACGGGCGACGAGCTGGTCATGCCCGGCACCGTGCCGCCCGAGGCCATGGCCCCCGGCGCCATCTACAACTCCAACCGGTTCTTTTTGCGTGCACTGCTGCAACGCCTGGGTTGCGAGGTGAGCGACCTGGGCATCGTCCCCGACAACCGCGCGGCCACCGTGCAAGCCCTGACCGACGCGGCCCAAACGCACGACCTCATCCTGACCAGCGGCGGCGTCTCGGTGGGCGAGGAAGACCACATCAAACCCGCCGTGCAGCAGTTGGGTGGCTTGGACCTGTGGCAAATCGCCATGAAGCCCGGCAAACCGTTTGCGCACGGCCACATCCGCCGCGCTGACCCGCACAGCCTGGCCCATTTCATTGGCTTGCCGGGCAACCCGGTGTCCAGCTTCATGACCTTTGTGCTGCTGGTGCGCCCGTTTCTGCTGCGCCTGCAAGGCGTGGCCGACGTGGCCTGCCCCGCACAGACCTTGCCCGCCCACTTCACGGTGACCAAGGCCGACAGGCGCCGCGAGTTTTTGCGCGTGCGCCGCAACGCCGCCGGTGGGCTGGACCTGTTTGCCAACCAAAGCTCAGGCGTGCTCACCTCCGCCGTGTGGGGTGACGGCGTGGTGGACCTGCCCGCCGGCACCACCGTCGCACCTGGTGACGCCGTGCGCTTTTTGGCCTTTGCCGACCTGTTGGCCTGAAGCCCACGCCCCACAGACCGTTCTTCCCGCCCATTTCCCCAGCTTTTTGCACCCGCACGCCATGTCCATCACCGTCAAATACTTTGCCTCCATCCGCGAAGCCATTGGCACCGGCCAGGAAGTGGTGGCCTCCCACGCCACCACCGTGGCCCAGCTGCGCGACGAGCTGCTGGCCAGGGGCGGTGCCCATGCCGAGGCGCTGGCCCGCACGCGGGCCGTGCGCATCGCCGTCAACCAAACCATGGGCGACGAGTCCGCTGCGCTGGCGCCCGGCGCCGAGGTGGCGTTTTTCCCGCCCGTGACCGGGGGCTGACGATGGGCGCGCGCGTTTCCATCCAGACCGACGACTTCGACCTCAGCACCGAGGTGGCCGCGCTGCGTGCAGGCCAGCCCGGCGTGGGGGCCGTGTGCAGCTTTGTGGGCACCGTCCGCGACCGCAACGAGGGCAGCGCCATCAGCACCATGGAGCTGGAGCACTACCCCGGCATGACCGAAAAAGCCATCGAGGCCATGGTGGACGAAGCCCACCGCCGCTTCGACATTCTGGGAGCCCGCGTCATTCACCGCGTGGGCCTGCTGCAGCCGTGCGACCAGATCGTGCTGGTGGCCGTGACCTCGGCCCACCGCGGGCAAAGCTACCAGGCCTGCGAGTTTTTGATGGACTACCTCAAGAGCCACGCCCCGTTCTGGAAAAAGGAACAAACCCCGGCTGGCGCTCGCTGGGTGGACGCCCGCGTGAGCGACGACGCCGCCGCCGCCCGCTGGGGCCTGCCGGGGCAGGCCGACACCCCCCGCTGAGGGCGTTGGCGGCGGTGTGGGCTGTGTTTTGTGAATAAAAAGCGCGTTCAGCGCTTTATGTTAAATAACAGTTTGCTATAAAAATATGCTTTCTGGCCTGTGCCCGGCAGACGTGGCCAACATCGAGCGCGCCACCGTGGCCGCGGTGGCCCCCGACGCGGTGCACACCTGGCCACTGGCGGCCCAACCCGAGGCGTCAGCCCACTGGCTGCTGCCCATGGACCGTGGCACTGTGGGCCGGGCGCACAGCGCCGTGCCGCTGGCGCACCAGTTCACGCCCGCCCACGCGGCACACACCCAGCCCATCGCAGACCACTACCGGGCCGCCGGGCTGGCACCCGTGTTCCGCCTGCCCGACACAGCCAGCGCACCCAGTGTGCGGCCCGTGCACCAGGCACTGAGCCAGCAGCACTTCAGTCCACACGAGCCCACCTGGGTGCAAGTCATGGCCACCGACGCCATGGTGGCGGCCCTGGGTATACAGCCCGTGCGGGTGCAGGCGCAGGTGGGTGCGTCAACCCAGGCCAGCCCGGCGTGGCAGGCCCTGTTTCTGGGGCCGGGCATGGACCCGGTGGACGGTGCCCACCGCGTGCGCAACCTCTCGCGGGCGGTGGGCACGGTGTACGTCAGCGCCGAACTCGGCGGCCAGACGGTGGCCTGTGGCGCGGCCTCGTTCGGCTGGGGCTGGATGGGTGTGCACGGCATGCGCACCGCCCAAAGCCACCGGGGCCAGGGCCTGGCAGCCCAGGTGTTGCAGACCATGGCGCAACTGGCCCAACGGCGGGGCATTGCCCGCGTGTTTCTGCAAGTGGGGGCCGCCAACGCACCCGCCCTGGCACTGTACCAGCGCGTGGGCTTTCAGCCGGCTTGGGGGTACGCGTATTGGCGGGGTGGGTGCGGTGGGGTGTCGGGGGCAGGGGTGTAAACGGCCAGGAGCCGCTGTTGGTTTGACCCGCCGACCCGATGCTCACGGCGGGACCCGCGACGCGCGCCCTGAACGACTCGCGTACCAGCGGGGACGAATGGCGGACGGTCGCGCGCCAAATGCGTCACTGCACATTTTTTCGATGGGCTGCAACAGGTCTGAGAGGAACCCGACCAAGTCCTGTACCACGGCATCGCGTTTCGACTCGGGTCGTATCAGCGCACTGAACGGCGGCGAGTCGCTGCTGTCCCAGTCGAGCAGCACGGGCTGCAGCAGGCCGTCGCGAACCAAGGGCCAGACCGACAGATCGGCGAAGCGGCCAACACCCTGGCCCAGCAGCACCGCCTGCAGCACGTCGTCGCGGCTGGCGCAGGTGAGCCAGCCGCTGACGGCCACTTCCTCGACGACACCATCGCGCGAGTGGCGCCACAGGTCGAGGACCGTGCCTTCCGGGCTGCGGACCAGTGGACACACATGGTTCGTCAGGTCCGATGGCCTGACCGGCATCCGGTGGCGGCGCCAGTACGCCGGGCTGGCGCAAATGATCAACCGGCTTTGCGCCAAGGGTCGCTGCACAAGGTCCACGCTGCCCGGCCAACCCAGGGCCACCAGCACATCGATGCCACGGGTCGCCGTGTCCTTGACGGTGAGGAAGTCCACGGTCCGAAGCTCGATGTGCACATTCGGATGGCGGTCGTGCCATTCGGCCAAAGCCGGCACCAACATTGAGCGCGACAGCAGCGGCGGCGCCCCCACGACCAGCGTGCGCGCTGCCCGCTCACCGGGTGCCGCCAACGCACGGTCGGCCTCGGCAAGCTGCGTCATCAGCGGCTTGCAGCTTTCCATGTATTGCTCACCGCGCGCCGTCAGGGTCAGCCCCTGTGTGCTGCGGTCAAGCAGTTTGACGCCCAGGTCTCGCTCCAGCGCGGACACCAGCTTGGTCACTGCCGGCACGCTGACGTCCAATCGCCGCGCCGCAGCGGAAAAACTGCCATCTTCGGCAGCGGCAATGAAATAGTGCAAGGCTCGAAGCTTGTCCATCGTCGGTTCAAACGGTGAGTGGTTTCAACCATTGGTTAAAGCGCATTGTGCCTGCCGGGTGCTTTCGCGGCCATGGGTCGGCTCCTACAGTGAACGGCATCGCCACCTCGATCCCGTGGCTGCACTGGTGCAGCCGATCTCGGGTTTTCCGAGCCACTTTTGACCATTGGAGGATTCCATGCGCCACCTCTTGCTCTGTCTGGCCGCCCTGGCCACCCTGGCGGGCCCTGTGCCCACCACGGCACAGCCCACCGCCTCTGCCAGTTTCCCAACCAAACCCTTGCGCATGCTGGTGCCCGTGGCGGCCGGTGGCCCCAGCGACTTCATCGCGCGCCAGGTGGCCCAGCACCTGAGCACCTCGCTCGGCCAGGTGGTGGTGGTGGAGAACAAACCAGGGGGCAATGGACTGGTCGCCGCTCGCGAGGTGGTGGCTGCCCCTGCGGACGGCCACACCCTGCTTTATGCGCCGGGATCGATGATCGCAACGCCGTTGCTGGCCAAGGGCTCTGGCCTGGACTGGGCGCAGGACCTCGCGCCACTGGGCAAGGTCGGTCGAGTCCCGTTTGCGCTGTCCGTTCACCCGGGGGTACCGGCCCAGACGGTTGCCGACCTGGTGAAGCATGCGCAGCAGCAACCGGGCACCCTGAACGTGGCGACCAGCACGCCGGCCGAGGTGCTGGCCGCCACCCAATTCATGAAGACCGCCGGCATTCAGCTCACGCGGGTGCCTTACAAGGGCAGTGCGCAGGCAATGCCCGACCTGCTGGCGGGTCGGGTCCAGCTGATGTTCGGGCCACTGTCACAGCTGCAACCGCAAGCCAAGGCGGGAACGCTGAGGCTGCTGGCCGTGTTGGCGCCCCAGCGCAGCGACGCGCTGCCCGATGTGCCGACGATGGCCGAAGCCGACATGGGTGGCGTGGATGTGCCCACCTGGCAGGGACTGTACGTGGCGGCCAGGGTGCCGCCCGCCATCCGCGAGCGACTGGCCACCGACATCGCCGCTGTGGTGGCGAAGCCTGAAGTCCGCGCCGATTTCGAGCGCCGCATGCTGGCGGTCGAGACTGCGTCGCCCCGGGAACTGGGTGCCACCATCACGAGGGAACTGGCCGTTTGGTCCGCCCTGGTGGAGGAATACAAGCTGAGCGCTGACTGAAGGCCGCAGGCACGGCATGCGTGTGCTGTTTTGCACAACGGGTGGCCTCGGGCACTTGCAGCCGTTGCGACCGCTGGCGAAGGCCATTCGCAAGCGTGGTCATGAGGTCGCGTGGGTCACAGCGCCTGACGCATTGCCTTGGTTGGCGGGTGAAGGCTTTGATTTGTTCGCTGCAGGCCCGACCTTTGAGGTCAGTCGGCGCCTGTTTCGGGCAACCCATGCCGAGGTTCTGCAACTGGCCGGAGAACAGCAGTCCGCGTTCACCTTTCCCAGGTTGTTTGGCGATGTGCTGGGGCCGGCGATGCTGGCGGGCTTGGAACAAGCAGTCCTTGACTGGCGACCGGACGTCGTGGTGCACGAGCCTGCGGCATTGGCTGCACCGTTGGTTTGCCAACACCTGGGACTTCGCCACGTGACACATGGCTACGGCCTGCGGCCACCGCACCAGTACCTTGAAGACGCCATGAACTTCTTCGGCCCGCATTGGCGAGCGCGAGGGCTGGCGCCACCCGCCCAGGGGGGCGTCTACCGCCACCTTGACCTGGACATCGTGCCCTGGGTCCTCCAGCCCCCCATCGCGCGGGGGCGGGACCGTGTTTTCCACTTCAACCCCTACCGACCGGAAACAACGGAGGTGCCTGCGCTGCCTGCCAGCCTGCGCCTGGCCCTGGAGGGGCGGAACACACGCCAACCCAGAATTTATGTGACGTTCGGCACGGTGTTCAACCGAAGTCCCGCGTTGATGGTTGCCACCCGCGCGGCAGCGCGCCTTGGCGCAACCGTGGTGGTCACGGTTGGCGCAGATGGTGATCTGTCGCGCTTTGCCCACCTTGGCTCGAACGTGTTTGCCCATCGGTTTTTGGCGCAGGGTGCCTTGCTGCCGCATTGCGATGGGGTGGTGTCACACGGTGGCGCAGGAACCTTGTTGGCTGCCGCTTCGCACGGGGTGCCACATCTGGTGCTGCCGCAGGCAGCGGACCACTTCCGCAACGCGCGTGCCATCACTGCTGCCGAGGCGGGATGCACGGTCGAGCCAGGTCAGCAGACCGTGGAGGCTGTGGCCGCTTCGCTGGCCCTCATGCTGAAAGATGGCCGAGTTGGCGCGGGCGCAAAGCTCGTCGCCCGGGAGATGGGTGCGATGCCAAGTGTGGTGGAAGCGGCCATCCAGTTGGAGCGCTGCCAGGCGCGCGCATGGGGGAGGGAATGTCCGTAGGGTGTTCCACGTATTTGCATCATTTTCACATGCAATAATGAAAAAAACCCTACAAGAAGTGTGTGTATGAACAAATTGCCGTCGGCGGAGTCGAAGCCCAAAAGAAAAGGCAAACCGTCAGGGAGCGCAGAACCAACCACCGAGACTGCCGTTGCGCGTCACCGCTATTTGGTGGGGGTGGGGGCTTCTGCCGGAGGGCTGGAGGCGCTTTCCGCCTTGATTTCAAGTTTGCCCATCAACCTGGGACTGTGCTACGTGGTGGTGCAGCACCTGTCCCCGACCTATCGCAGCATGCTGGTCCAATTGCTCAGCAGAGAGACCGCCATGGCGGTCATGGAAATTGAGGACGGGTCCAAGCCTGAGGCCGACACGATTTTCATCACCCCAGCCAACAGCAACGTGACCCTCCACGAGGGTTGTTTCAGGTTGACCAGCACGTCTCGCAAGATGGTTCCCAAACCGTCGGTCAATGTTTTTCTGACATCTCTGGCTGAGCAGTATGGCGAAGACTCCATCGGTGTTGTCCTGTCAGGCACGGGCAGTGATGGGTCTCAGGGCATCCGGGAGATCAAGGCTGTGGGTGGCTTCACGTTTGCCCAGGAGCCCTCCAGCGCCAAGTACGATGGCATGCCCCAGTCGGCCATCGCCACCGGTTGTGTGGACTGGGTCCTGCCACCTGACCAGATCGCCCAAAAGATAGCGGCCATTGCCGATTCTCGGGATCACTTGTCGCCACCCGAAAAAACCAGCGGCAGTGCCTCGACGCTCAAGCAACTGCTGATGAAAGTGCGGCAACGCACCAAGGTGGATTTCAGCGGCTACAAGGAAAACACCGTCTGGCGCCGCATCGAGCGGCGCATGGCCGCCAACCACATGGCCACGCTGGAAGACTACTTCCAATATGTCGATGCGACCCCAGAGGAACTTGAGCACCTGAGCAAAGACATTCTGATTTCAGTCACCGCATTCTTCCGAGACAAACCCGCCTTTGATGCGCTGGGCAAGACGCTTTTCAAAGTGGTGCAGGACAAACGACCGGACGAGGAAATAAGGATATGGGTGGCTGGCTGTGCAACGGGAGAAGAGGTCTACTCCATTGCCATGCTGCTGTGCGAGCAAGCGGGCTCCGTGCTCAGCCGCTTCAAGGTTCAGATTTTTGCAACCGACCTCGACCTCAACGCCATGGCCACCGCCCGCAAGGGCTGCTATTCCGCCGCCTCGCTGAGCGAGATCGAGCCGGCGCTGGTGGCCAAGTATTTTTCGGCCAAAGGCGACAGCTACGAAGTCTCGAAAATGTTGCGGGAGATGGTGGTGTTTGCCCGTCAGGATCTGGCGCAGGATCCGCCGTTCCTGCGCCTGGACCTCATCAGCTGCCGCAACGTGTTGATTTACTTTCAAGCGGACCTCCAGGCCAAGATACTGTCCATGTTTCACTATGCCTTGCGCCCTGAAGGCTATTTGTTCCTGGGTCGCTCGGAAAACATCTACCAGCAAGATTCCCTGTTTCGCCAACACGACAAGGATGCCAAGATTTTTCTGCGCGAAAACGTCCCCAATCGCCCACCCTTCACTGGTGGGGCGTTCACGCTGCCTGCGCCGGAAAAAACCAGCCCGGCTGTGGCGGTGAGTGCGGCCAAAAATGGCGAATTACAGTACCTGGATGCCGCCGCGCGGTTTTACCTGCCCCCCGGCGTGCTGATCAACAGCGGCTTTGACATCCTTCATCTGTACGGCAACCCAGGCGAATACCTCAACATTTCTGACGGTAAACCGACCTTTGACTTGCTGCACATGATCCGGATCGAATTCGGTGCCGACTTGCAGACCCTCACCCATCAGGCGCAACACAAAAAAACCTCTGTTTACGGTCGGCCCCGGGCTCTGAAACTGGGCAGTGGCAAACGCGTGGTGCGATTGGCGGTTCACTACCTCAGCCACGGGAGCCTGAGTGGCTTGTTCTTGGTGTGCTTCGAGCCGTCCCCCAAGGCACGGGTGGTCGAGGCGGGCGCCACGCGGAGCGAACACGTCAGTGGCTGGAATGTCAAGGAGTTGGAGGACGAGTTGGTGGCCACCCGCGAGCACTTGCAAGCGGTCATCGAGGAACTGGAAACGTCCAATGAAGAAATGCAGGCACTCAATGAAGAGGTGCAGGCCGCCAACGAAGAGCTGCAATCGTCCAACGAAGAACTCGAAGCCGCCAACGAGGAACTGCAATCCACCAACGAAGAGCTGACCACGGTCAACGAAGAATTGCAGGTCAAAAGCGCCGAGCTGACCGAGATAGCCTACGACATTGAAAACGTGCAGAACTGCATCGGTTTTCCGTTGTTCGTCGTCAACCGGGCGCAGGAACTGGAGCGTTTCAACCGCCCCGCCGCTGAATTGCTGTCCCTGGACTCCACCATGGTCGGTCAGCGGGTCAACCGCATCAAGCGGCCTCGGGGTATGGGTGACTTTGAAGAAGCCATCCGCCAGGTCCTGACCGAAGGCAGACCGGTTGAAACCCCCCTGGCGTCAGACAACCGCCATTACATCTTGCATGTCACGCCCAACTTTTCACCCACCGGGGTGCGCGGGGCCATCGTTTTCCTGATTGACAACACCGACCTGTACGCCGCCGAAGTGGCTGCGCGCAACAGTCAGGAAAAAATGATGGCGATCATGGACAACTCCCATGCGCTGTCGTCGCTGAAAGACCCTTCTGGCCGATACATCTTTGTCAATCGCCGCTTTGTCGATGTGTTTGGCGTGCCGTCGGACCTGGCCATGGGCAAAACCGACCGGCAATTGTTTACGCGTGCGATTGCCGACGAGTTCCGGCGCAATGATCTGGAGGCCATGAAGGTCAACGATGCCGTCGAATTCGAAGAGAGTGTGAACACGCCCCATGGCCAGCGGGTGTTCCTGTCGGTGCGCTTTCCCTTGCACGATGCAGACGGCATCGTCTACGCGGTTTGCACGCAGTCGACCGACATCACGGCTCGCAAGGAGGCAGAAAACCAGCTTCGCCTCACCGCTCGGGTTTTTGACCACGCGGGCGAAGGCATCGTGATCACCAACCCGCAGGGCTTGATCATGACGGTCAACAAAGCCTTCGTGGACGTCACTGGCTACACCGAGCGTGAGGTGATTGGCCAAAAAAGCAGCGTGCTGAGTTCCGGCAAACACGGTGCTGAGTACTACGCCGAGATGTGGCAACAGATCAACCACAAAGGCTGGTGGCAGGGCGAAATCTGGAACAAGCGCAAGAACGGTGAAATTTATCCCGAGTGGCTGACCATCAATTCGGTCAAGGACACCGAGGGTGAAGTGCTGCACTACGTCGGTATCTTCAGCGACATTTCGGTGGTCAAGGAGTCGCAAAAGCGCATCGAATACTTGGCCACACACGACGAACTGACGGGTCTGCCCAACCGCGCGCTGTATGTGGACCGCTTGAAACTCGCCATTGCCAAAGCTGGGCGAGCCAAAAGCCTGGTGGCGGTGATGTTTGTCGATGTCGATAACTTCAAAATTGTCAACGACTCAATGGGGCATGACGCGGGCGACCTGCTGCTGCGCCAGCTCACTGGCCGACTGAGTGAATGCGTCCGTGCTGGCGACACCGTGGCGCGCTTTGGGGGCGATGAATTCACCATCCTGCTGGAAAACACCTCTCCCAGCGAAGTCAGCGCCACGGCCGAGCGCATCATCGGGCAGCTGTCGTTGCCCCACGTCTTGGAGGACCGCAAGATCTACACCACGGTCAGCATCGGGGTGTGCCTTTACCCCGAAGACGGTACCGACACACAAACCCTGCTCAAGTGTGCTGACGTGGCCATGTACAGGGCCAAAGACAGTGGCAAAAACAATTTTCAATTTTTCACCCCGGAACTCAAAGCGCAGACCAGCGAGCGCATGTTCTACGCCTCTGACCTGCGCCAGGCCATGGAGCGGGGGCAACTCTATGTGGTGTACCAGCCGCAAGTCGACATGGACACGGGGCATGCGATCGGGCTGGAAGCCCTTCTGCGCTGGCACCACCCCGAGCGGGGTTTGATTCCACCCGATCGTTTCATTCCAGTGGCCGAGGAAACCGGCCTCATCGACATCGTGGGCGAATGGGTGCTGGAAAGCGTCTGCCAGCAAATCGGTGCCTGGAAGTCGGTGGGTCTGGAAGCCCCACGCGTGTCGGTGAACATTTCATCGCGCCAGTTGCGCAAGGCCCAATTTCCTGAAAAAGTGGAGCGCTTGCTGGCCAAATTTGGCCTGGAACCCGAGTGCCTGGCCCTCGAGTTCACCGAGCATGCGCTGCTGGAAAACGTGGACTACGTGCTGGCCATGATCAACCAGCTGAAGGCGTTGGGCATTCACCTCAGTTTGGATGACTTTGGCACGGGGTACTCATCGCTGAGTTACCTCAAGCGGTATTCGCTTGACGAAATCAAGATCGACAGAAGCTTCGTGGACGGCATTGCCAGTGAGTCGCATGACCGTGCCATCGCCAGCGCCATCATTGCCATGGCCAACGCACTGGGGATCCGTGTGGTGGCTGAGGGGGTCGAAACCGAGGCACAAAAAACAGCGCTGCTGACCAGCGGCTGCACAGCCGCTCAGGGCTACCTGTTCTCTCACCCTCTGCCGGTGGGTGAGGTCGAGGTTTGCTTTGGCGGCGCACCGCGCAAACCCAGCGCCCGACGCTGACGGTATCGTCCGTTGGTGATTCACCTGACCTGGATCCGGTGTGCGCTCATTCGCTTGCCGCTCCAAGTCTTCCGCGTGGTCGCGGATTGGTGGGATGAACGAAAACACCTTCAGAGGCCGGGACACCACCGTGGTCAGGGCTGTCCACGGGTGACGGGTGCTAGTCAGTGGGTGGTTGCACCCAGTCTCCGAGCAGCGCTTGTTTTCATCCAGTCGTGCCTGAGCATCGTGCTTGATGCGCCACCAACGCACCCGGCCAGCCGCCCAGCAGGCCCAGCAGGCCCAGCAGGCCCAGCAGCAGGGTGCTTTCGGGGGTGCGCCAGCGGTTGGCCAACGCGGCCGATTTGTCGAACGCATAGGCCATGAAGCCCACCACGCTCATGCCCGCGTACACACCCACCAGCGCCCAGGGCACTTGTCCCCAGATGACCGCCACCGCTGTCACCAGCGCCACAAAACACGGAACGGCCCAACGTGCGGCCAAGCCCCAGTGGGCGGGTGCTTCGGCCTGTGTGCGACGGGTGGGGTGTGCAGATGGGTGTTCATCGGTCAAAGGCGCGGCCAAAGCGCCACATGCTATCGCCGCCCGCACGCCGTGGGCATTCCCCATTTGGCTGAACGTTTGGCGCGATGGGCGTCACCACGAACGATGGAGTGCCAAATACATCGCAATGAACGCACACCAATCAGGCAGTTCTGAACCTTGAGTTTCAAAAAATGTGGTGTCGATGTGCCGTTGGATGTGCGTGGCCTGGCCTGGCGCGTGCGGCACCCCGGCAGGGCATCGCGCACAGCATGGGTGCGCAGTGGGTGTATATTGCGCACAACCTGAGTGCATTTTGTATACAAAATAAATAAATTTTTGTGTACAAAGTTGGCACGGTGCTTGCTGCTGCTGGGGGCATGCGTGCACACTCCGCCCCTTCATCCCATTCCCCTGTGTCCTCTGGACCGAGTGCGGCCGGTGCCGCGATCGAGTTGGTTGCGCTCACCAAGCGTTATGGCGAAGCCAAGCCTGCGGTTGACGCCATCAACCTCCGAATTGCCAGCGGCAGTTATTGCTGCCTGCTGGGGCCCTCGGGCTGCGGCAAAAGCACCACGCTGCGCATGGTGGCTGGGCACGAGTCGGTCAGCAGTGGCGACATCTTGCTGGGTGACCGCAACATCACCAACTTGCCCGCCGCCGCCCGGGGCACGGCCATGATGTTTCAGAGTTTTGCGCTGTTTCCCCACCTGAGTGCGCTGGACAACGTGGCCTTTAGCCTGAAGATGAGGGGTGTTGACAAGGCCATGCGCCAGCAGCAAGCGCAGCACCTGCTGGACCGGGTGGCCATGGGCCACCTGGCCGCACGCAAGCCCGGTGAGTTGTCTGGCGGCCAGCAGCAGCGGGTGGCGTTGGCGCGTGCCCTCATCACCCAGCCCAAGGTTTTGCTGCTGGATGAACCGTTGTCAGCCCTGGACCCCTTTTTGCGCATTCAGATGCGGGCCGAGTTGCGCCGCTGGCAAAAGGAGTTGGGTCTGACCTTCATCCACGTGACACATTCCCAGGAAGAGGCCATGGCGCTGGCCGACACCATGGTGGTGATGGACCATGGCCACATTGTTCAGACGGGCACACCACACGAGGTTTACAACCAGCCGGTGAACGAGTTTGTGGCCCGCTTCATGGGTGGCCACAACGTCATCCGCACACCCGATGGCTTGGTGGGGGTGCGCACCGATCACATGCAACTCACCCCCGCCGCAGCGCCTGCGCCTGCCCATGACCTTGCATTGCCTGCCGTGGTGACCGATGTGGAATACCAGGGCACCTACGTGCTGGTGGGGTTGCAGAGCCTGGGTGCCGAACGCACCGCCCACAGCACGGCCGAGTTCTCGGTGATGTGGTCAGAGGCTCGGTTTGCGCAGTCCCCTTTTGGGGTGGGCGATGCCGTTCACCTGTCATGGGCCGCCCAGGCCGCTCACCCCTTGCGCGGCTGAGTCCGCCTGTTTACCTCGAGTTTTTTGCTTTTTTCCCGCTTCGACAGAAGCATTTTGCCCACCCCCTGATGGAGTCCTTGCCATGTCCAACCAACCGAAAGACGTTTTTTCCCCCACCGCTGCCGCAGGCAGCCTGGGCCTCGACCGCCGCTCCCTGCTCAAAGGCACGGCGGGCATTTTGGCTGCAGGCATGTTCCCGGCTGTGCACTCGGCCGAGCCCATCGTGTTGCGCTACCTGGGCACGGCGGTGAACCAGGACAAGGCCATTGGCGAGAAGTTTGAAAAAGACACCGGCATCAAAATCCAGTACGTGGCCGTCACCACCGACGACGTGACCAAACGGGCCGTCACCGCCCCCAACAGCTTTGACCTGATCGACACGGAGTATTTCTCGCTGAAAAACATCGTGCCCACGGGCAACCTCAAGGGCATCGACACCAAGCGCATCAAAAACGCTGACAAGATCACCAGCCTGTTCACCACCGGTACTGTGGCGGGCAAGGCCGTGGGCGAGCAGGGCACCGCACCCAAGAAGGTCATCTTTTTGGAAGGCGAGAAAAGCAAGGTGTTTGCCAAGAGCCCGACGCAGTTCATGAGCCTGATCCCCACGGTCTACAACGCCGACACGCTGGGCATTCGGCCCGACCTCATCAAGCGCCCCATCAACTCCTGGGCTGAGTTGCTCAACCCCGAGTTCAAGGGCAAGGCGGCCATTTTGAACATCCCGTCCATCGGCATCATGGATGCGGCCATGGTGGTGGAGGCCATGGGCATTTACAAGTACCCCGACAAGGGCAACATGACCAAACAGGAAATTGACCTCACCATCAAAACGCTGATCGAAGCCAAAAAGGCGGGCCAATTCCGCAGCCTGTGGAAAGACTTCAACGAGTCGGTCAACCTGATGGCCTCGGGTGAGGTGGTCATCCAGTCGATGTGGAGCCCCGCCGTCACCGCCGTGCGCACCAAGGGCATCGCCTGCAACTTTCAGCCGCTGAAAGAAGGCTACCGGGCCTGGGCGGCGGGCTTTGGCCTGCCCGCCACCCTCTCGGGCCGCAAGCTGGACGGTGCGTATGAATTCATCAACTGGTTTCTGGACGGCTGGGCTGGCGCTTACCTCAACCGCCAGGGTTATTACAGTGCCGTGCTCGACACCGCCAAGGCCAAGATGGAGGCCTACGAGTGGGCCTATTGGATGGAGGGCAAGCCGGCGGCACAAGACATCAAGAGCCCCAACGGTGATGTGCTGGCCAAAGCGGGCAGCGTGCGCGATGGCGGCAGCTATGAGTCGCGCATGGGTGGCATTGCCTGCTGGAACGCGGTGATGGACGAAAACACCTACATGGTGCAGAAGTGGAACGAGTTCGTGGCGGCCTGACGCGCCTGAGCTGTGTGCCTTATGCCCCGCCCGCCAGCCCCGTGCGCGCAACCCGCCACCCCTGTGGCATGGGCGAGCGCTGGGTGGGGTGGGGCGCCCAACACCTGAAGACGTTCATGCCATGAGTACCCCCGTTTCCTCCCTCTCGACGGTGCCGCCCGCGGCGCCAGGCCGCAGCCTGGCCGCCTGGTGGCAGGCGGCACCTTTGGCGGCGGTGTTTGTGCTGTTTTTCCTGGTGCCTCTGGGCTTGGTGCTGATGGTGAGCTTTTGGGACTACAGCCAATACGAGTTGTTGCCAGCATTCACCGTCAAAAACTATGTGCAGGTGTTTGACGGCTGCCTGTCAGGGGGGGATTGGTGTGTCACCCTCAAAACCTACTGGTCCACCTTGAAGTTCAGTTTTCTGGTGTGGCTGTTCACCCTGATCATTGGTTTTGCGGTGTCGTATTTCCTGGCGTTTCACGTGCGTTCCAGCGGCATGCAGACCCTGCTGTTTGTGCTGTGCACCATCCCGTTTTGGACGTCCAACGTCATCCGAATGATTGCCTGGGTGCCGCTGTTGGGGCGCCACGGACTGGTCAACCAGGGCTTGCTGTTTCTGGGGGTGGTGGATGAGCCCGTGGAATGGTTGTTGTTTTCCGGCTTTTCGGTGGTGCTGGCGTTTGTGCACCTCTACACCATGTTCATGATCGTGCCCATTTTCAACAGCATGATGCGCATCGACCGCAGCCTGCTTGAAGCCGCGGCAGACAGTGGGGCCACGGCCTGGCAAACGCTGTGGAATGTGGTGGTGCCGCTGTCGCGCACCGGCATCATCATCGGGTCGATTTTTGTCATCACCATTGTCATGGGCGATTTCGTCACCATTGGGGTGATGGGAGGGCAGCAGATTGCATCGGTGGGCAAGATCATTCAGGTGCAAACCTCCTATCTGCAGTTTCCGCTGGCGGCGGCCAATGCCGTCATCTTGCTGGTGGTGGTGCTCATGATCATCTGGGCGCTCACCCGGTTGGTGGACATTCGCAAGGAGCTTTGACATGCACACCCCTTCTCGCGCGCCCGGCTTTTGGCCACTGGCCCTGTTTTTCGCCGCGTTTGTGTTGTTCATGTACGGACCCATGCTGGTCATCGTGGTGCTCAGCTTGCAGGGGCCGGACGGCGGGTTGACCTTTCCCATGCGCGGTTGGTCTTGGCACTGGTTCACCAAGCTGGCCGAGGGGCTTGGGGTGGTGGACATCGGGGCCGCGCTGCGCCGCTCGCTGGGCCTGGGCCTGGTGGTCATGGTGCTGACGGTGGTGTTTTCCGTGCTGGCGGGATTGGCCTTCCGCAAGCGCCTGTGGGGTGGCAACACGCTGTTTTTTGTGGTGGTGGCCAGCCTGATCATGCCGTCCATCATTGTGTCGTTGGGTATCGGGTTGGAGTTCAGGCTGGTGGATGTGGTGCTGAAGTCCCTGCTGCCCGCGCTGGGTTGGCAGGACATGGCCGACACCTACAACACGTCCCTCGGGCTGTACACCTCGGCGTTGGGCGCGCACCTGACCTGGACGCTGCCTTTTGGCCTGCTCATCATGTTCGCCATCTTCAACCGTTTCAACCCGGCCTATGAAGAAGCCGCACGCGACTTGGGCGCCACCCCATGGCAGACGTTCCGGCATGTGGTACTGCCGCTGATTGCCCCTTCGGTGGTGGGCATTGGCATGTTCGGCTTCACCCTCAGCTGGGACGAAATTGCCCGCACGTCGCAAGCCATTGGCGATGTCAACACCTTGCCGCTGGAGCTGCAAGGCCTGACCACCACCGTCACCACCCCCGCCATCTATGCCTTGGGGACCGTGACCATGGTGGTATCTTTTGCCGTGATGGGGCTGACCGTGGGCCTCTCCCGCTGGCTGGCCGGGCGCCAGCGTGCAAGGCAGCAAGCAGCATGAGCGAACCCACCGTTCTCACCGAAAACGACATTTACGAGCGCATGGTGGCCACCATCCTCGACCACCGCTTGCCGCCCGGCACCAAGCTCGTGGAAGACCGGCTGGCCACGGCCTTTGGCGTCTCCCGCACCCGCATCCGCCCGGTGCTGGTTCGTCTGGCCAACGAGCAAATTCTCACCCTCACCCCCAACCGGGGTGCCATGGTGGCCCAGCCCACCGAAAAAGAGGCGCGCGAGGTCTTCCAGGTGCGCCACATGATAGAACCCACCCTCATTGAGTGCTTCATTGCCTGTGCACAGCCAGCCGACATTCAGGTGCTGACCGATTGCATCGACGAAGAGGAAGAGGCACGCCAGGCGGGGGACATGCGCCGCGCCATTCGACTGTCGGGCGACTTTCACCTGCACATCGCCAACGCCTCGGGTCACCAGACGCTGGGGCGAATCCTGCGGGAGTTGGTGTCGCGTACCTCGCTCATTCTCATGACCTACAGCACCAACCACCTGGCGGAGCGTTCGCAGGCCACGGCCTGCGGCTGTGCCGAACACCGGGCATTGCTGGACGCCATCCGACTGCGTGCCCCGCAAGAGGCCGCCCGCCTGATGCGCGAGCACCTGACTCAATTGGAAGGACAGTTGCGATTCACTGGTACGCCTGAGCAGATCCCCGATCTGGTGTCGTTGTTTGGCGCAGGCGTGGCAGAGCGGTGAGCGGCATGAAGCACCTGCTCATCCTGAACCCCAACACGTCCGAGTCGGTCAGCCGCCTGTTGCGGGTCCATGGGCAGGCCGCCGCTGGCCCCCAAGTGCGGGTGAGTGTGCGCACCGCTGCACTGGGCGCTCCCTACATCGCCTGCGAGGCCAGCTACGCCGTGGCCGCGTATGCCGCGCTGGCTTCCTGGGCCGACGCCGTTCAGGTGCAGGCCAGCCAGCCGTTCCATGCGGTGCTGATCGGCTGCTTTGGCGACCCAGGGCTGTTTGCCCTGCGCGACCATTCGGGTGTGCCCACCACCGGACTGGCCGAGGCCGCCCTGCTGGAGGCCCGCCGCCATGGTCGCTTTGCCATTGTCACCGGTGGTGCCAAGTGGCAGCCCATGCTGGAGCGACTGGTGCACAACCTGGGCTTGGCCGATGGCTTGGCTGGGATTGACACCGTGGCGCCCAGTGGCGCAATGCTGGCGCAAGACCCGGACGCAGCCCATGCCTTGCTGGCACAGGCCTGCTTGCAAGCGGTGGCGCGGTATGGCGTGCAGGCCGTCATTCTGGGGGGGGCGGGGCTGGCAGGCATGGCTGCTGTCATACAGCCGATGGTCCCTGTGCCGGTCATTGACAGCGTGCAGGCGGGTGTCAGGCATGCCTTGGTCTTGGCAGAAAACGTCCCACCTGCCGCCGTCTGGGCCGGCTTTGACTTCGCCTGGCACCGCGTGGAGCCTGCGTTGGCGGCGATGGGGCGGCCTGGCGCCGTCGCCGG